>JBLMWS010000001.1:0-10257 GCA_050257355.1 Gemmatimonas sp.
TGCCATACCAGCCGTTGGCGAGCGGACGGGCGACGAAGATGCGGTCGAACACATGCAGCTCGGAGAGGATGCAGGAGCGGTGATAGGCGCCGTCCATCCGCCCGCCCGGCATGTCATGGAAGCCGTAGAGCGACAGCCACAGGGCGGATTTGACCGCCTCCGCCGTGATCGGAAGGATGGCCCGCTCGGCCGACACATCGGCCACATAGCGCAGGTCGCGCTTGAGACCTGCCTGGACGGGACGCTGTTTCGGGATCGCTTTTTCCGACGGCATCAGCTCCCTGGCGGCCCTGTTGCCGTAAAGGAAGCCGGTGCCGGTGCCCGGTTCGTAACTGTTGAAGAGAATGCCGATCGAACTCGCATTCAAGATATCGGCCACAGCCTGAAACTCGGAGTCGGGCCGCGCCGGCACATATTCCTGCGCGGGCAGCAGGCGGTCGGCGATCGATTTGAGCAGGCTCTCCTTGGCATTCGGCCAGGATGCCAAACGCGCCAGCGCTTCCGGATAGGCCGGCCTGAACACGCCCGGATAGCCGAAGAGCATGGTCTGCAGTTGCGCCAGCGGATTGCTTTCGCGCTCCCGCGTGATCACGCTCTCCCGCAGATCCTTGCCGCTCAGCCAATCGGCGAGCACAAGGATTTGTCCGCTGGTCGCGGTCACGAGCTCCGGCTTGACGCTCCATTTTTTGGCCGCCGCCAGGAACCCCGCGCCGTGAGCGTTGAAGCCACCGAGGCCCGCCAAGGCAAATGCGACGCGCATCGATCGAACCTCCGTCCAGAACGAGCGCCGATCTCGCGACTATACGATGCGTCAGGGACGCAAATCAAGCTGCACGCGGGAAGGAACATTGGGCGTGTGGCACGAACGAAAAATTGATCTATGGCCGCTCGCGATACCGGCCAGGACACGATAGCTCACTCGACATGGGCCGCTTCGCCACCACCGTTCCGCTCTACGCGCGCTTCCGTCCGCCCTATCCGGACGCGTTCTTCCGGACCGTGGCGGAGCGGCTATCGCTCTCCAAGCAGCATGCGCTGATCGATCTCGGCACCGGGCCGGGGCTGCTTGCGCTCGGCTTTGCCCCTTACGTCGGCCGCATTGTCGGCGTCGATCCGGAACCCGCCATGATCGCGGCGGCAAAGGACGCGGCCGCACGCGCCGGAGCAGCGTTCAAATTGATCGAAGGCCGGGCCGAGGAGTTGCCGCGTGAGCTCGGCAGCTTCGATGTCGTCACCATCGGCCGAGCCCTGCACTGGATGGATCGCGCAGCCCTCGCTGCACTGTTTGACCGCCTGGTCGCACCGAACGGGGCGATCGTCGTCTGCTCGGCACGCTCCGCAGCCGGCGGCCGCAATCCCTGGCTCGACGCCTACAACGAGGGCCGGCGCTTTTGGTCGGGAACGGACGGAGGCGAGCGCTACCGCAAGGGTATCGCGGCCGTTGTAGGGGGTACGCGATTTCATCTTGCTGAAACGATCGAGGTCGAAAGCTGTCACAAGATGACCGCGCGGGATCTCGCGCAGCGCGTGCTCACGTTCTCGACCTCCTCGCGGCAAGTGCTCGGCGACAAGGTGGACGCGATGCTGGCTGACGTCGAGCAGCGGATGCAACCGTTCGGCCGCGACGGCCTGATCACGGAGATCGTGGTATCGAAGGCGGAGATTGCGCGCTAGAGCAGTCGCCGATCTGAATGAATCGGGCAAACGTGCACCCAACCTCCAGCGTCATTGCGAGCGCAAGCGAAGCAATCCAGACTTTCTCCGCGGGTGTAGTCTGGATTGTTTCGTCGCTTCGCTCCTCGCGATGACGCCCTGATGCCTCTAATCCAGGCTGCTGTCGGAGGACGCCAGCAGTCCTTCGTCCATCAGAAGCTCGCGCAGCGCGCCAATCGCTTCAATGGCGTCCTCCTCCGACTTCGCATCGGCCAAGCGGCGGTGGGCGTCGCGCCAGAACGGCGTCCGCCTGACGGCGAGCGCCTCCTCGGCAAAGCCCTGCGCCTGCTGAAGCGTTTCCAGCCGGCGCGGCTTCGGACTGTCTTTGACCAGGATCGGCGGCGCGATTGGGAAATCAAAGCTCATCGAGGTCGCTCCCGCTTGCGGTGTCAGCGAAGATCAATGCCGCGCCAAGCTAACGCCGGGACTTTGGGGAGGCAAGGTGACGCCGCCCGCTTCGGGGCTCCGCGAAAAATTGCGCGGCGCGCTAGCAACCTTCCCCAAGGATCGGACTTGCTTGCATGGAGATTTCTTCTCCGGAGGCTCACATGAAAGCGCTGGTATGGCACGGCAAGGAGGACATCCGCTGCGACACCGTCACCGATCCAGAAATCGAGCATGAGCGGGACGCCATCGTGAAGGTGAAGGGCTGCGCCATCTGCGGTTCGGACCTGCACCTGTTCCACAATTATATCCCGGCGATGATGCCCGGCGACATCATGGGCCATGAGATGATGGGCGAGGTCGTCGAGGTCGGTTCCGGCGTCAACGGCAGGCTGAGCAAGGGCGACCGCGTCGTGGTGCCTTTCACGATCATTTGCGGCGAATGCGAGCAGTGCAAGCGCGGGAACTATTCGGTCTGCGAGACCACCAATCGCAACAAGCAGGTCGCGGACAAGGTCTTCGGCCACACCACGGCCGGGCTGTTCGGCTACACCCACATCACCGGCGGCTATCCCGGCGGGCAGGCCGAATATCTCCGGGTGCCGTTTGCGGACACCACCAACATCAAAATCCCCGACAGCATTTCCGACGAACAGGCGGTGATGCTCGGCGACATCTTCCCGACCGGCTGGCAGGCGGCTGTCCATTGCGATATCGAGCCGACCGACACGGTCGCGGTCTGGGGCTGCGGTCCCGTCGGCCAGATGGCGATCCGCAGCGCGCTGCTGCTCGGCGCCAAGCAGGTCGTCGCCATCGACTGCATTCCCGAGCGGCTCGCGATGGCGGAAGCCGCCGGCGCGATCACGATCGATTTCGAGCAGGAGAGCGTGCTGGAGCGGCTCAACGAGCTCACCGACAACAAAGGTCCGGAGAAGTGCATCGACGCCACCGGCATGGAATCGCATGTCAATGCCGGACAACCGGACACGCTGCTCGACCGCGCCAAGCAGATGCTGATGCTGGAAAGCGACCGGCCGCATGTGCTGCGCGAGATCATTTATGTCTGCCGGCCCGGCGGTATCATCTCCGTCCCCGGCGTCTACAGCGGCTTCTCCGATCATGTCCCGATGGGCGCCTTCATGAACAAGGGGCTCACCATGCGCACCGGACAGACCCACGTCCATCGCTGGGCGGACGAGCTCATACACCGCATCGAGCAGGGCCAGATCGATCCCTCCTTCGTGATTACCCACACCGCAGCGCTGGAACAGGGACCCGAGATGTACCGCATGTTCCGCGACAAGCAGGACAGTTGCGTCAAGGTGATGCTGAGGCCGTAGGCAGCGAAGACGAACAGCATGAGCAGGATGAGCACAGCGATGTATTATCTTTCCAATTTCGCGAGGTCGGAAGGCGATCCGAAGGTCATCCGCTCGGGCCCGAGCTCGCTCACATCCACCGACCGGCTCGCCCGCGCGCTGGGCTGGTTCAGCATCGGCCTCGGCACCATCGAGCTGTTGGCGCCGCGCCGCGTCACCGGCGCGCTCGGCATGCGGGGACGGGAGCCTCTGGTCCGCGCCTTCGGCGTGCGCGAGATTTTCAGCGGCGTCATGTCGCTGTCCGTCGACAAGAAGGCCGGGCTGTGGAGCCGCGTCGCAGGTGACGGCCTCGACATCGCGACCCTGCTCTCGGAGCTGCGGATCAGCAATCCGCGCAAAGGCAGCGTCGCGTTGTCGCTCTTGATGGTCGGCGGCATCACCGCGCTCGATTACATCGCCGCGCAGGACGCCGCCGCACAGCAACGCCCCGGCCGCAGCCGGCGGTCCTACGCCGACCGCAGCGGCTTCCCGAAGGGAGTCGCGGCCGCCAAGGGCGTGGCGCGCCGATCGCGCGAGCCGGCGGTGATGGGCGCGTCCTGAGCTGCAAGCCGCAAGCCGCGCAAATTGTCTTTCCTGACGGGGCGGCTTAAATCGGCCTTTGTTCCGATCAAAGACGCCGATCGATGGTTCCCGACACCAAGCGCATTCAGAAACATCTCAGGCACGGCCGTGCGCTGGTCCATCGCTACCGCCTGCAACTGATCCTGGCGCTGCGCGTCACGCTGGCCGCGCTCGTGGCCTTCGCGCTGGCCCAGGCGCTGCATTTGCGATTGCCGCTTTGGGCAGTGCTGACCTCGCTGATCGTCACGCAAATGAGCATCGGCCGCTCGCTGAAAGTGGCGACCGATTATTTGCTGGGCACATTCCTCGGGGTAGCCTATGGCGGGATGCTCGCGATCCTCGTTCCGCATGAGAGCGAATGGGCGCTGCTCGGCGTGCTTGCGCTGGCGGTGGCACCGCTGGCGCTGATCGCCTCCTTCCGGACCAATTTCAACGTGCTGCCGGTCACGGCCGTGATCGTGCTGCTGGTGCCGGCGATGCAACATGTCAGTCCGGCCGTGTCGGCGGTCGATCGCGTGCTCGAAGTCGTGGTCGGCGGCGCCACCGGCTTCCTAGTTTCGGTTCTGGTCTGGCCCTCGCGGGGGCATCGGATGACGACCGATGCCGCCTCCCGCATGCTCCGCCTGATCGCAGATGCGCTGACCGAGCTCTTGCAGCAGGCGGCGCGCGCGCCCGACGACCAGCGTCTGCGCCGCATCCAGGACGGAATCGGCGCCGCGCTGGCAGAGCTCACCGCGATCGGCGCCGAGGCCGAGCACGAGCGAATGGCGCGCCTCACCTCCGCGCCCGACACCGGGCCCCTGCTGCGGACGCTGTTGCGGCTGCGCCACGACATCGTCATGCTCGGGCGCGCCATCGGCTGCGAACTGCCCGCCGACGTGATGCAGCGGCTCGCGCCGTCGCTGCAGGCGGTCGCGGCCGCATCGAGCGATTTCCTGCGCGACAGCGGCACGGCATTGCGCGAGCTGGCGCCGCCACCGCCGATCGACGCGCTCGATAACGCCTTCAAGGCTTACGGGATTGCCTTCGGCGCGGTGCGACGCGACGGCTTGACGCGCAACATGACGAGCGAGACGGTGGAGCGTTTTTTCGCGCTCGGCTTTGCGCTCGATCAGTTGCGCGAGCATCTGTCCGACCTGCATCGGGTGGTCGGCGAATGGGCGAGAAGGTGAGTTTGCAACGGCGGAGGATCAGCGCCGGGAGATGGCGGAGTTTCGGATGCGAGAGCGTCCGGCAATCGTGTTCGGCAGCGTCGCGACATTGGCGGACACCGGGCGCTTTGCGGCCGGTCCCGGCGACGGCTGCTGGTTGAGGATGAGCGTGGCCTCGAAATGCACGCCCGGTGCCTGTTCGGACACCCCGGAGCAACAGGCGATCGTGCCGCTGATAGCGCCGGTCACCGCCAGATCGACCTCATCGACGCCGAACAAGGTGGTCGGACCGTCGGCATAGCGGCGGATGGTCAAGGTGGCGCTAAACTGGCCGCCGGCGACCTGGTAGGAGCCGCTATAGCTGAAGAAACTGTCGCGGCCCGAGATCTTGCCGCCCGCAAGATGCACGATCCCCGTCCCTTCGCCGTGCGGAGTCCGGAACCATGCCGCGTATTCGCCATCTCTCAACATGTTCGGAACATTGCCATTGAGGGGACTAACATATCGTACCGACGGCAAGGCGAAACCCCGGGTCGAGATGCGACCATTGTCGGGTGGTTAACGATCGGACAAGAAGACCAACGGAATTTGGCGGGTCCGGCGAGGCGATTTCCTTTTTCCGTGCTTTCGGCTATTCCGGAATGATCAGGGTTTGCCTCAGCCGGTCCCATCAATGCCGACGATTTCGCCTGGATTCCGAACTGCGATTGCAACGATTGCGGCGCTTGTGGCGCTGTTGCCGCCTGTATCGGCACAACAACTGCATCCCGCGCCGGCGAGAGCCGCCGTCGCGCCTTCCTGGCGTGCGGCGTCGTGCCACAACGGCGCGAGCTTCGAAAAATTCTTGAGCGAGCTGAAGCAGCGGGCGGTCGCCGAGGGCGTCTCGCAGCGTGCGATTGCCGAGGCCTCGCCCTATCTCACCTACAACCAGGGCATCGTCAACCGCGACCGCGGCCAGCGCGTGTTCGGCCAGCTCTTCACCGAATTCGCCGGCCGCATGGCCGCGCCCTATCGCATGCAGCAGGGCCAGCAGCATATCAGGACCTACGCGGCGGCATTTGCGCGCGCGGAAAAGGAATATGGCGTACCGCCGGCCGTGATCGCCGCATTCTGGGGGCTGGAAAGCGACTTCGGCGCCAACATGGGCAACCTGCCGGTGCTGCCTTCGCTGGTGTCGCTTGCGTATGACTGCCGCCGCTCCGAGCGCTTCCAGAACGAAACCATCGCGGCGTTGAAGATCATCGATCGCGGCGATCTATCGGCATCCGAGATGATCGGCTCTTGGGCCGGCGAACTCGGGCAGACGCAATTCCTGCCGACGCATTATCTCGCCTATGCCGTCGATTATGACGGCGACGGCCGGCGCAACCTCTTGCGCAGCGCACCTGACGTGATCGGCTCGACTGCCAATTACATCGCCAACGGCTTGAAGTGGCGGCGCGGCGAGCCGTGGCTCGAGGAAGTGCGCTTACCGGCCGATTTTCCCTGGCAGCAGGCCGACCTCACCATCCAATTGCCGCGCTCGAAATGGACGAGCCTGGGCGTGACCTATCCGGACGGACGCGCGCTGCCCAACGATCAGCTGCCCGCCTCGGTGCTGTTGCCGATGGGGCGGATGGGTCCGGCGTTTCTGGCCTATCCGAATTTCGCGGCTTATACGCAATGGAATAACTCGCTGATCTATTCCACCACTGCCGCCTATCTTGCGACCCGCATTGCAGGTGCGCCGCCGATGCGCCGGCCGACCGCGCACGTGGCGCAGCTGCCGTTCAGCGAGATCAAGCAATTGCAGCAGCTGCTGGTGCGCGCGGGCTTCGACGTCGGCAAGATCGACGGCGTGCTCGGCCAGCAGAGCCGCAGCGCGGTGAAAGCGATGCAGATCAAATACGGCCTGCCCGCGGATTCCTGGCCGACGGCGGAGCTGCTGGCCCGGATGCGTGGCGGCGCGCGGCCGCAGCCGGCCGCGGCGGCGCTGCCGATGCGGTAGGCTTCGTCATTCCGGTTTCCCGCTTGCGCTCGCCCGCCACGACGAAAAGAAACAATTCGAGTCCAAGGCGGCTTTCGGTGCTTCTGTTTCGTCGCAATCCGAAATTCGCATGAATCCTCCTAAAAGGGGGCCTGCGCGGCTCGTCTGCGCGAAAGGAATGGCTTGCGGCATTGCATGGTTTGCTGCAATGCCCACTTGTTCCTGACCTGAAACCTCCACTCGGACACCCCATGAGCACGCCGACCAAATTGTTTGAGCCGTTCAAGCTTGGCCCGATCACACTGCCGAACCGCCTGGTGATGGCGCCCCTGACGCGCAACCGCGCGGTGCCCCCCGGCATGGTGCCGGGCCCGCTCGCCGCCGAATATTACGGCCAGCGTGCCAGCGCAGGACTGCTGGTCACCGAAGCAAGCCAGGTCTCGCAACAGGGCCAGGGCTACCAGGACACGCCCGGCATCTACTCCAAGGACCAGGTTGCGGGCTGGCGCAGGATCACCGATCGCGTGCATGAGCGCGGCGGGCACATCTTCATTCAGCTCTGGCATGTCGGCCGTATCTCGCACACCTCGCTGCAGCCGGGCGGCGGCAAGCCGGTTGCGCCGTCCGCGATCCGCGCCAACACCAAGACCTTCGTGGGCGGCAGCTTCGCCGATGTCTCCGAACCGCGCGCGCTCGAACTGTCCGAAATTCCAGGCATCATCGACGATTTCAAGCGCGCCGCAGCCAATGCGCGCGAGGCCGGCTTCGACGGCGTCGAGATTCACGGCGCCAACGGTTACCTGCTCGACCAGTTCGCCAAGGACGGCACCAACAAGCGCACCGATGCCTATGGCGGATCGATCGAGAACCGCGCGCGCCTGATGCTCGAGGTCTCCAAGGTCGTCAGCGCCGAGATCGGCCCCGAGCGCACCGGGATCCGCATCTCGCCGGTGACGCCCGCCAACGACGTCTCCGACTCCAACCCGCAGCCGCTGTTCGACTACATCGTAGACCAGCTCAACGCGTTGAAGCTCGTCTATATCCACGTCATCGAAGGCGCGACCGGCGGCCCGCGCGATATTGCGCCGTTCGATTACGCCTCGTTGCGCAAGCGTTTCGGCGGAGCCTATGTCGCCAACAACGCTTACGACTTCGAACTCGCGACCAAGGTGCTCGCCACGGGCGCGGCCGACCTGATCGCGTTCGGCAAGCCGTTCATCTCGAACCCTGATCTCGTCGAACGCCTGAAGCGCGGCGCCCCGCTCAATGCCTGGGACAAGGCGACGTTCTATGGCGGCGGCGCCAAGGGATACACGGACTATCCGACCCTCGAGACAGAGGCGGCGGAGTAGACAAATCAAAGCATCGCGCCGACGCCTCGGCAGCGCAGCGCCGCCCCTCGAACAGCAAGGGGCGGCGCTGAAGCATGGTACGAGCTTTGAGACCGGCTCGTCCTGCAGTATGTTTCCAAGCATCGCTTTTGGAAACATCGGCAGCCTCTCACGTGAACCCGGAAACCGCACACGAGCCGCCGCGCCGCACTGAGGTGATCAGCGCAGCGCTGGCGGCGTTGCGGGAAGGCCGCATCGAGCAAGCATCGCGCTTGGCGCAGGCGCTGATCAACGATGCTCCGGATGACCCCGCGGCGCATCAGCTCATGGCAACCGTCGCCTGGCAGCGGGGAGACCACGCCGAAACGCTCCGATGGGCGCAATCCTGCCTCGCACTGCAGGCGAGACACCCACCGGCGCTGCTCCTGGCCGGCCGCGCGGCGAGAGCCGCAGGCGATCTCGACCACGCCTTGCAATGTTTTCGCGAGGCCGCCCAATGCGCGCCGGAGCGGCCCGATGCCGCGTTCATGACGTGCATTGCGCTGCTGGAGCGTGGCGATCCGAAAGCCAACGAGGCTTTGCACGATCTGCTGCGCCGCTTTCCCCGTGAGGCCGAAGGATGGCACGACATCGGCGTGGCGCTGCACAGGGCCGGCAAGTTCGAGGCAGCGCTGGTCGCCTTCACGCGAGCAGCGGAAGCAGCGCCGAATCCCCGTCATGAAATCGCCCGCGCCGCGAGCCTGCGGGCGCTGGGCCGGTTGGCCGAGGCCGTCGATCTCTTGCACAAAGGCAAATCGCGCTTGCCGGGCAATTTCGATATGGCCTTGCAGCTGGCGCTTTGTCTGCACAAGCTCGGCGAGCTCGCGGTGGCGCGCGTCGAATTCGAGCAGATCCTTGCGTCAGACGCGGTCAATACAAGCAGCGCAAATCTCTGGTTCGCGTATGCACTGGTCTGCCAGGACTCGCATGATATGGCGGCCGCGATCACGGCCTATCGCCGCGCCCTGGACCTGTCTCCCGAATTGGCAGAAGCCTGCGTGAACCTCGGCATCTGCCTGCAGCAAACAGGCGACATCGCCGCAGCGAAAACCATGTTCGGCCGCGCCATCCGGCTGCGCGCCGATACGTTCGGGCGCATCACACAGGCCCTGTCCTCAGCGCCGCGCGGCGAGTTGTGGCTCGACCCGGAACGGCTCAGGCAATCACTCGGGACTTGAGCGGCCTCTCCTTGCACGGAATTTTCGCCGGTACACCCCGCGGCGGTTCAAGAGCTGAGCGGCCGTATCGTCATAGCGGCGCGCCGCCGCATCCGAAAATGCTTCACAGTGCAGCTCCAGCGCGGTTCGTGCCACGGGAAAACATTGCGCAACCGGTGTGCCGCGCGGCAGCACGCCTTCAAAACCGGGATCGGTCCACACCGCCGGAAACAGCACGCCGACATCGGTAAAGCGATCGCAATCCACCAGCCCGCTCAACAGCCGAAACGGGAGATCGGCACGATTGACGGGATGCGTCGCAAACAGCGAGTATCCCGGCTCGAGCTCGATGGTCCAGAAGCTGTTGAACTTCACCACAGAGGTTGCCGCATTGTGAAACGGCGTCGCGGTCACCTGCGCCGGAACATGAAAGCTGATCGGCGATCGCGGATGCGCCTCCGCCGCCAGCTGCGGCAAGTCCCAATCCCACGACAGCACGCCGTCACGGATGATGACGTCGCAAGGCAGTGGGATGACGAAGCCGAAAGCCATGGCATCGACAAAGGGCGGGCAGTG
>JBLMWS010000002.1:0-14855 GCA_050257355.1 Gemmatimonas sp.
ACGCCCTCGCGCTTCTTGACCGTGCGGTAATAGCTCCACCACAAATGCGCCGCGGCGCCGCGCAGCGGGCGCCAGGGTTCTGCGAGCGGGGCCATCTGCTTCTCGCTCGGCCGCTCCTTCAGACCGAGGCCGATCTTCATCGCTTCCTGCACCGCGAGGTCGCCGGCGGGCCAGGCATCGCCATGGCCGAGGCAGAACAGCAGATAAACGTCCGCGGTCCACGGGCCGATGCCGGGCAGGGCCGTCAGCGTGTGGTGGGCGGCGTCGGCGTCCTCTTCCGCGAGCACGTCGAGATTGAGGCGCTCTTGCGCGAGCTCGCGCGCGATATGCTTCAGCGTCTTGATCTTGGCCGCGGAGAGACCAAGCCGGCCCAGCCGGTCGGCGCGGGCGCGGCGCAGCGCCTCATGATGGAACGGATCGAAGGCGGCGGTGAGCCGGCCCCAGATCGCCGCCGCGCTCGCGGTCGACAATTGCTGGCCACAGACGATATGTGCGAGGCCGACAAAGCCCGGCTCCCGCCGCCGCAATGACGGCATGCCCGTGATCTCGACAATCGGTTTCAGTCGGGGGTCCTGCCTGAGCAATTTCTCGATGGCTTCCTCGAGGTCGCTCTGGGTGTGGAGATGGATGGTCATGGCTGGTGGACCCGGGGATCGCTCTCGTCATGGTCGGGCTTGTCCCGGCCATCCACGTTATCTTGGCTTGCAGATCGATTGAGAAGAATATCTATAGCAAAAAGCGACGGGTGCATTGGCAATGACTCGGTAGTGACATGATCACGTTTCAGGCCGCACGAGCGCCGAGGCGTGGATGGCCGGGACGAGCCCGGCCATGACGGAGTCCGTTGGAAAGATGCCACCCGTTTTCCGATTTGCCCCGAGCCCGAACGGCTACCTTCACCTCGGCCATGCCTATTCGGCGCTGTTGAACTTCGACCGGGCGCGGGCCTCGGGTGGGCGGTTTTTGCTGCGGATCGAGGACATCGATCCGGCGCGCTGTCGGAGCGAGTTCGAAACCGCCATTTATGACGACCTCGCCTGGCTCGGCATCGGCTGGGAACAACCGGTGCGGCGGCAATCCGAGCATCTTGCCGACTACCGCGCCGCGCTGGACCGGCTTGCCGGGCTTGGCCTCATCTATCCGAGCTTTGAGAGCCGCGCGCACATCGCAAGGCTGGTTGCCGAGCAGGAGAGCAACGGTCCCTGGCCGCGCGATCCCGACGGCGCGCCGCTTTATCCGGGAGCTGCGAAGCAGCGCCCCGAGGCCGAACGCGCGCGGCTGATGGAAGCAGGCGCGCCCTATGCCCTGCGGCTCGACATGGCCGCCGCAGTGGCGCGGACAGGCCGGTTGTCCTGGATCGAACAGGGCGAGGGGCCTGGCGGCGAGACCGGCCGCGTCGAAGCCCGCCCCGAGGCGTGGGGCGACGTCATCCTCGCCCGCAAGGAGACGCCGACCAGCTATCATCTGTCGGTCGTGATCGACGATGCGCTCCAGGAGATCAGCGAGGTGGTCCGGGGCCGAGACCTGTTCCACGCGACCGGCGTGCACGTGCTGCTGCAACAGCTGCTCGGACTGCCGCAGCCGGTCTATCGCCACCACCGCCTCATCCTGGATGAGGCCGGGCACAAGCTGTCGAAATCGACCAAGGCCACCGGCTTGCGCGAATTGCGCGCGGGCGGCGCGACGGTGGCCGATATCCGCCGCCTCGTCGGCCTGTCCGGTTAAGCCTTGTGTAAGGCCAACGCAAAGGTGTCCGTGACACGTGCAGCCCTGCCGTGCGATGCTACCTTCAAGGGGCGGGGGTCATCGGCGATCATGGCGGCAAGGTCGCGCCTAGGGCGCAGCAACAAGCGGTCGGCAAGCAAGCGTGCTCCGGCGGAGCCGTCGCGCCATCGCGCCAAGGTGAAGACAAAGACGAAGGTCAGAACAAAGACCAAGACAAGGACGAAGGCGGCAGCCAAGGTCAGGGCCAGGATCACGGCAAAGCCGGCGCCCGGCGTCATCGAGGCCGCGCTCGCCGCTTTTGCCCATGAAGTGCGCACGCCGCTGACCGGCATTCTCGCGATCAGCGATCTCTTGGCCACCTCCGAACTGAACGAGCGCGAGCGGCGCTGGGTCGATACCATCAAAGCCGGCGCCGAGCATCTGTCGGCGCTGGCGACGCTATTTGTCGATGCTGCGAAGCCCGGACAGGCCAAGGCGGCGTTGCGCGAAGATCTGTTCGATCTGAGAGCGCTGGCGCGCATCGCCGGCGACGCCCTGTCCGGCCGCGCCGCCGCCAAGGGACTCCAATCCGAGGTCGAAATCGCTGAAGACCTGCCCGCGCTCGTCGTCGGCGATCCGGTGCGGCTGCGCGCCGCTCTCGAAAATCTCATCGACAATGCGGTCAAGTTCACCGAGCGCGGCGGCGTCGCGCTGAAGGCGAGCGTCGGTCGCCGTGGCAAGGATACGATCGGCGTCGTTTTCACCGTCTCCGACAGCGGCATCGGGCTGACGTTACAGGAGATCCGGCGGCTGTTCCGGCCCTTCTCGCAAGCCAACGTCAACATCGCCGCGCGTTTCGGCGGCGCCGGGCTCGGGCTGTCTTCGGTCAGGCAGATCGCGCGCGCGATGGGGGGCGACATCATCGCTTCGCCGCGCCCGGGCGGCGGCACTGTTTTCACCCTGACGGTGATGCTCAAGTCCGCGCAACCGTCCGGGCCTGCGCGCGGGGGCGGCGCGGGCGGACCGCTGCCGCACAGCGGTCATGGCCTGCGCATTCTGAGCGTGGAGGACAATCCGTTCGGTCGCGTGGTGCTCAACACAATCCTCACCGAACTCGGTCACCAGGCGGAATTCATCGGTCGCGGCGAAGATGCCGCCGCGCGCATCGAACAAGGCGGCTTCGGCTGCGTGCTGATGGACATGGTGTTGCCCGGCATCGACGGCCTGGAGGCGATCCAGCGGATTCGCCAGCTGCCTCCGCCGCACGGACGCATCCCGATCATCGGCGTGTCCGGCCGCGGCGAGGACGAGGCGGCGTCGCGCGCGGCCGGCGCCGACGGCTTTCTGCTCAAGCCCGTGTCTCCGCGCGCCCTAGCGACTGCGCTGCTTGAAGCGACACGCCGCGGGGCAGCCGCGACTTGATGATCGCGGCGTTCAACTCGCCGCCATAGACGAAGATCGCGGCGGTGAAATACAGGAAAACCAGCGCGATGATCACCGACGCAAGCCCCGCATACATGCTGACATAGTTGTTGGCGAAGCGCGCCAGGTATTGGCCGAACACGACGCCCGAGACCATCGAGGCCACGAGGGTGAAGATGATGCCCGGCAGGATCTGCAGGAAACTCCGCCGTCCCGCCGGCAGCCAGGCATGCAGGATGAACAGCGCAACCGTCAGCGCAGCGACCGTGATGCCGTAGCGCAGCGTGTTCAACAGCTGTTCGTTGCTCTCGACGATCAGGGGAATGTACCGCCGCGCCGCCTCGATGAAGAGGGGACCGAGCACGATCAGGAACGCCATCGCCAGCGCGGTGAAGGCGGCAACCAGGGTGTAGCCGATCGATTCCAGCCGCAGCCAGTACCACCGGCGCGGCTCGACCACCGCATAGGCGCGGTTGAGCCCGACCCGCAGCGCCTCCACGCCATTGGACGCGAAATAGACCGCAAGCACCGCGCCGACGGTGAGGATGTCGCCGCGCGTGGTGGTCAGCACGTCATGAATTTGGTCGGTCAGCGCGTCGGCGACCTGATGTGGCCAGGTCTGCAGCAGGAGCTGCATCGCCTGATCGGCGAGTTGTTTGGAGCCGAAGAAAAAGCCGGCCAGGGAGGTCAGGACGATCAGGAACGGAAACAGCGCCATCAGCGTCGAGAGCGCAATGTGGCTCGCGATCGCCCAACCATCATCGGCGAGGAAGGTGTAGAACGCATCCATGACGACATGGAAAACGTAGCGAAGCTGCTTCACATGGCACCTTGACCGGCAGACGGCGGTTGAAGCTACCATCTGATATTACTGAATAAAAAGCCAGATCGTTGCATCGGGACGACGGCTGGCGGCGAGCGATGGCGCAAGCGTCATGTGGGTGATATGTAGCCGCGATGGCCACCTTTCTCAGCAAGCTCGTCCTTCCCCTCGCACTCGCAGCCGTTGCCTTCGTGCTGCTGCTCGGTCTCGTCAACATGATGCGCGGCGGGCCGCCCAACACGTCGCAGCGCCTGATGCGGTTGCGCGTGCTGCTGCAATTCGTCGCGATTATCATCACCATGTTCGCAGTCTGGGTGATGGGGCGTTAGGGCGTTAGGGCGTTAGGGCGCTAAAAGGAGTTGAAGACATGGTCGTGCTCAATCGCATCTATACGCGAACCGGCGATGACGGCACCACCGCGCTCGGCAGCGGTGAACGCCGCCCGAAATACGATCAGCGCGTTTCGGCCTACGGAACCGTTGATGAGACCAATGCCGCGATCGGCGTGGCGCGGCTGCATCTGAAGGGCATGGCCGAACTCGACGCCATGCTGGGGCTCGTCCAGAACGATCTGTTCGATCTGGGCGCCGATCTGGCGGTGCCGCAGCGTGAGGGCAAGGCCGAGCGCCTGCGGATGGTGTCGAGCCAGGTCGCGCGGCTGGAGCGCGACATCGACAGCGTAAACGCAAACCTCGCGCCGCTCACCTCCTTCGTGCTACCGGGTGGTACGGCCGCTGCGGCCCACTTGCATCTGGCACGCACCATATGCCGCCGGGCGGAACGGATGATGGTGGAACTTGCGGCCAAAGCGGAGGAGCCGGTCAGCGACGCGGCGATCCAGTATATGAACCGGCTGTCGGATTTCCTGTTCGTCGCCAGCCGTGCGGCCAACAATAACGGTGCCGGCGACGTGCTCTGGGTGCCGGGCCAGAATAGATAGAGCAGGGCAGATAGGTCAGAACGGAAGAGCTACGGAAGCGCCAAAGATCGGCCAACGAGCGGCCATTTGGGGCGGATTTTGCCCCTTCGCGCGTTGACCGGGATGGGCGGGACCTTTAGGTTCCGCGGCCAGAGATCAAACCCATAATTCAAGCGAAAGAGGATCGATGAAGGTTCTGGTGCCGGTGAAGCGGGTGGTCGATTACAACGTCAAGGTCCGCGTCAAGAGCGACGGGTCGGGCGTGGAACTCGCGAATGTCAAGATGTCGATGAATCCGTTCGACGAGATCGCAGTCGAGGAAGCGCTGCGGCTTAAGGAGGCCGGCAAGGCGACCGAGGTCGTGGTGGTCTCGATCGGACCGGCGCAGGCCTCCGAAACCATCCGCACCGGGCTTGCCATGGGGGCCGACCGCGGCATCCTGGTCAAGGCCGAAGGCAATGTCGAACCGCTCGCGGTGGCCAAGATCCTGAAGAAGGTTGCCGAGGAAGAGCAGCCGGGCCTGATCATTCTGGGCAAGCAGGCGATCGACGACGACAGCAACCAGACCGGCCAGATGCTGGCCGCGCTCTTGAACTGGTCGCAGGCGACGTTCGCCTCCAAGCTCGAGGTGGAAGGCGCCGACTTCAAGGTGACGCGCGAGGTCGATGGCGGCCTGCAGACCGTCAAGCTGAAAGGACCGGCGATCGTCACCACCGATCTGCGGCTGAACGAGCCGCGCTACGCCTCGCTGCCCAACATCATGAAGGCGAAGAAGAAGCCGATCGCTGAGAAGAGCGCCTCCGACTATGGCGTCGATCTCGCGCCCCATCTCGAAATTCTGAAAACTGCGGAACCGCCGGGACGGAAAGCGGGCGTCAAGGTCAAGGACGTCGCCGAGCTGGTGTCGAAGCTTAAAGATGAAGCCGGGGTTCTCTGATGACGACGTTGTTGATTGCCGAACACGATAACGCCTCGCTGAAGGACGCGACCAACAAGGCGCTCACCGCGGCTGCCGCGCTCGGCGCCGATGTTCACGTGCTGGTGGCTGGTCAGAATGCGAAGGGAGCCGCGGAAGCTGCGTCGAAGCTCGCCGGCATCAAGAAGGTGCTGCTCGCCGACGGCGACGCTTATGCCCATGACCTTGCCGAACCGCTGGCGGCGCTGATCGTTTCGCTCGCGCCCTCCTACGACGCCATCGTCGCGCCGGCCACCTCGCGCTTCAAGAACGTGATGCCGCGCGTCGCCGCCCTGCTCGACGTGATGCAGGTCTCGGAGATCATCAAGGTGGTCGCGCCGGATACGTTCGAGCGGCCGATCTATGCCGGCAACGCCATCCAGACCGTGAAGTCGAAGGACGCCAAGAAGGTGATCACGGTGCGCACCTCGACCTTCCCGGCGACCGGCGAGGGCGGCAGTGCGCCGGTCGAGACCGCCGCAGCGGCGGCCGATCCCGCTCTTTCCAGCTTTGTCGGCGAGGAGGTCGCGAAAAGCGATCGCCCCGAACTGACCTCGGCGAAGATCATCGTGTCCGGTGGCCGCGCCATGCAGAGCCGGGACAACTTCACCAAATATATCGAGCCGCTCGCCGACAAGCTCGGCGCGGGCGTCGGCGCCTCGCGCGCAGCGGTCGATGCCGGTTACGCCCCGAACGACTGGCAGGTCGGCCAGACCGGCAAGGTAGTCGCGCCTGAGCTCTACATTGCGGTCGGCATTTCCGGCGCGATCCAGCATCTCGCCGGCATGAAGGACTCCAAGGTGATCGTGGCGATCAACAAGGACGAGGACGCGCCGATCTTCCAGGTCGCCGATTACGGCCTGGTCGCCGATCTCTACCAAGCGGTGCCTGAACTGACCGCGGAACTCGGCAAGCTCGGCAAGTAAGTCAAGACCACCGGGCGGATGGGCAAACTCCGGCCGGTGTTGTTTATTAGAGGGACTGGCGCGAGATGCGCGGTTCCGGTGGATGAGAAAATGGCTGAGATCAAAAAGATCGGCGTGATCGGTGCGGGCCAGATGGGCAATGGCATCGCTCATGTTGCCGCGCTCGCAGGTTTCGACGTGGTGCTCAACGACCTTTCGGCCGACCGGCTGAAGTCGGGCATGGCGACAATCAACGGCAATTTGTCGCGGCAGGTCGCCAAGAAGATCACCACCGAGGACGCCAAGGCGAAAGCGATCGGCCGCATCACGCTCACGGAAACGCTGGATGAACTCGCCGACTGCGACCTGGTGATCGAGACCGCGGTCGAGAAGGAGGAGGTCAAGCGCAAGATTTTTCACGATCTCTGCGCCGTCTTGAAGCCGGAGGCGCTGATCGCCTCGGACACGTCCTCGATCTCGATCACGCGGCTCGCCGCGGCGACCGACCGCCCCGAGCGCTTCATCGGCATTCATTTCATGAATCCGGTGCCGCTGATGGAATTGGTCGAGCTGATCCGCGGGATCGCCACCGACGATTCCACCTTCGAGACCGCCAAGGCCTTCGTCGGCAAGCTCGGCAAGCAGGTCGCGGTGTCGGAGGATTTTCCGGCGTTCATCGTCAACCGCATTCTGCTGCCGATGATCAACGAGGCGATCTATACGCTCTATGAGGGTGTCGGGAACGTCGAGGCCATCGATGCCGCGATGAAATTGGGGGCGCATCATCCGATGGGTCCGCTGGAATTGGCGGACTTCATCGGTCTCGACACCTGTCTGTCGATCATGCAGGTGCTGCATGAAGGGCTCGCGGACTCCAAATACCGGCCCTGTCCGCTGCTCGTGAAATATGTCGAAGCCGGCTGGCTCGGGCGCAAAACCCAGCGCGGCTTCTACGATTATCGCGGTCCCAAACCGGTCCCGACCCGGTAGGCGCTCGTCATTGCGGGCCTGACGCGGGTCAGGCCAACGTACGACGGTGTCTGAGCCATCAGCCGCCTCCAATCTCCATCCTTCATTAACGGTCCATGCGTAGGGTGCCCGCAAAAGGGGTATTCGCGTATGGATGTGGTGAGCATGGTCGGCGGCTTTCTGGCCGCACAAGCGGGCGCGACGCAGACGCAAGTCGCCGCCACGATGCTGAAGCAGAACCTCGATGCGCAGAAATCCGCAGTCCTGACCTTGCTTGGCGCAGGTCAGCAGCCGTCGCTTGCCAATGTCGGCGGCGGGATCGGCGGCAATCTGAACGTTACGGCCTAATTCACGCGTTCAGTCCTGCCAGCCTGAGTGGCATACCACGGTCCGCGCGGAGTGCGGGCCAATGGCAGGCTCTGCGAAGGGCTTTGAGGCCGACGGCCGCATAACGAGAGCCGGGCCACGCCAAAAGCTTCAGGTCAATGCCAAGCCGGGCAGGCGGCCGAGCTTTTGCCACGATTCTGCCTTGTGAGTTCCGCGGAACATTAAATGTTCATTAACCATGGCTGGTCGATTCTTAACCATTCACTAAGGATGGCGAGTCGAGAGTCATGGACGCAATTGCGGAGCCCGCAACACAACCGGTTCGCCTGCGAGGCCGCTCGTATCTGGCATTTGTCTTCACGCCGGTGGTGCCGATCGTCGAGTGGCTCACCGAGCTCGACGCGATGCTTGCCCGCTCGCCCGGTTTTTTCGTCGGCAGGCCCGTGGTGCTCGACCTCTCGGCCGTGGAGCTGAGCCGGTCGGCGATCGCGCATCTCGTCGTCAGCCTGGAAAAGAAGAACATCCGTATTCTCGGCATCGAGGGCGTCGATCCCTCGCTGCTGTCGCCCACCATGCCGCCGGTCTTGAGCGGCGGGCGCGTCTGCGAAATCGCGCAAGCCGCGCCGGAGAAGCCGGAGGTGCGGCCGCAGGTGGCCTCGCTCCTGCTCGACACCCCGGTCCGCTCCGGCCAGTCGATCGTGTTTCCCGATGGCGATATCACCGTGCTCGGCTCGGTGGGCTCGGGCGCCGAGCTCGTTGCCGGCGGCTCCATCCATGTCTACGGGACGCTGCGCGGGCGCGCCATGGCCGGCGTCAACAGCAATCCTCACGCGCGCATCTTCTGCCAGAAGATCGAGGCCGAGCTGCTCGCGATCGACGGCTACTACCAGACAGCGGAAGAATTGGACCAGGCCTTGCGCAATCGGCCCGCGCAGGCCTGGCTTGACGGCGGGGTCATGCGGATCACGCCGCTTACTTGAAGAGACAGGGTTAAGAAGGAGGAGGTTGGCAATGGCCAAGGTGCTAGTGGTGACGTCGGGTAAGGGCGGCGTCGGAAAGACCACGTCCACGGCGGCGATCGGGGCCGCGCTCGCGCAAAGCGGGCAGAAGGTCGTCGTGGTGGATTTCGACGTCGGCCTGCGCAACCTCGACCTCGTGATGGGGGCCGAGCGGCGGGTGGTGTTCGATCTCATCAACGTCGTGCAGGGCGTGGCAAAACTCAGCCAGGCGCTGATCCGCGACAAGCGGCTGGAAAATCTCTGGCTGCTGCCGGCGTCGCAGACCCGGGACAAGGACGCGTTGACGGAGGAGGGAGTCGGCCGCGTCATCGGCGAGCTCCGGCAAAGCTTCGACTGGGTGATCTGCGACAGCCCCGCCGGCATCGAACGCGGCGCCACCCTTGCGATGCGCTTCGCCGACGAGGCCGTCATCGTCACCAATCCCGAAGTGTCCTCGGTGCGCGATTCCGACCGCATCATCGGCATGCTCGACTCCAAGACGGTCAAGGCCGAAAAGGGCGAGCGGGTGGTAAAGCACATCCTGGTCACCCGCTTCGACGCGGCCCGCGCCGCGCGCGGCGAAATGCTTGCCATCGAGGACGTGCTGGAGATCCTGGCAACCCCGCTGCTCGGCATCATCCCGGAGAGCCAGGATGTGTTGCGCGCCTCCAATGTCGGCTGTCCGGTGGTGCTCAACGGCCCGTCGAGCGGAGCAGCACGCGCCTATACCGATGCGACCAAGCGGCTGTTGGGCGAGACCGTCACCATGAAGGTGCCGGCCGAGCGCAAGGGCCTGATGAAGCTCCTGCTACGACGGAGGGCTGCATGAGCCTCTCTTTCCTGCGGCTATTTTCGAATCGCAACTCGTCTGCGGCGGTCGCGCGCGAGCGGCTGCAGATCCTGCTGGCGCACGAACGCGGCGCGGTCGGGCAGTCCGATCTGCTGGTTCGGCTGCGCGAAGAAATTCTCAAAGTCGTATCGCGGCATGTTACGCTCGATCCGGACAAGGTCGTCGTCCGGATGGACAGGGGAAAACATGTCTCGACGCTGGAAGTGGACATCGAACTGCCGAACGAGCCGTTGCGCGCGGCGAGCTGAGCTCGCGCCCACAGCAGCCTGCTTGCCGGCGGCGCCCTGACCGATGGAGGCCATCTATCGCGTCATCGACGATCGCGTTCTCGTCAGTCCCGATGCCGCTGGCCCCTGGGATCCGCGGATGCAACACGGCTCGGCGCCGGCCTCGCTCGCGGTGTGGGCAGCCGAACGCATTCCGACTCCGGTAGAAATGCGCATTGCGCGCGTGACCATCGACCTCATGCGCCCGGTGCCGCTGTCGCCTTTGATGCTGCAGACCGAAGTCTTGCGCGAGGGCCGCAAGATCCAGCTCTGTGCGGTCAGGCTCTTGGCCGACGATGCACTCGTGGTGGCCGCAACCGTGCTGAAGATCAAGGCGCAGGCGCAGCCGCTGCCGGCCGATCTCGACCAGGAAAGGGTCGAGTATCCGGGCCCGCAACACTCGGCCGAGGATCCCGCGAAATTCTCCAACAGTCCGTTCGTCACCGGCATGTCGCTGCGCGCCGCGCGCGGCCGCTTCGGCGTGCCGGGGAAGGCCGCGATCTGGTACCGCGTGGACCGCTCGCTGGTGGAAGGTTCTTCCGTCTCGCAGGCCATACGTGCCGTGGTGGCGGCCGATTTTGCCAACGGCACCTCGGCCGCGCTCGACTTTCACCAATGGAGATTTCTCAACGCCGACCTCACCGTCAGCATGGCCCGGCAGCCGGTCGGCGAATGGATCCTGCTCGACGGCGAATCCTGGATCGGCCCCGACGGCGCAGGCCTCGCGATGGCCCGCCTTGCCGACGAACAGGGCTATTTCGGCCGCGCCGTGCAGAGTCTCGTGATCGAGCGGCGGTAGGCTCCGCGGCCTCCGTCATGCCCCGCGCGTGCGGGGCATCCAGTAATCCGAAGCGGCCGTTGTAGAACGGCGAGGCCACGGCGTACTGGATCGCCCGGTCGAGCCGGGCGATGACCACCAATATAACTACCCCACCATCCGTTCGCGCCCGGCCCAGAAGCTCGCGCGCAGCACTTTCTTGTCGACCTTGCCGACACCCGTCATCGGCAGCTTGTCGACGAACATGATCTGCTTTGGCGCATGCGCCGAGCCCTTGCGCGCCTTCACCAGGCCGATCAGCTCGTCCGCGTTCGGCCGCGCGCCCTCGCGCGGCACCACCACGGCCGTGACCGCCTCGCCCCATTTGTCGTCCGGCACGCCGATCACTGCGACCATCGCGACGCCGTCGTGCTGCGACAGCACGTCCTCGACCTCGCGCGGGAAGATATTGAAGCCGCCGGAGACGATCATGTCCTTCTTGCGGTCGAGAATGTACATGTAGCCGCGCTCGTCGGCTCTCGCGATGTCGCCGGTGTGCAGCCAGCCGTTCTTCAAGGTCTCGGCCGTGGTCTCCGGGCGTTTCCAGTATTCCGCCATCACATGCGGCGCGCGCACGCAGATTTCGCCCGCCTCGCCCGTCGTCACCTCCTGATCGTCGTGATCGAGAATCTTCACGTCGCAGGCGGCGATCGGAAAGCCGCAGGACAGAAACAGTTCCGGTGTTTTCGGGTCGTGATCGGCCTTGCGCAGCACCGAGACCGGATAGCATTCGGTCTGGCCGTAGAGCTGCGAGAACACCGGCCCGATCCGCTGCAAGGCCTCCGACAGCCGCGACGGCGACATGGCGGAGGCGCCGTACAGCACGAGCTCGAGCGAGGAGAGATCGGTCTTGTCGAGCGCGGGATGGTCGAGCAGCACATAGATCATGGTCGGCACGAACAGCGTGAAATTGATGCGCTCGCGCGCAATTGTGCTGAACACGGCTTCGGGGTCGAAACCCTTGAGCATGTGCACGGTGCCGCCGCGCATCAGCGTGGGGAGCACCTTTGTGCCCGCGACGTGGCTGATCGGCGCCACCGTGAGATAGCGCGCGGCTTCCGGGATTTCGAAATCGGCGAGGATGGCGCCGGCAAAGCCGCCATATTCGCGGTGACGGCGCAGCGCGCCCTTGGATTTGCCGGTGGTGCCGCCGGTGTAGTTGAGGCTCGCGACGTCGTCGGGTCCGGCAAAGCAGCGTGCAGTCGCGCTCCCCGCCTGTTCGATCGCCTGCAACAGGTCGACGCCGTAACCGGCCGGACCGACGGTGAACACGGTTTTCACGCCGCCGGCCCTGGCGGCGAGTTCGCCGCCGCGGTCGCGAAAGGCGGCCGCGTCGATCACGAGCATCTGCGCTTCCGAATCCTCGATCTGGAACAGCTGGTCCTCGAGCGAGGCCAGCGGATGCAGCCAGGTGACGGCCAACCGCGCCAACTGCGCGGCAATGCCGGCGCACCAGGTGTCGGCGCGGTTGGCGGTCAGTAAGGCGACGCGTGCCCCCGCCGGCAGGCCGAGCTTTGCGAAGAGGCTCTGGATGCGGCCGATCAGCTCGGTTGCGCCCCGATAGGTGATGGAGCCGCCCGGCCAGCTGAAGGCGTTGCGCGACGGATAGCGCGCGAGCGCCCGCAAGGTCTGCTCGCCGACCGTCGGAAACGCGTAGAGCGGGTTGTTCATCGAACGTATCCTCCCTTTTGTGCCCGGCCTTCGAACGTGCCAAACTTGCCCGCAACGCTAGCATTCCTGTCCGATCCGGGAAAACAGATTTGCCGCACGCATCACCGCACCACGATCCGCTGGCGCGCATTCGCGATCGCCTGACTCTGCCGCTGATCGCTGCACCGATGTTTCTGGTCTCGGGCATCGAGCTTGTGGTGGCGGCGTGCCGCAACGGCGTGATCGGCGCTTTTCCGACCGTAAATTGCCGCACGCCCGATCAACTCGACAGCTGGCTTGACGAAATCGAGGATCGGCTGCAGCGGCACGCGGATGCCGAAGGGAAAGCCGTCGCGCCGATCTGCCCGAACCTGATCGTGCACCGCTCCAACGCGCGGCTCAACGATGATCTTGCCGTGCTGCTGCGGCACAAGCCAGAGCTCGTCATCACCTCGGTCGGCTCGCCCGAACCCGTGCTGAAGCCGCTGCATGATGCCGGCGCGTTGGTGTTCGCCGATGTCGCCTCCATCCGCCATGCCGAGCGGGCCGTTGCGGCCGGCGCGGATGGGCTGGTGCTGCTGTCGGCCGGTGCCGGCGGCCAGACCGGCTGGCTCAATCCGTTCGCCTTCGTCCGCGCGGTGCGCGCCTTCTTCGATGGGCCGATCGTGCTTGCCGGCGGGATAGCCGACGGGCACGCGTTGCGCGCGGCGCAGGCGCTGTCCTGCGATCTTGCCTATATGGGCACGAAGTTCATTGCCACGTGCGAGAGCATGGCCGACGAGCGCTACAAGGCGATGCTGGTCGCAGCCAGCGCCGACGACATCCTGCTCACAAGCGCATTCACCGGCCTTCAGACCAACATGCTGAAGCCGTCGATCGTTGCCGCGGGCCTTGATCCGGACAATCTGCCTGCGCGCGGCGCCATCGAGATCGGCAAGGATATCGACGTTGCCGCGCGTGAAAATCGCCCGAAACGCTGGCGCGACGTCTGGAGCGCCGGGCACTCCACCTCGGGCGTGACCGGGGTGCCGTCGGTCGACGAGCTCGTGGCGCAAACGAGTGCGGAATATCGAGCCGCGGGTGCTCGCGCCTGAGTGGCTCGCCAACGGCTTCTTAACCTTAACGCGGCATTAACCCGCCCGTCTCAACATCCCGCGCGAAAGCGCCGGCCTCGCTGGCCGGACCGCTCGCGAGACAAGAGGGATGCGCGATGGGACCGGACCGGTTTGCTGCCAAGACGCCTGCCACGATCGATGAACTCAGGATCCGCGTCTTCTACGCCCTGCAGCGCCATCCGCTGTGCCGCACGGTGCGGTTCGACGTGCTCAAAACGCCCCTAAGCCGGAAGGGCAGCAATTGGACGGTGAGCCTGCACTCGGTCGAGCCGCGCGCACTGTTTGAGGCCTCCGACATCGTGTCCGATATCCAGGAGGCCTATGAGCTCGCCGCGGCCTGAATTTTGCGAGTCTTTTCAGGTGCTTCGGCCGGCGCCGGTATTGCCGTGCCGCAACCATGGCCCGTTTACGCCTTAATAAACGCTCACTTTTTCGTCAGATGACGATGACTGCCCGACCGGGACGGAGACCTGTTTGACCAAGGCCATCACACTCCTCGCCCTGACCTGCGTACTGGTCGTCGGGGCTGCAGCCACCAGCATCCTGGCCCGCGACAGCATTCCGGCGGCCGGGATCGCAGCCGCGATGCCCGACCTCAAGCAAGTGGTTCCCAATCGCGAGGACAAGCAGGACAAGCTGATGGTCGTCGCCTCGCTGCCCGAGGCGCAGCCCCAGCCGCAACAGGCTGCGAGCGGGAGCAGCGAACCGGCCGCGAGCCAACAGACCGCGAACCAAGTCGGCCCTGACGAAAACCAGGCGCTGCGGCAGGCCTACGCATCCTCCAACGATGCCGAACTCGAAGCCGCCAAGGCGGCTGCGATGCTGCCCGCCGTGGCGCCGGCCGCTGCGGAGGCGCACCCGGCGCAGGAGATGCCGTCGGCACCGCCCAAGGCGAAGGTCGCAAGCCACCCGCGTCCTGAGAAATATGCGCTCCTGTCCGACGCCCAGATCGCCGGCATCAAGGAGCGGCTGAGGTTGTCGCCCGACCAGGAATATTACTGGCCCGCCGTCGACAAGGCGCTGCATGCCATCGCGCGCAAGGTCGAGGCTGCGCGGCACGTCAATCCGCATGCGAATGCCGGCTCGCTCGATCCGGATTCGCCGGAGGTGCAGGAATTGAAATCGGCGGCGATGC
>JBLMWS010000003.1:0-2947 GCA_050257355.1 Gemmatimonas sp.
GTCATCATCGATCTGGTCGTCAACCACACCTCCGACCAGCACCCGTGGTTTCGCGCCGCGCGCAGCTCAAAACATTCCCCCCACCGCGACTGGTACGTCTGGTCCGACAAGAGACCGCCCAATGCCAATCGAGGCCTGGTGTTTCCCGGCGTGCAGAAGTCGACCTGGACCTATGACAGGGAAGCCGGCGCCTGGTATTTCCACCGATTCTACAAATTCCAGCCCGACCTCAACACCGCAAATCAGAAAGTGATGGCCGAAATCCTCAAGATCATGGGCTTCTGGATTCAACTCGGCGTATCCGGCTTTCGCATGGATGCGGTGCCTTTCGTGATTGCGGCCAAGGGGCCGAAGGTCAAAAAAACGGTCGAGCATTACGAGATGTTGCGCGCGTTCCGCGAATTCCTGCAATGGCGTGAAGGCGACGCGATCATTCTGGCGGAAGCCAACGTCTTGCCGAACACAGACATGGAATATTTCGGCGAAGACGGCGACCGCATGCACATGATGTTCAACTTTCAGGCCAATCAGCATCTGTTTTACGCATTGGCCGCATCCGATGCGCGGCCGCTGGCAAAGGCGATCGAAGCGACCAAGCCGCGGCCGGCCTCCGCGCAATGGGGGCAATTTCTGCGCAATCACGACGAGCTCGACCTCGGCCGGCTGAGCAAGGCCGAGCGTGATCTCGTGTTCAAGGCCTTTGGTCCCGACAAGAGCATGCAGCTCTACGGTCGCGGCATCCGCCGCAGGCTCGCACCGATGCTTGGCGGCGATCGGCGGCGACTCGAACTCGCCTATAGCCTGATATGCACCCTGCCCGGCACCCCCGTGATCCGCTACGGCGATGAGATCGGCATGGGCGACAATCTGTCACTGCCCGAACGCAATTGCGCCCGCACGCCCATGCAATGGTCGAAGGAACCGCACGCTGGCTTTACCGAGAACGAGCGGCCGATGCAGCCGGTGATCGACACGGGTCCTTATGGCTTTGAACACGTCAACGTCGCCCGGCAGCGGCGCGATCCCAATTCCCTCCTGAACTGGATGGAGCGCATCATCCGGATGCGCAAGGAAGTACCTGAAATCGGCTGGGGCGATTTCAAGGTGATAGCCGCGCGCGATCCCGCGGTGCTGATCATCCGCTACGACTGGCGCAACAATTCGGTGCTGTTCATGCACAATCTCGACGAAAAGCCGCGCGAGGTGAGCTTTTCGGTGGGGCTTCCCGGAGAGCAGGGCAAGCTCCTGGTCAATTTGCTTGCCGAGGATCACAGCCACGCCGACCGGCGCGGCCGGCACAAGCTCGTGCTCGAACCTTACGGCTATCGCTGGTATCGCGTCGGCGGATTGGGTTATCTGTTGAAGCGCAGCGACATCGACGAGAATGCGACCGGCCGGTCGCATCGTGGCCGCTGATCATGGCAGCGACAAGTTCCCGGCACGAATCTTTCGCTTTCGCAGCCCCGTAAAACTCGGCATTGTGCCGACCATGACCCAACAGAACCAAACCGAAACGGAAGCGAAAGCCGGCGCGATCATTGTGCCGGTGACGCTGTTCGAGCAGAACTGCACGATCATCTGGGACGAAGCCACCAAACAGGCCGTGGTGTTCGATCCCGGCGGGGACGTGCCGAAGATCCTGGCCGCGATCGAGAAGACCGGCGTCAAGGTCGAGAAGATCTGGTTGACCCACGGCCATATCGATCATGTCGGCGGAGCCGCCGAACTGCGCGATGCGCTGCAGGTGCCGATCGAAGGCCCGCACCGGGCCGACAAGTTCCTGCTCGACAATGTCGTCACCTCCGGCGCCACCTTCGGCATGCGAGGCGTGCGCAATTTCGCGCCCGACCGCTGGCTCGAGGAAGGCCAGCAGGTCGAGATCGGCGCGCTGACCTTCGACATCCTGCATTGTCCCGGCCATTCGCCCGGCAGCGTGGTCTATTTCAATAAGGAGCTGCGCTTCGCCCATGTCGGCGACGTCCTGTTCAACGGCTCGGTCGGTCGCACCGATCTTCCCGGCGGCAGTCATCAAACCCTGATCAGCTCGATCAAGAACAAGCTGTTGCCGCTGGGCGACGACGTCGGTTTCATCTGCGGCCACGGCGCTGGCTCAAGCTTCGGCCAGGAGCGGCTGACCAATCCGTTCATCACCGGGGAGATGTAGGCGGCGAAAGGACGTCAGCTTTTCAATCCGGCCGCGGCAAGCACGCGCTCGAGCGCGGCGCTGATGTCGCCGATGATGCGGCGGCGTTTCGGCTCGGCATCCGGCAGGGCCTCGCTTCGAACCTCGGCTGCCGATTGCGGCTCGCTCGGCGCTGCGGAGCTGATCAGGGGCTGCAGCACCTTGCTGAGCTCGGGCAGCGCAACGGCCGAGATCGGCGATACCGGCGGGATCAACTTGGCACTCGGTGATTCCGCCGGCGCCGGCTTGGCGTCGCGGATCCAGTGCGTCAGGCCGAAGAATTTCGCGATGTGGTACGAGGACGAGATGCCGGCTTCGAGCAGGAACGCGCCCTCCTTGCCATAGCGCCTGTCGTCGTGGCCGCGCCCGAGCGGCGTGCCATGCGCCATGTCGTTGATGGTGTAGGACTCGATCACGGTCTGACCGTCGGCATTCCACCAGACCTGGTGCGGATGGCCGTCAACCACGCCTTCCGACATCGGCGCCTCCGGCAGCTGATGCACGTCGAGCCATTGCTTGGTGATCTCGTCGGCATTGCCGGGATTGACGGTGCGGTCGGCGCTGCCGTGCCACACCGAGACCTTCGGCCAGGGCCCGCGATGCTTGGAGGCGTTGCGCACGAGATCGCCAAGCGCCGAGGCGGTCCGTCCCGAGCCGCTGCGCATCACCGTCAAGGCTTCCCTGATATTGCCGGCGACACCAAACGGCAGGCCCGCGATGATCGCGCCCGCGGCGAACACGTCGGGATGGGTCGCGAGCATCGCC
>JBLMWS010000004.1:0-4109 GCA_050257355.1 Gemmatimonas sp.
GGTATGTGAAGGCGGATTCGCCGATCAAGTCGCTGAAGGACACCGACGGCAAGATCCTGGCCTATTCGACCAACGGGTCATCGACGCACGGCATCGTCACGGCTTTCATGAAACAGTACGACCTGAAGGCGAAGCCGACCGCGATGGGCGGTCCGGCGGCGAACCTGACGGCCGTGATGTCCGGCCAGATCGATGTCGGCTGGGCGGCGCCGCCGTTCGGCCTCGATCAGCTCGACCAGAAGCAGATCCGTATCATCGCGACCGGAAATGACGCCAGCGCCTTCAAGGGCCAGACCGTGCGGCTCAACATCGCGAACGCCAATTTTCTGAAAGCCCACAAGGATGTCGTCGACCGTTACATGAAGGCATACCGCGAGACGGTCAATTTCCTGTACACGGATCCCAAGGCGCTGAAGGTCTATTCGGAGTGGCTCAACATCAGCGAGGCCAAGGCCAAGCGTACCCGTGATGACTTCTTCCCGCGCTCGGCGGTCGAGCCGGACAAGATCGTCGGCCTCGACACGATCGTGAAGGATGCCGTCGCGCTGAAGTTCACGGCCACCGAATTGACAAAGGCCCAGCTCGACGACTTGATCCAGATTCCGCCACGCTGACCATTCTAAGCGTAACGGCCGGCTGGGCCGTTATCAGCCATGTAGGGTGGGCAAAGCGAAGCGTGCCCACCAACGGACTCACAACTCGTTCGGTGGGCTCGGCGCATAGCGCGCCTTAGCCCACCCTACGGTCTGACAATATTTAAATTTAACCCGCGTGTGCGACGCGCATGCGGGAAAACTAGCCGTCCCCCCTGAGCGTCTCAATCAGTCGGTGACGGGCGCGGGCAAGTCGTGACATCACGGTGCCGATCGGCACTTCGGTAGTTTCGGCGATCTCCCGGTAGTCGAGGCCCTCGATGTCGCGCAGCACGAGGGTTTCACGGAAAGGAGTCGGCAATGCCGCGATGGCCGCACGGAGCTGCTCGGCATCGACCTTGGCAATCAGCGATGCCTCCGGCGTCTCGTCGCAGAGTTCGCCCGGCTTGGCCTGCGCAAGTTCGACGGCCTCGAGGTCGTCGACCGTGACCACCGTTGCCGGCCGGTTCTTGCGCAGCCATGAGTACGCCGTGTTGCGGACGATGCTCAGTATCCAGGACCGCGGATTGCCGCCGGCATATTCGCGGATGGCGCGGAAGGCGCGCAGCGACGCATCCTGCACCACGTCCTCGGCGTCGCTGCGGTTGCCGGTGAGCCAGCGCGCCAGCCGATAGGCATCATCAATATGCGGCATGACCACCGCTCTGAAGCGTGCGTTATCGTCGAGCGCGCTCATCGCATCCTGTGCGCCGGAGGCAACTAGGCGAACCGGTCGTCCTTCGGAATTGTTCGGGCCGCTTCTGGGCCGCAGTGGCGTTATCGACATGGCACCTGCGCCTACAATTCGGTCTGGCTGGTGCGGAAAAGTTGCGCGAAGACGTCCAGCTCTTTTGCTTCGAGATCGGAGATGGCCCAGTAGCTCACGCCGTTTTCGCTCCAATGAACGACGTTGTAGCCGTTGATGCTGCGCGGGCTCCCGTTGAACGCAAATTTACTGTCGGCCGGCACGGCGGTGAGGCTGATCAGGTGCTTGGCGTGGCGGTAGACCAGGGTCGAGACCGGTGTCCGGCCGAGCACATCAACGCGGCCGCCGATGAGCGGGAAATCGTCCTTGGCGAGGTCGACGACGCGAGGCGAGTTCGGAATACGGCCGTTGAACCACGGTTTCACGGTATGGCGATCGGACGAAACAACGTCGACCGGCTCCGGCGCCATCAGCGCACGGATGTGATCAGAGACGAGGGAGTCCGCGATCAGTGTCGGCTGCTGCCGGGAGTCGACGACAAGCCAGGTCGACGTGCTGGCGACCATGGCGGTGACCGCGATCGATGCGGCGAGGGCGCGCCAGGACGGTTTTGCGCGGTCTCGTCTGGCTCCGCCGACCGAAGATTCGATTTTGGCGCGTAACCCGGGCGGGGCCTGCTCGCGCGGCAGACGTTCACGAATCAATTCCTGCAATTCCTTCACGCGCGCGGCCTCCGTAGCAAGCGCCGGCTTCTGACCCATCTGCTGCGCGATGCTCAGCGCGTTGGCGGGATCGAGCTCGCCATCGAGGTAGGCATGGACCAGCAGCATTGAACTATCGTCAGATTTTGGACGGCTCATTGTGGTTCATCCGATCGAGGTGATCAGTCTGCCGGGCGGGCTGGAGCTGCCTTTCCTGGCGGCTGCTTTAGCGGCAAACGCGATCACGGCATGGTCAAGACTCCGCGAGCAGGCGTTTCATTCCCGGCCCGACCGGATTTTTCTGCCCGGAAAACAGGGCGGGCCGGGCCCGCCCCGTTTCGCCGGATCAGAAGTTGCGGAGCATTTCGTTGTATCCGGGGCTGCCGCCACCGGTGGCTTCGGGCGCATTGGGACCGGATGCGCCGTAGCCCTCGGGGCCGGCAAAGGCCCGCAGCGCGCTGTCGCGGAAGGCCGTCCGGTCATTCTGGGGAGCGCTGCCTTTGTGCGAGAACGGCAGCACGTTACCGGTGCCGTCGCAGGTGCAGAACGATTGGGCAAAGGCCGGGCTCGATACCGCCGTCAGCACGGCAACAATGGTCAGAAATGTCTTCATGGCTGGATCTCCTGGTGTGCGATTCAAAATCGCCGGTTGGAAAAACATTCGGCGTCACATGTGGCGGCGAATGGAGCGGCCGTTGTGGCTGCGTACCGAGGAGACTGGAACGCGGACGAATTATTCCGCGTCGTAGGCGCACACAGCGCCGTTTCGAATAACGTTTTCATGAAACAGGAGTGAGCCCGTTTCCGGGAACAAATTTCCGGCACGCACGATCTGCGTGCGCGCATCTGACATTTCCGTGATCTGCATTCGCTCGGGAATAATTCGCCGGCTTGCCCAGTCTGGTCTGCGTGAACGTCAAATAATCAACCGGAGACCCGACGATGACAGCGCACGATGACGGCATGAGCCGCCGCAAGGTTCTTGAATGCATGACATGGGCAGGCACCGGTGTGCTCTGGACGGTTGCGGGCGGCGTGCCGGCATCGCTCGGCATCATCGACGAGGCGGTGGCCGCGCAGCAGAAGGGTTTTACTTTTCTGCAGATCAGCGACAGCCACATGGGCTTCGACAAGCCGGCCAACCCCAATGCGAAGGGCACGCTGGAAGAATGCATCGCGCGCGTGAAGGCGCTGCCGGTGAAGCCGTCCTTCATGATTCACACCGGCGACATTTCACATCTCTCCAAGCCGTCGGAATTCGACGATGCGGACCGCATCATCTCGCAGGCGGGACTCAACGTGCACTACGTGCCCGGCGAGCACGATCTGCTCGACGAGGAACAGGGCAAGCTCTATCGCGACCGTTACGGACGCGGGACGAAAGGCGCCGGCTGGTACAGCTTCGATGACAATGGCGTGCATTTCATCGGCCTGGTCAACGTCGTCGACCTGAAGGCAGGCGGCCTCGGCAATCTCGGCAATGAGCAGCTCGAGTGGCTGGAAGACGATCTCAAGAGCCGCTCGTCATCGCAGCCGATCGTCGTGTTCGCTCACATTCCGCTCTGGACCATCTACCCGCAATGGGGATGGGGCACGCAGGACAGCGAGCAGGCCCTTGGCTATCTCAAGCGCTTCGGCTCCGTCACCGTGCTCAACGGCCATATCCATCAGGTGATGCAGAAGGTCGAAGGAAATGTGACCTTCCACACTGCGCGCTCGACGGCATTTCCGCAGCCGGCTCCGGGTGTGGCTCCGTCACCGGGGCCGATCAAGGTACCGGATGACAAGCTGCGCACCATGCTCGGCATCGCCAGCGTGACGTTCAAGCAGAACGAGCAACGCCTCGCCATCATCGACACGCCGATACAGGGGTGAGTGCAGCCATGATCACATTCAGATCGATGATGAAACTTCTTGTGGCCGGCGCCGCGGGGCGGCGCACCTCCTCACCGCGACGCCGGCGGCCGCGGAAGATGTGGCGGTCAAGATCGGGAACTTCACCTTCGGGCCGCAGGACCTGAAGGTGAAGGCGGGCACCACCGTGACGTGGACGAACGAGGACGACATCCC
>JBLMWS010000005.1:0-3501 GCA_050257355.1 Gemmatimonas sp.
TGCGAAGCGTCAACCAGGCGACGATGTTGTTCGGAACGTGATCGAGGAAGATCATCCACAGGCCCAAGCCGCGAAACAGATCGAGCCGAAGGTCGCGCTCGACGGGACGCATGAGAGATACCTCATCCTTATGGGCCATCATGACCACCCATTTTGTCTTGTGGTGCATTGCACGCAACGAATGCGAAAACCGAGCTTAGCCAAAGATGCTTGCCAACTAAAAGCAAGTTAGTTGAGAGAATATCATGCCAGGCTATGCACGTTCACGCGATTCCCGCCAATCAACAACACGCTGCCGGCGGTCTTCCGACCGGCCATGGCTATCGGTACCCGCGCGGATGCTCGTAACCAGACCTGCCGAAAGCACCGAGCTGTGTCTGTCCTTTGTGGGGACGGCGGATACTGGTGTCATTCTCATTTTTTCATCTTACTGTTATCTGGCGCCAAAGCTTTGGCCGGGACTGGTCCTGTTGAAGCGGCGCTAAAGACATCGAACGAGACGGTGACCTTGCCAGCTTTTTCAAACTCCAGCGTCATTGGCACTTTGGTTCCTTTCTTCATCCGGCTCTTGAGGTTCGACAGGGTAAGGTGAATACCGTGAGGCGCCAACTGCACTTTGTCGCCGGGAGAGATCGTCAATCCTCCTTCAACAGGGTTTAAGGTCAGCCCACCCCCGACCATGCTGCTTTGCTGGATTTGAAGCTTTTCGGCGATTTCCGTCGATCCTCCGATCAAGCGGTCTGGCGTCGTTCCCTTGTTTTCGATCGTCAGATAAGCGCTGGCCAATTCTGCACCGCGCGGCGCCGCGCGGCTCCAAGGTTGCAAAATAACGAGATCGCCTACTTTCGCCTCCTCCGAACGCGCAGGCACGCTTTGGAGCGCACCGGCAAAAACCATGAAGGCGAAGAGATATCTGCTGACTTTCACTTTCTACTTCCTTTTTCTTCAAATTTCAGGTGTCCAATTCCTGGTGGCCGAAATCGAGCGCGGCCGCGCCGCTAGGGCGAGCCTCCATACATCGAACAGATCCGGGTCCGGTCATCGGCCTCCTCCACCTTCAGTTTGGCGGTCACGGACTTTGCGCCATAAAGTCGGTCACAACTACCTTGGCGCGCTCGCGCCCCGTCATGGCCCACTTGTACCAGGCGAACATCCTCGCGATGCCGTACATGATCAGGATGCCGGTGGCACCCACGATGACATGCAGAACCACGCCGGCATCAAACTCCATCAGAAGTGTGTAGCCCGCGAACGACAGGGCGACTCCAAGCGCAAAGATCTGAAGCGAATACTGCCCGCAAAGGATCAGAGGTCGAAGCCAGCGCGACCGCAATCCTCCCCAGTCGCTCGGCACGAAGCGCAGCGTAACAACGGCCAGCGCCAGGAAATGGGCAAACCTCAACACGTCAAAATCGGTCTTGTCGATCGGGTAAATCAGGCGCGCCAGCGAGGCGGGGATGAAACTTTCCAGCTGCGGGAAATACCAGGTCAAGGTCACGAAGAACGCCGCGCACAGATAGAGGACGGCCAACCAGAAGGCGATTGGGGAATCGAGTATCGGTGACAATCGTCGTCCGCCACCCAGCGCGCACCAGGCGCCGAACACGAAAAGCAGCTGCCACGCACACGGATTGAACGACCAGAAGCCGCCTCCATAAGTCGACAGATGGAGATCGAACCGAATCGTAAGAACGTAGAACACGATCGACAGAGCGAGCGGAAGATCCCTGTGCAACCGTGCGAGCAACAGGACCAGCGGCAGGAAGGTCATCAGCACGATATAAAGTGGCAAGATATCCATGTTCAGAGGCCGGAATCGCAGCAGCACGGCCTGGATCATCACGGGACCGGGCTCCTTGAAGAAATCCGCGACCTCCATCTCGTTGATGTAGAACGACGGCTTCTCGGAGACGGCGACGACGAAAGCAATCTCGGCCATCAGGACAAGGAATAGCAAAAGATGCGCGGTGTAGATCTGCCAGACCCGCCGTAGCACACGCGTCGTCCCGATCAGAAACCCCGCCTCGAGCGCGGCCCTGCCGTAGACCAGCGCTGCCGTAAAGCCGGATATGAAAATGAAGATTTCGGCGGCGTCGCTGAATCCGTAATTGCGCATCGTGAACCAGGTCAGCAGATCGGGCGAAACGTGGTCGATATAAATGAGCCACAGCGCCAGGCCCCGGAACAGGTCCAGTCGCAATTCCCGCTGACCGCTCGCCAGAACGAAAGAAGGCTGTCTTGAAGTGGACAGCGATGTGCAGGCGCGTTGCGCAACTGCATCTGGCTTGCTCCGAAAAGAGGAGCCACCAAACGAATCATCCATCATGTCAAACGTTCAAAGCAAGCTGTCATTTCAAAACGTGCGACAGAGCCCTGGGCTGGGTCTGGTCGCGTCGAGGATAAAGCAACTGTAAGCTACACCTAAATGTCAGGCGATGGCAGACATTTTCCGCGCCAATATGCTCGGATTTGGTTTGTCGTGGAATATGCTTGGTAGGTCGCCTCCCGACGCTACCCTCAGAGAGTGGATTCAGCCGCGGCACAGCTTAGCATTACAGTTGGTGCGCCGGGAGACCGGCAAGGAGTAGATGGTGCAAGTCCATTACGATGAAGGAGTAGCGAACCACATCGGCCCCCAGCCGTGCGCAGACATCCGCGAGGATGCCGGCGAAGCGTCGGTAGGGGAGCATGCAGGCCAGCCATTGAGCCGCGAAAGAATGTTTTCCCGGGTGTCGACGCTGTCAACTGAGCGGAAGGCAACACGGGCGGATGCGCAAACGCGAGCATTCGTCCGGCCCGGCGTGGTCGCAGACCCTGGCATGTATGGACGCTCCTTGCACGGGAACCGGGAGATCTCCGGGTTGGCCATGACCTTTACGGAGGGCATGGTCCGCAGCGGGAAGGCGAGGAGCCGTAGCCGCTGATGCACGACACGGAGAAGTCTGACTCCGGCATAGTAGCTGTGAAGCTGACGAACAAAGCCGGGCCACCGGTGGCGGAGTTGGCGGAGCCAAGGCCGGGGACCAAGGGGAGCGCGGAACAGCAACGCATGCACCGGACACAGGGCCGGGCTCGCATGTCCCAGTCGCTGGATCGCGTACGGAAAGCCGCAAGGCTGAGGAAGAAGGACCGGTTCACCGCGCTTTTCCACCATATCACTGTCGATGCGCTCCGGACGGCGTTCTTCGCGCTCAGGCGCAAGGCCGCGCCCGGGGTGGATGGCATGACGTGGAAGGACTACGAGGCAGATCTCGAGCCACGGCTCGCTGATCTGCACGGACGGGTCCATCGGGGAACGTACCGCCCACAACCGTCCCGCCGGATGTACATACCGAAGGCGGACGGGAAGCAGCGGCCACTTGCGATCGCGGCTCTGGAAGACAAGATTGTCCAAGGGGCCACGGTCATCGTGTTCAACGCCATCTATGAAGGTGACTTCTGCGGTTTCTCCTATGGGTTTCGGCCCGGCAGAAGCCCGCACGATGCGTTGGATGCCTTGTG
>JBLMWS010000006.1:0-8005 GCA_050257355.1 Gemmatimonas sp.
GCGCTGCGCGTGGCTCCATCGGTCGAGCTGCCTGCTCGAGGGTCGCGCCTGCGCATGGCAGCCAGCCGCAAATTGCCCGTCGTGCCAATTCACCGCACACGGCGCTCTTGCAAATTCCGAAAATCAGAAATATAGTAATCGCATTCCGCGCCGGTATGAGGGGCGTACGCGTCGTCACGAACGTGGTGCGGAATGCGGTGGACGCGAAAGTGCCGACTGACGAGCGGCATCGACGCGGACGGTCAAGTCGTGTGGTCCTGGCGCACCCATGCAGGCGCTAAGTTGGCGGCGATGCTTGAGCATCGTGGCCGACGACGGTGGCAATCAAGCTGGCTCACCGAGGAGAGCGCGAAGTAAGCCGTAAACCACTCGCGCAGGGAAGGCCGGTGTGATTCCGCGCCCACCTGTGGTCTTCGCGCCTTTGCGCAAGTTATTTTGCGCGAAGGCCCACGGGTGCACGCGGGCACCTGGCCTTCCCTGCGCCCTCTGTTTTCGAAGAGGGTCAAACAAGATGCAAAACCCGGGCGACACGCGCCGCGGGGACGATGATCCACGTCTTGGTCATTGCGAGGAGCGTAGCGACGAAGCAATCCAGAGTCGCACGCGCGGCTCTGCAGTGCTTCGCGGAGCCTGTTATCCGGCGGCGCTTTGCGCCGACCGGGTGGCTCGCAATGACGGACGCCGTGTGCGCATCTCCGACATCACGGTCAGCGGAGTACGTATCTCAATACAACACGACTATGCGCCATAGCGCAGTTCATTCCGCCGCGGCGGCAAAGCGGTTGTTCTCGAGTTCTGCTTCGAGCCGAGCCTGTTCAGCGCGTGCCTTCGCGATGCTCGCTTCCTTGACATGGCCGTAGCCGCGGATCGTCTCGGGAATGCGCGCCAGCTTGGTCAGCACAGGAATCTGCTCCGCCGTCAATCCCGCCGCGCGCTGATCGATCATCGTGACGTACTCTTCGATCAGCCTGCGCTCGGTCTTGCGCTCGTCCGAGCGCCCGAACAGGTCGAACGCGGTGCCACGCAAGAATTTCAGCCGGGCCAGCAGGCGGAAGGCATGGACCATCCAGCCGCCGAATTCCTGCTTCTGCAGATGGCCGGTCGCCTTGTCGCGGCGCGCCACGATCGGCGGAGCCAGATAGAACTTGAGCTGATAGTCGCCGTCAAACTTCTGCGCGAGCTTCTTGGCAAAACTGCCGTCCGTATAGAGCCGCGCCACCTCATATTCATCCTTGTAGGCCATCAGCTTGAACAGGTTCTTGGCGACGGCCTCGGTCAGCTCGGTCGAGCCGGGCGCCGCGGCGGCTTCCGCCTTGCGCATCTTGCCGACTGCAGCGAGATAGCGCGCGGCATAGGTCTTGTCCTGATAATCGGTGAGGAATTTCGCGCTGGCCTCGATGATGTCGTCAAGCGTCCGCGCAGGCTGCGTGGCCCGGCTGCGGAACTGAACAACGCTGCGCACGCGGCTCATATCGTGGGCAGCCAGCCGGCCCCATGTAAAGGCCTGCTTGTTCATGTCGACCGCCGCGCCATTGATCTCGATGGCGCGCATGAGCGCTTCCAAGGACAGCGGGATCGCGCCCTTCTGGAAGGCGAAGCCGAGCATGAAGGAGTTGGTGGCGATGCTGTCGCCCATCAAGGTCGCGGCGATGCCGGTCGCATCGATGATGTCGAGATTGCGCTCGCCAATGGCGTCTCGCAGCGCGGTCTGCATCGCGCCCATCTCGAAATCGATGTCGGGGTTTTGCACGAAGCTCGCGGTCGGCTGCAGGTCGGCGTTGACGAAGGCCTTGGTAACCCCGCGTTCGACGCGGCTGAGCGCGGTTGCGCTGGTGGAGACGACGATGTCGCAGCCGAGGATCAGGTCGGCGCCGCCGGTCGTGATGCGAACCGCCGCGATGTCTTCCGGAGTGGGCGCAATCCGGACATGGCTCATCACCGCGCCGTTCTTCTGCGACAGGCCGGTGAAGTCGAGCGCCGAGCAGCCGCGGCCGTCGACATGGGCAGCCATGCCGAGCAGCGCGCCGATGGTGATGACGCCGGTGCCGCCGATTCCGGTGACCAGAATGTTGTAGGGCGCGTCCAGTTTGGGGGCAGGGGGCAGCGGCAGGTCGGCAAACAGCTGGCCGGAGTCGATTGCGGTGCTTTCGACGCGCTTGAGCTTGCCGCCGTGGACCGTGACAAAGCTCGGGCAAAAGCCTTCGACGCAGGAAAAATCCTTGTTGCAGTTGGACTGGTCGATCTGGCGCTTGCGGCCGAGCTCGGTGTCGAGCGGCTGCACCGACACACAGTTGGAGCCTTGCGAGCAGTCGCCGCAACCCTCGCAGACGAGATCGTTGATGAAGACGCGCTTGGGCGGATCGGGATAAAGCCCGCGCTTGCGCCGGCGGCGTTTTTCTGCGGCGCAGGTCTGATCATAGATCAGGACCGTCAGCCCCTTGATCTCGCGCAGCTCGCGCTGCAGCTGATCCATCTCGCGGCGATGGTGAACGGTGGCACCCGGCGGGAAGTAGCCTTGGTGCGGATATTTGCCGGGATCGTCGGAGACGATCGCGAGGCGCTTGACGCCCTCGGCCCAGACCTGGTGCGCGATCTGCGACACCGTAAAGCTGCCTTCGGCCGGCTGGCCGCCGGTCATCGCGACCGCATCGTTGTAGAGGATCTTGTAGGTGATGTTGACGCCGGAGGCGGCCGCCGCGCGCAGCGCCAGCAGTCCCGAATGCGTATAGGTGCCGTCGCCGAGATTCTGGAAGATATGCTGCTCGCTGGTGAAGGGCGCTTGCCCGATCCAGTTCGCGCCTTCGCCGCCCATATGCGTGATCGTCGCGGTTCGTCTTGCGGGCACGTTGAGCGCCATGCCGTGACAGCCGATGCCCGCCATGGCGCGGCTGCCGTCCGGGATCCTGGTCGAGGTGTTGTGCGGGCAACCCGAGCAGAAAAACGGCGTCCGTTGCAACGTGATCGGCGCCTGCGCCGGCGCCGGTCGTTCGAAGGCTTCGAGCCGCGCCAGCCGCTGCTCCAGCACCGGGCTGTTGTGACCGAGACGCCGCAATCGCGCCAGCAGCGCGGAGGCCACGATGGTCGGCGTCAATTCGCCCTCGCTCGGCAACAGCCGGTTGCCTGCCTCGTCCTGCTTGCCGGCGATGGTCGGACGATTCCACGCCTCCATATTGTAGAGAATGCGCTTGAGCTGGTCCTCGATGAAGCCGCGCTTCTCTTCCACCACCAGCACGTCCTGCAGGCCTTCGGCGAAACGCTTGGCGCCTTGCTCTTCCAGCGGCCAGGTCAGCGCGACCTTGTAGATGCGCAGCCCCAGCGCCTGCGCCTCGGGGTCGCTGAGGCCGAGATCGGCAAGCGCCTGGCGCAGATCGAGATAGGCCTTTCCAGTGGTGATGATGCCGAGCCGCGCCGGCTTGCCGTCGAGCACGATGCGATCGAGCTTGTTGGCGCGCACGAAGGCGCCCACCGCCTGCATCTTTGCGCCGAACAGCCGCTTCTCCTGCTCCATCGGCGGATCGGGCCAGCGGATGTTCAGCCCGCCCGGCGGCATCTCGAAATCGGTCGGCATCACGATCTGCACACGCGAAGGATCGCTGTAGACCGAGGCCGAACTTTCCACGGTTTCGCCGATCGCCTTGAACCCGACCCAGCAGCCGGAATAGCGCGACAGTGCGAATCCGTAGAGCCCGAGATCGAGATAGTCCTGCAGCGTGGCCGGATTGATGATCGGCATCAGCGCGGCTGCAAACACCTGCTCGCTCTGGTGGGCCAATGTGGAGGACTGGCAGCCGTGATCGTCGCCCGCGAGCGCCAAAACGCCGCCATGGCGCGACGTGCCGGCGGAGTTGGCGTGCTTGAGCGCGTCGACCGAGCGGTCGACGCCCGGGCCCTTGCCGTACCAGATGCCGAACACGCCATCGACCTTGGCGCCCGGGAACAGGCCCACCTGCTGGCTGCCCCACACCGCCGTTGCCGCGAGATCCTCGTTCAAGCCGGGGACGAAGGCGATGTCGTGCGCCTGGAGGTGCGATTTGGCGCGCCACAGCGCATGGTCGTACATGCCGAGCGGCGAGCCGCGATAGCCGGAGATGAAGCCTGCTGTGTTGAGACCGGCCGCACGGTCGCGTTCGCGCTGCAGCATCGGCAGCCGCACCAACGCCTGAACGCCCGAGAGATAAATCCGCTTGGCCTCGAGCCGGTATTTGTCGTCCAGCCCCACCTGCAGCAGCGTCATCTTGATTGGCTCCGTTCAGTCTTCTTGGCGCTCGGTGGATCGATGCAGTTCGGCAGTGAAAGCCATGCGCCGCCAAAGTCAATATCGCTGGTCCATCTCGAAGCGGCTCGCCCGCGCCATTTGTGGACGATTTGCCGACCCGCCTGCGCGCAGTCCAAGCGGCCGACGCGTCCGTGCATGCAACGTCCGCTCAAGGATTAAGCAGGCTTTCACCAAAGGATCGCCGCAGAGGCATCAAGCAGCTTGTGGCGCCGAATTCAACAGACTGAAAAGACAGGTAATTTTGACTTTCAGCAGTGCGCATCCGGATTGTACACAATGGCACGGCGCTTGCTTGAGTTCCGCCTGAGTGTTCTGTCGCCGAGGGGGCGCGTCGTTCATGGTGAGCTCGCATCATGCCGCAAGCGGCAGCGTCCTTGCCGAGCCGGAGCCGGTCGAGCTCAACTGGTCGGCGACGGCGCTCGTCATTATCGACATGCAGCGCGATTTTCTCGAGCCGGGCGGCTTCGGCGAGACGCTCGGCAACGACGTCTCGCAACTCGCGTCTGCGGTCCAGCCGATCGCGCGCGTGCTGGCCGCGGCCCGCGCGACCGGCATGCTGGTCATCCATACGCGCGAGGGTCATCTGCCCGACCTCTCGGATGCGCCGCGCTCCAAAGTCGAGCGCGGTGCGCCGTCCCTGCGCATCGGCGATCCCGGCCCGATGGGACGGATCCTGATCCGCGGTGAGAGAGGGCACGACATCATACCCGAACTCTCCCCGCGTCGGAGCGAGGTCATCATCGACAAGCCGGGAAAGGGCGCATTCTACGCGACCGAACTCGGCGATGTCTTGCGGGAATACGGCATCGAAAATCTCCTGGTGTGCGGCGTCACCACCGAGGTTTGCGTCCACACGACCGTGCGCGAGGCCAATGACCGCGGCTATCGCTGCGTCGTCATCGCCGATGGCTGCGCGTCCTATTTTCCCGAATTCCACGAGATGGGCCTGAAAATGATCAAGGCCCAGGGCGGCATCTTCGGCTGGGTCGCGGACTCGGCCGCGGTTCTGCGGGCCATGCAGGTGCAGATGGCGACTTATCTTTGACAGCGGGAGCATCGCGATGAGCGGAAGCGGGACGGCGGCGGGGCAATCCGGTTTCAAGCCGGTTGTGTGGACGTCGGGGGACTGGAATGCGTTTTTCGGATTCGGCACTAACATTCTCGTCAACATGCTGGTGCTCACCGGGTTGTTGCGCTTCGTGCTGAAGATGCCGGACACCCTCGTGTTCGGCCGCATTCTTCCTGCCCTCGGCCTCATGATGTGCCTCTCCACCTTCTACTATGCGTTCCTCGCCTATCGACTGGCGCAGAAGACGGGACGCAGCGATGTCTGCGCATTGCCGTCCGGCGTCAGCGTGCCGCACATGTTCATCGTCACCTTCGTGATCATGTTGCCGATCACGCTTCGGACCGGCGATCCCGTGAAGGGCTGGTCCGCCGGACTTGTCTGGGTGTTCTTCCAGAGTTTCATCTTGATGATCGGCGGCTTCATCGCGCCTTACATCAGGAAGATCACGCCCCGCGCGGCATTGTTGGGTACGCTCGCCGGCGTCTCGATCACCTTCATCTCCATGCGTCCGGCGCTGGAGATGTTCATGACGCCGCAGATCGGGCTGATCCGCTTTGCCATCATCCTCGTGAGCTGGTTCGGCGGGGTGACATATCCGAAAGGCACTCCGGCCGGTCTGATTGCGATCGCCGCCGGCATGGTCATCGGCTGGGGCTCCAACATCTTTGGCCTTGGGCTTGGCGGGCTTAGTCTGGCCGGCCTCGGCAACGCCTTCGCCAATTTCGGCTTCTCGGTGCCGATTCCGGCGGTGGGTCACGTATTCTCCGGATTCGAATATCTCGGCGTGATTCTGGTGACCGCCGTCCCGTTCGGCATCTATGACCTGGTTGAGGCGATGGATAATGTCGAAAGCGCGGAAGCTGCCGGCGATTCCTACCCGACGACGCGCGTTCTGACTGCCGACGGCATTGTCAGCCTGATCGGCTGCCTGATGGGCAATCCCTTCATCAACGCCGTCTATATCGGCCATCCCGGCTGGAAGGCGATGGGCGGGCGGATCGGCTATTCCGCTGCGACCGGCGTGATGGTGATCTTGTTGTCGTGGCTCGGCATCATCTCGGTGTTGCTGGCGCTGGTCCCGGTGGTCGCGATTTCGCCGATCCTCCTTTACATCGGCATGCTGATCGGAGCGCAGGCGTTCCAGACCACGCCGGCCAAGCACGCGCCAGCCATCGTGCTGGCGCTGACCCCGCATCTGGCCGCCTGGGCCAAGCTGCAGATCGATACCATGCTCGCGTCCACCATGACCGCGGCGCAGGCGGTCGGCGGACTGCCGGCCGACAAGGTCGGCGATGTCAAAGCCGCGGCGATTGCCGCGTTACCGCAGCAGGGAGTGCTCTATCATGGCCTTGAAGTGATGGGCGGCGGCTCGATTCTGGCGGGCCTCGTGCTGGGGGCGATCGGCGTGTTCGTCATCGAACGCGATTTCGTCAAAGCGTCCGCGTTCGCCCTTGCCGGCGCCGTGCTGAGCTATTTCGGCTTCATGCACGGTGAGGCGGTGGGCGTCGGCGGCGGCTTCGGCGTGACGCCTGCCGTCGCGTTGGCCTATGCGGCGATGGCCGCGGGGCTGTTCGCGCTCGGCAGGTTAGGCGCCAGCGCGCATTACGCCTCACATTCGGAGGCGATCGCAGCGCCGGCGGAATAGCTGCACCGTGTCGGTCGAAGCGGGCCGCTTAGCGATTGCGCTGCGGAGGGACAGCGAGTCGCAGAAAGCTCATGACGCTGCCGATTGCGGCAAATCCGGCGCCGAGCGCCAGTGCCGCGGTCGCACCGTTCCGCCCCGCGAGGCTGAAGCACAGGGCCGCCAGCGCCGCGCCCGTCGTTTGTCCGATCAGACGGGCGGTTGCGACAATGCCGCTGGCGCCGCCGCTGCGATGTGGCGGGGCACTCGACATGATGGCCTTCATGTTCGGAGTCTGGAAGAACCCAAAGCCGATGCCGCAGATCACCATGCGCCAAACGATATTGGCGACACTCGGGCTTGGCGGCAGCATCGCCAGGAGCAGCATGCCCGCGCCGAGCATCACGAGACCAAGCCCGCCGAGAAGGCCGGCCGGAAAGCGGTCGGACAAGCGGCCGCCGATCGGGGCCATGATGCCGACCACCAGCGGCCACGGCGTCATGAAAAAGCCGGTCTCCACCTGCGAACGCATCAGGACGTCTTCGAAATAGAAGGGCAGGGAGACGAAGGCCAGTCCCTGCACGGCGAACGAGCAGACGGCGGTCGCCGCCGACAGCGCAAACAAAGGCCGGCGGAACAGATCGGTCGGCAGCATCGGTGCGGGGTGATCGGCTTGCCGGCGGGTCAGCAGCGATCCGAGCAAGAGCGCGGCGACGAGTTCGATCACGACCAGCACCGGCCACGCCTGATGTGCCGCGCTGCCGATCCCGATGATGAACAGGCCGAGACAGGCGGAGGCGAGGAGCGCGCCGGGGAAATCGAAATCATGCTTGGCGCGCGGCGTCGGCGGCAGCGTGCGCAAGCCGATGAGGATCGCGGTGAGGCCGAAGGGGATGTTGATGGCAAAGAGCCACGGCCACGAGCCGACCGCCAGAATTCCGGACGCAATCGTCGGCCCGAAGGTGAAGGCTGTCGCCACGACCAGCGCGTTATGGCCAAAGCCGCGGCCGTGCATTCGGCTCGGATAGACGAAGCGGAC
>JBLMWS010000007.1:0-7362 GCA_050257355.1 Gemmatimonas sp.
CTGGCGTTCGGCAAATAGCATCCAGTCGCCGTCATCGCCTGCCCGCGGGCAGCGCTTCGCGCTGACCGGGGGCATGACGGTGGGGCCATTACTCAGCCGTCCAGCCGCCGTCGATCGAGAGATTGCTTCCCGTGATCTGTGCGGCGTCGTCCGTGCAGAGGAACAGCGCCAATGCGGCGACCTGTTCGACCGTCACGAACTGCTTGGTCGGCTGCGCGTCGAGCAGCACGTCGTTGATGACCTGCTCGCGGGTCAAGTTGCGCGCCTTCATGGTGTCGGGGATCTGCTTCTCGACCAAGGGCGTCCAGACATAGCCGGGGCTGATGCAGTTGCAGGTGATCTTGAAAGTCGCAAGCTCCAGCGCCACCGTCTTGGTGAGACCCGCGATGCCGTGCTTGGCCGAGACGTAAGCCGATTTGAAGGGCGAAGCGACCAGCGAGTGCGCCGACGCAGTGTTGATGATGCGGCCCCAGCCGCGCTTCTTCATACCCGGGACTGCGGCGCGGATGCCGTAGAACGCCGAAGACAGGTTGATGGCGATGATCGTTTCCCACTTCGCGGGCGGAAATTCCTCGATCGGCGAAACGAACTGGATGCCGGCATTGTTGACGAGCACGTCAACCGAGCCGAACGTCTTCTCTCCGAGGGCCATCATCTCGGCGATCTCCGCGGGCTTGGTCATGTCCGCCGGCGAATGCACCGCCTTCACCTTGAAGTCGCTTTCGATGCTTGCGCGCTCCTTCTCGATATCGGCTGGCGCTCCCATGCCGTTGAGCACGATGTTGGCGCCTTCGGACGCAAATTTGCGCGCATAAGCCAGTCCGATGCCGCTGGTCGAGCCGGTCACAACCGCGGTCTTGCCTGTCAAAATACCCATTCCGTTCACTCCTTCTTGGCCGCGAGAACGTCGAGGACGTCCCCGGTGAGATCGTAGGTCACCATGGTTTCGCCGGACTGCGGCCGCTCCAGCCAATCCCTGTGGCGCATGGAGAGGTGAACGTCGCGCACGCCCGCCTCCCAATGCTCGACCATGGCGACATGCGAGAAATCATAATCTTTCGAGTTGGTCTCGTAATTCTTGCTGCGATAGATCAGATGCACCACCGTCACGGTGTTCTCCCGCGCGGCCTTGCAGAGAATTTCGACGGACGGATCGTTCTTCAGGTAGTCCGGCAGCTTGTCCATGAGCTCGCGCAGCGCCTTGCGCGTGTTGTGGATCTGCCGGTTCTTGTCGGTGTTCATGCGGGTACGGCTGGAATAGCGGATGTCCTTCTCCCGCTCGGCCGCCTCCAGAAGCGTGGTCGGCAGCGGTCCGCGTGCGCTGAACAGATCGACCTGGAAGATCAGGAGGTCGCGGTCGACCTCGGCATCCAGCACGTAGTCGAGCGGCGTGTTGGAGGCGATGCCGCCGTCCCAATAATGCTCGCCGTCGATCACGATCGGCGGAAAGCCGGGCGGCAGCGCGCCCGAGGCCATGATGTGCTCGGGGCCGATCGTCTTGCCCGCCTTGCGGAACTCGTAGTTGTCGAAATAACGGAAATTGCCGGTGGTGACGCTGACCGCGCCGACGCTCAAGCGGCATTTCAGATCGTTGATGAGATCGAAATCGATCAGCCGCTCCAGCGTCTTCTTCAGCGGCGTGGTGTCGTAATAGCTCACGGCCTGCTGGCTGCCCTTGGGCCACAGCGGCGCGGGCGGAATACGCGGCGTGAAAAAGCCGGGAACGCCGAAAGCCGCAATCAGGGCCGCGCTGGTCTCGTTGAACAGCGAGCGGCTGCGCTCGCCGTTCGTCACCGGATGCCAAGGCACCGGCGCGGAGACCATCTGCCAAAATTCCTTCAGCTTCGCGACGCGCCTGTCCGGCTCATTGCCGGCGATGATGGCTGCGTTCACGGCGCCGATGGAAATGCCGGCGATCCAATCCGGCTCGAAGCCGAAATGGCGGAGCGCCTGAAAGGCGCCGGCCTGGTAGGAACCGAGCGCACCGCCGCCCTGCAGAACCAGCACGCGTTGCGCCTGCGCCGGCGTCTCGGCCGGCATTGGATGAGGATATTCCGTCATGTTGATCGGTCAGACGTTTAATCGTGACTGCACCGTGGCGTCACTTCGTCGCGGCGTCAACCAGCACAACGGTGTTCTCAGATCACTAAACCGCGTCCGGCTCGGCAAGAATTAATGTCCAGAACACCTTGTACTTGGTATTCGGAGCATAAGTCGCGGCAATGCCCAATTTTGTTACACCGGTGCTGAGCATATTCGCGCGATGCGGCGGCGAATCGCGCCAGCCGGAAAAGGCCTCAGCCAGCGTGTGATAGCCGGCCGATACATTTTCCACCGCCTTGGCCGCCGGATAGCCCCCGCCAGCGAGGCGCTTGGCCAGCGGCGCCCTGACATTGTGGTCGAGCTTGTTGGCGGAAGCCATCGCGCCGGCCTGGGACTCGGCAAGCTGCATGAGCGCGGGATCGACCGCAACCGGACCGAGCCCGTTATTCGCCCGATATTGCGAGATCATGCTCGCCGCAGCCACCGCGTCGAGCTTCGCGCCTGATGTCGCCAAGTCGATATACATGCTCGGCGTTTCCACGACCGGCGCTTCGGCGGCGCAGCCCGCAAGCGAAAAGGTTAAGAGAATTGCAGCCCACGCCCGCATGAATACCCCCAATGAGAGGGGCGTTGTTGCATGCCAACCATGGCTGAAAGGTGAAGATGGATCATTTTTCCCGCGCGAGAGGCCCGACCGCCGTCATCGCCGCGAAGACTGGTAGCGATCACCGCTATGCGTTACGCGAGCACGGTTTGCTGGATCGTCCGCCCTCCAGCAGACGATGATGGCTGCGAGCGTGGCGCGTGTTCGCACCTAAAGGAGCGGCCTAGCTCGCAAAAATCCGGTAGCGCCGGGGCGTCAGGCCGACGACATCGCCGGGCCGCAGGTCCCGATCGCGCGGCGCATCGATCTCGATGGCTGTTCCGTTCTCCGCCAGCGCTACTTCCGCGCGCTGCACCGGGCCGAAGCTTCGCACACGGGTCACGGCGCCACGCAACACGGCGCTGGCGGTGGGTCCGACCTGCACGTCGTGGCGGCGGATGAAGAGTCTCGAGGGACCCGAGGCGAGGCCATCGGCGGCGATCGCAAGCGGCTTGTCGCCAAGCCGCACCTGGCCGCCGGCGACCTCGACCGGCAGCTCGATGGACTCGCCGATAAAGCCATGCACGAAGGCGTTCGCCGGACGATCGTAGACCTCGCCCGGCGCGCCGATCTGCTCGATCCGCCCCCTGTCCATCACCACGACGCGGTCGGCGACCTCGAGCGCCTCCTCCTGGTCGTGCGTGACGAAGATCGACGTGACATGAATCTCCTGGTGCAGCGAGCGCAGCCATTGCCGCAGCTCTTTGCGCACCTTGGCATCGAGTGCGCCGAAGGGCTCGTCGAGCAGCAGAATGCGCGGCTGGACGGCGAGGGCGCGGGCGAGCGCGATGCGCTGCCGCTGTCCGCCCGAGAGCTGGCTCGGATAGCGGTCGGCGAGCCAGCCGAGTTGCACCAGATCGAGCAGTTCCTTGACGCGGGCGCGGATCGCGGCCTCGCTCTTGCGGATCCTGCGCGGCTGCACGCGCAGGCCGAAGGCGACATTCTCGAACACGCTCATATGCCGGAACAGCGCATAATGCTGAAACACGAAGCCGACCTGCCGCTCGCCGGCGCCGCGGACGAGTGCATTCTCGCCGTCGATTGAGACCTCACCGGCATCGGGCCATTCCAGGCCGGCGATAATCCGAAGCAGCGTGGTCTTTCCGGAGCCGGAAGGGCCGAGCAGTGCCAGGAGTTCACCATCGGCCACTTCGACAGCGACATTGTCGAGCGCGGCAAAGGCGCCGAATCGCTTGAACAGGTTCTTGACTTCGATGGTCATGGCGCGATGTCCTTCTCATCCATCTGTCGCTCGAGAACTGTCTTGGCCAGAAGCGTGATCAGCGCCAGCATTGCGAGCAGCGATGCCACCGCGAAGGCGGCGACGAACTGGTATTCGTTGTAGAGAATCTCCACCAAGAGCGGCATGGTGTTAGTCAGCCCGCGGATGTGACCTGAGACCACCGAAACCGCGCCGAACTCCCCCATCGCGCGCGCGTTGCACAGCAGCACGCCATAGAGCAGACCCCATTTGACGTTGGGCAGAGTGACGCGGAAGAAGGTCTGCAGGCCGGACGCGCCCAGCGAGATCGCTGCCTCCTCCTCCTGCGTGCCCTGCTCCTGCATCAGCGGGATCAGCGTGCGCGCCACAAAGGGGAAAGTGACGAAGACGGTCGCAAGCGCGATGCCGGGAACCGCAAACAGCACCTGAATATCATAGCGTGCGAGCCAGGATCCGAAGAAGCCTTGTGCGCCGAACAAGAGCACGAACACGAGGCCTGATATCACCGGGCTCACCGAGAACGGCAGATCGATCAGTGAGATCAGGACAGACTTTCCCGGAAATTCGAATTTTGCGATTCCCCAGGCCGCGATCACTCCGAACACCAGGTTGAGACCGACGGAGATTGCCGCCACAACGAGGGTCAGCCGGATCGCGGACAACGCTTCCGGCTGGGAAAGCGCCGCAACATAGGCGCCGATGCCCTTTGCAAAGGCCTGCGCAAAGACAACGATCAGCGGCAGTACGAGGAACACAGCCAGAAAGGCGACGGCGATCGCAATGATCGCGATGCGCACGCCCCTCGGCTCGGTGCGCGCGCCGGCGCCTGCTGAAGCAGCGAGGGCTGCGCCCGCGCACGCCTCGGTCGTGGAGCGAACGACACGGTCTTGCCGCAGCGTCATTTCGGCACTCATCGACCGATTCCCTAATGCGCCGGCGCGCGCATTTGCGCCCAGCGCTGCAGACGGTTCACTGCAAGAATGATCGCAAACGACGCGACCAGCATGACCACGGCGATCGCGGTCGCATCGGCATAGCGGAACTCAGACAGCCGGATCACGATCAGAAGCGGCGCGATCTCGGAAACGTTTGGCAGGTTGCCGGCGATGAAGATGACGGAGCCGTATTCCCCGACTGCGCGGGCAAAGGCCAGCGCGAGCCCGGTGAGAAGGGCCGGCGCCAGGCCCGGCAGGATCACCTTGGAGATGGTGTGCCAGCGGCTGGCGCCGAGGCTCGCGGCCGCCTCCTCGATCTCCGGATCGATATCCTGCAAGACCGGTTGCACCGTGCGCACCACAAAGGGAATGCCGATGAAGATCATGGCCACGAGGATACCGAGCGGCGTGAACGCCACCTTGATGCCGAGGCTTGCCAGCGGCGCGCCGAGCCAGCCTCCTTGCGCAAACAGCGCGGTCAGCGCGACGCCGGCGACCGCCGTCGGCAACGCAAAAGGCACGTCGATGATGGCGTCCAGGATCCTGCGGCCGGGAAAGCGGTAGCGCACCAGAGCCCAGACGACGATGGTGCCCATCACGAGATTGATCAGTGCGGCCAGCAACGCCAGCCCGAAGGACATCTTCAAGGCGCTGAGCGTCCGGCGGCTGGTGACGATGCTCCAGAACTGATCGGGGCTGAGCTCGAGGGTCTTGATGAACAGCCCCGCCAACGGGATCAGCACGACAAGGGACAACCAGGTCAGCGTCAAGCCCATCGACAGGCCGAAGCCCGGCAGCGTGCTGCGTCGTTTGTTGCTCGTGCTCACGACAGCCCCTGGTAAAACTCAATTCTTGTAGATCTGGTCGAAAATGCCGCCTTCGGCGAAGTGCTCCTTTTGCGCTTTGGCCCAGCCGCCGAAGACGTCGTCGATGGTGAAGAGATCGAGCCTGGCGAAGGACTTTTCGTATTGCTTGGCGATCTCGCCATCGCGCGGCCGATAGGAATTGCGCGCCGCAATCTCCTGGCCTTCTTTGGTGTACCAATATTTCAAATAGGCTTCGGCGACGGCGCGCCTGCCTCTTTTGTCGGCGACTGCATCCACGACCGCGACCGGCGGCTCGGCCAGGATCGACAATCTCGGGGCAACGATCTCGAACTTGTCGGCGCCGAACTCGCGCAGCGCCAGGAAGGCCTCGTTCTCCCAGGCGAGCAGCACATCGCCGACACCTCGTTCCACAAACGTCACGGTCGCACCCCGAGCGCCGGTGTCGAGCACCGGCACGTTCTTGTAGAGGTCGGCGACGAACTGCTTCGCCTTCTCCGGCGAGCCGTATTTCTTCAAGGCAAAGCCGAAAGCCGCGAGATAATTCCAACGGGCACCGCCCGATGTCTTTGGATTCGGCGTAATGACGGCAACACCCGGCTTGATCAGGTCATCCCAATCCTTGATGCCCTTCGGGTTACCTTTGCGCACCAGAAAGACGATGGTCGAGGTATAGGGCGAGGCGTTCTGCGGCAGCCGCTTCTGCCAATCCTGGGGGATCAGACCCCTGGCCGCGATCGCGTCGATATCATAGGCGAGTGCGAGCGTGACGACGTCGGCCTGCAGGCCGTCGATCACGGCACGCGCCTGCGCGCCCGAACCGCCGTGCGATTGCCTGATCTCCACGGTCTTGCCGGTTTCTTTCTGATAGGCATTCGCAAACGCCTTGTTGAAATCGGCATAGAGTTCGCGGGTCGGATCATAGGAGACGTTGAGCAGCGTAACATCGGCGGCAGAAGCCGAACCGACCCATAGCGCCACGGCAGCGGCGAACAACGCACGACTCATCATCACAATCTCCGTTAGCGGCCGCGACAGCCGGAGGCATCAAACAATTCCGGCAACTGCGCTTGGGATTCTAAGAGGCGCGCATCTTCTCTACACGCGAGCCGCGGCGGCAGCCTACGAAGATTTCCCGATATGCTATGCAGATTTTGTTATATGGATGCCGCATTCGATCTTGTCGCGCCCGCGCCAGCGCCCCGCGCGCGAATCCTCACCCGCCTCGGTGCGGCTGGTGCACGGCATGCAGCCGACGGACAGGAAACCGGCGGCGAGCAGCGGATGCGGCGGCAGCCCGGCATCCCTGTAGATCGCCTCGATCTCGGCGCGAGCGATGTGAGCGAACGGATTGAATTTCAAGCGCGCGCCATCGGCCTCGACCACCGGGATCGTCGCGCGCAAGCCGCCCTGAAAGCGCTTGCGGCCGTTGATCCAGGCATCGAAGGGCTTGAGCGCCCGCGCCAACGGCTCGACCTTGCGGATGCGGCAGCAGGCGTCGGGATTGGAGAACCAGAGCTCGCCGTTCGGATCCTCGCGCGAGAGCGTCGCATCGGACGGCTTGACGGAGCGCACGTCGCGCAGGCCAAGGCTGCGGATCAGGGTGTCGCGATAAGCGAGCGTCTCCTCGAACATCCAGCCGGTATCAAGGAAGATCACGGGAACCGCGGGATCGACGTCCGCGACCACCTTGAG
>JBLMWS010000008.1:0-11206 GCA_050257355.1 Gemmatimonas sp.
CAGCACGATTTTGGCCTCGGCGAAGCGGTCGAAATAGCTGCCGAAATCGTGGCGCTCCGGCGCGGGCAGATGCTCTCCGGCATCGCGCAACCGGGCGATCAGCTCTTGGTTGGCCTGCGCGTGATCGCGCTCGGCCTCTGGCGATAGCGCCATTCGCGAGTTCCTGCTGTTCGACTGTTCCCTTCGACTGTTTCCTCGGCGCAAACTCGATAAGCAGCCGTGCGTTCCCGATACGCTCGGCTGACAGCGGCGGATCAGCGGTGCCATCCTGAGCCCCTCAGCCGCTAACTTCAATCGCGATTCCATAGGGATGGCGGCTGATAGCCCATTTGGGTCATGTCGGTCTCGCGCGGTCTGGTTAGCCTGAATGTGGTGACAATGGGCGGGGAGGGGTCGCGCAAAGCGCGCTCAGGCCTGCAGTTTGGGCTTGGGAGCAGTCATGGACGCACAGGTCGGGCCTTATTCGCAGCTCCGGGATCGTTACGAGGACGCTCTTGAGTTGCTGGACGACGTTCTCGCGATGTTTTCGGCCCAGCCGGTCGAACCGGCGATGTCGCGCCTGGTCTCGGGGCTTTGCGAGGTCAAGAGCAAGCTCGACCCTGCCGATTGGCGGGCGTTCAGGAGTGACTGGATGCATCACCCGCTGGCGCGGATCGTTCATCAGGATCCCCTGACGAGCTGGGCTTACCGAAAGCCGTGGGGTTATCCGGGCGACGCCAGATTGCTGGATTTCATCTATCGCGAACCGTGTATCGCCGCCGACCTTTCGGCTGCCTCCGAGCTTGGCCGCGCGATTTACGCTTTCACATCCGATCTGGCGGCGATGCGCGCCATCCGCGAGCGGCGCGGCTATGTGACACGGTTTGTCGACCAGATTGCGCACGAGCGCGGGCGGCCGATTTCGGTTCTGGCCCTCGCAGCCGGACAGCTGCGCGAGGCCGAACAATCGCGCGCGCTTGCCGCCGGCGAGATCGCGCGCTGGGTCGCGCTGGACCAGGACGCGGAAATGCTGGCGCACATCGCGGACGCGTTTCCGGGCTCAGCCGTCCGCCCCGTTGGCGGCTCGGTCAGGGGCATGATCGCCGGCCGCTATGAACTCGGCACCTTCGACGTCATCTATGCCGCGGGGCTCTATGACCATCTCTCCGAATCCCTGGCGAGACGCCTGACGGAGGTGGCGTTCGGCATGCTCAATCCGGGAGGCGAACTGCTGGTAACGAATTTCGCGCGCGGCATCCGTGACGCCGGTTACATCGAGAGCTTCATGGATTGGCGGTTGCTGTTGCGCGACGAAAGCGAGATGGAGGAGGTGTGGTCGGGCCTGCCGGAGCCGACGGTTGCCGCGCGGCGGCTGTTTGCTGATCCGCAGCGAAACATCCTCTACGGCCTGGTGCAGCGAAGCTGACCGTTACAAGGGTCCGATCGCTGGCCAAGTTTGGTGGGGTGGTAACATGATCCTGCTCCCCTGCTCCCTCCTGTTAATAAAGACTAAAGTCGCGGCCCGGCTATTGCATCGCGCTCTTGCAATCGGGCCGCGGCGTCGGACAGGCTGGTCGCGAAGCCTAACCGGATTGCGAACCTCGCCTTATCGCCGCAGCTCGAATGTGGGATCTGCACCAAATCGAAAAGGCCTTTGCCGAAGCGGCGGTCGACCCCGATCGCTGGTCGGACGCGCTGCAATGCGTGTCCACCGAAACCGAAAGTCTCGGCGCCGTCCTGCTGCCGGTCACGGGGCGGTCGCTTCCGAATCCGCCGGTCTCGGAGGCTCTGGCCAGGGCGACGGAGACCTATTTTCGTGACGGTTGGCACTTGCGCGACCTGCGCTACAACGTGTCGATCCCGAAATTCATCAGCACCGGGCTGATCGAGGATTTCGATTGCATTGCGCCCGACGACATCGGACGCAGTCCCTACTACCAGGAGTTCCTGGCACCGGTCGGCCTGCGCTGGTTTGCCGGGGTCTGCATGCGGGCCGGCGACGACATCTGGTGCGTGTCGATCAACCGCGGGATCGACCAGGATCCCTTCTCGTCCGATCAGAAGCGAAAGCTCGGCCAGCTGTCGCGGCGAATCTCCGGGGCGGCAGTGCTCGCCCAGGCGCTCGGCTTTGCCGCTTCGAATGCGGCGCTCGAAAGCTTTGACGTCAGCGGCAGCGCAGTCGTGCTGTTGGACCGGCAGGCCGAGGTGGTCAGGACCAACCGCGCGGCCGACCGGCTGTTGCGAAGCGGCGATGTCCGCATCGTCGGACGACGGCTCGCCGCCGCGGAGCCGACAGCGACCGCCGCGCTCGGCCGCGCCCTGCACGATCTGCTTTGGAACAGTTCCGGATCGAGCCTCATGCCTGCGGTTGCACTGCCGCGGCTGTCGGAAGCCCCGATCCTGGCCTACCCGCTGAAACTGCCGAGCCTGAGCGGCAATCCGCTCGGCCACGTGCAGGCCGCGATCGTGCTGGTCGATCCGAGCGCGCGGCGCAGGGCGCCCGAGATGGGGTTGCGCCAGGCGTTCGGCCTGACGGCGGCAGAAGCACGCCTGGCCTCCCAGCTCGCGACGGGCGATCCACTCGAGACCGTCTGCGACCGGCTCGGGGTTTCCAAGCAGACCGGCCGCAATCACCTCAAGAGCATCTTTGCGAAGACCGGCATCAACCGGCAAGCCGAGCTCGTGCTCCTGCTCTCGCGAATGCTCTGACAGCCCGGCCCGGCGCGTGTTTTATCGTATGTCCTTATACGGGCCTTCCTTCGCTGAAAAAACTTGCTCTCCTGTCGACGTGCGCGGCCCTAGATCATGATCCGATTCCGTCTAAGTGGAATATGATCTAAGGCCGCGCGGTCGAGGTGGGGCGCTGCCGGCGCACCGCATCCGTCTCCGCCGTGTGCCGCAGGTGTTTCGTTCCGGCGACCGCCGGGCCGTGCGCCGGCGTCCTCGCTTCGCGGCCGATCTGGGCAAAAGCCCGCTCGAATTTTCGCAGGTGCTCGAACAACGTTTCGCCGCGACTGCGCGACAGTGCCGCCCTCGGGTGCGGTCGGTCTGTCTGATCAACGGCGTGCTGGTTGGGGCTCGTGCCGCGCTGGGCGGCATGGATCGGCGCGAGAGGCGATTGCTCGCGAGGCGGCGAGAGATCGAGTGGCGGACCGAGAGATGCGGCCGGCGTCGCTTCGGTGCCGGGCGCGACGGCAAGGGCGAACAGCTCGGCCGGGGCGGACGCGTCGGGTGCCCCTGCCGGCCGGTCGGGGAGACCGGCTACGATCGCAGCCGGTTCGGCCGCAGCGATGTCGTGTCGGCTCGCCGGCGCAATGCCATGCGCCGACAATTGCAGGAACAGCGCTGAGCCGCCCAGCGCCACTGCTGCCACGGCGGTCAGCGCCATTGCGCCTGTCGCGAGTTTGTACAGCCTGGCGGCCACTGCCTTTCTGGCGAGCTCCCGTTGCTCGCGGCGCGCAAGCTCCAGCAGATGATCGTAAGCCGCGCGCTGCTCGGCATCGCCGAGGATTTCATTGGCGCGCACGATGCGGCGGAATTTCCACGCAGCGTCGGGATCGTCAGGGTGAAGGTCGGGATGGGCTCCTTTGACGGCACGACGGAATGCGGCCCTCAATTCGTCGGCGTCGTCTTTGGCAAGCGCGCCGAGCAGATCGTAAAGCGTTTCCATCCTTCGCTCGCGGTCGGTCGTTCACCTCGCGCGAATTGCCGCCGCAATTCGCGACCGAGGACAAGCGCTGGTCTCCTCGATGCTGTCTTTCCAGACGGGCGAAAGAATGTCTGAATTGTGCGCGCGTGACCATTCGTGCCGTACCCTCGCCTTGTATTGGAAGTCTCTGTGGCCGGCCCACGCCGGAAGCGATCGCATCAATTTGTCTTGCCGGGGCCAAGCCGACGTCTACCTTCCGGCCGAGGCTGACCGATGACCGAACGAACTCTGCGATCTCCGCTGCGTCTCGCGGCACACGCGGTGAAATCCATTCTCATACCCGGTATGGCATTGCTCGTCGCGAGCGGCGCCAGCGAAAGCCGCGGTGCCGACGTCAAGAAGGGTGAGGCCGCCTTCGTGCGCCAATGCGCGCTGTGTCACACCGCCGGTAAAGGCGAGTCCAATCGCTTCGGACCGAACCTGTTCGGCATTCTCAATCGCAAAGCGGGCAGCGTTCCCGGATTCAAATATTCGCAAGCGTTTCTGTCCACCGCGCAGTGGACTTGGAACGCCGAAACGCTCAAGGCCTGGATCTTGGGACCGGCCCATATGGTGCCCGGCACCACCATGGGCGTTTTCCAGGGCGTCGCCGACCGCGACGGCGACGACATCGTTGCTTATCTCGCCGGGCAGAAGTGAGGAGCAGGGTGAACTTACGCTCGACCATCGCGATCGCGGTTGCAGTTGGCCTGCTGGTTGCCATCGCCAGCACGCGCTCGCATTCGCAGCAGAAAGCACCCGGCATCGACATCGGTGCCAATGAGATCGGTGGCGTCGTCACCAGCCGCTTTGGGCCTGAAGCCGGCGTCTGGGTGATCGCCGAGACGAGGGATCTCGGTACGCGCTTTGCGAAGATCGTCGTCACCGATGACGCCGGCCGCTTCCTCGTGCCCGATTTGCCGAAGGCGCATTATCAGGTCTGGGTGCGCGGCTATGGCCTGGTCGATTCCAAGAAAATCGCGGCCGATCCCGGCAGCCGGCTCAATCTCAAAGCAGAGATCGCGCCCGATCTCGCGGCCGCCGCGCAATACTATCCCGCGATCTACTGGTTCTCGCTGTTGCGGATTCCGGACAAGAGCAAATTTCCCGGAACGGGTCCGAACGGCAACGGCATTCCGGTCGAGTTCAAGACCCAGGATCAGTGGTTGGACGTCATCAAGACCAACGGCTGCGGCAACTGCCACCAGATCGGCAATTACGCCACCCGCACCATGCCCGACCTGTTCAGCCATTACGACAGCGCGATTGCGGCCTGGGCGCAGCGCCTGCAGTCAGGTCCGGGCGGTACCGCCATGGTGCGTACCATGGGCCGCCTGCTGACCCCGGATGGCGGACATCTCGCGGCGCTGGCCGACTGGTCGGACCGCATCAAGAACGGCGAACTGCCGAGCCAGAGTCCGCCGCGGCCTGTCGGTGTCGAACGCAATCTCGTCGTGACCGTGCGCGACTGGCTCGATCCGAAGCACTATCTGCACGACCTGTCAGCCACCGACAAACGCGACCCGACCGTCAATGCCTTTGGTCCGATCTATGGCGCGACCGAACTCAGCACCGATGAGATCCCGGTCCTCGACCCCGTGCACAACACCAAGTCCGAGATCAAGCTGCCGGTGCGCGATCCCGCTGACACGCCGAGTTCGGCTGAAGCCAATCCGGTGTTCGCGCCTTCGCCCTATTGGGGCAAGGAGCAGGTCTGGAACAGCCAGGCCAATGCGCACACCCCGACCATGGATCACGAAGGACGCATCTATTTCACCGCGCAGATGCGCGCACCCAACAACCAGCCGGCCTATTGCGGCAAGAATTCGCCCTTGCGCTCGGCGCAGCTTTATCCGCTCACCGAAGAGCATGAGGGCTTCTTCCAGAACGCACGGCAGATCACCGTCTACGATCCCAAGACGCAGAAATTCTCCTTCATCGACACCTGCTTCGGCACCCAGCATCTGAATTTCGCGGAAGATGCCGACGAGACGCTGTGGATGGGAACCAACACGCCGGGCAAGCTTGCGGTGATCGGCTGGATCGACACTAAGAAATATTGGCAGACCGGCGATGCCGCCGCGGCGCAAGGCTGGACGCCGCTCATCGTCGACACCAACGGCAACGGCAAGCGCGACGAAGGCTACAACGAGCCCGGCAAACCCGTCGACCCGAAGAAGGACACGCGCGTGCCCTTCGGCATCTACGGCATTTCCTGGAGCCCGCTCGACGGCTCGATTTGGGGATCGAGCCTGCAACATCCCGGCTACATCATCAGGCTCGCCCCGGGATCTCATCCGCCCGACACGGCGCTGGCCGAGGTCTACAAGGTGCCGCTGCCGGGGTATGGCATCAGAGGCATGGACATCGACCGCAAGGGCGTCGTCTGGGTGCCGCTCGACAGCGGCCATATTGCAAGCTTCGACCGGCGCAAGTGTCATGGGCCGCTGAACGGACCCGGCGCCGAGCAGGGCAACAAATGTCCGGAAGGCTGGGAGTTCTATCCGCTGCCGGGGCCCGCGTTCCAGGGCGATTCCGGCGCCGCGGAAACTCCCTATTACCTCTGGGTCGATCAGCACAATATTCTCGGCCTGGGCGCGGACACGCCGATCGCCACCGGCAACCAATCGGATTCGTTGCATGCGTTGGTCGGTGGCCGCATCGTCGAATTGCGCGTTCCTTATCCGATGGGCTTTTTCGCGAAAGGCATCGACGGTCGCATCGATGATCCGAAAGCGGGCTGGAAAGGACGCGGTCTCTGGGTGACGTCGGGCAATCGCACGCCGTTCCATATCGAGGGGATTGATGCGCCGGCTCCGGGTGCGCCCGGCAAGACGGAGGCCACGCGAGCGAGTCCGCTGGTGGTGCATTTTCAGCTGCGCCCCGATCCCCTGGCGCACTGAATTCGCGACCATTTCCGTTTCCGCGCGTTGATGTCTCGGGCCGGAGCCTTGCGCCTGTCGGCGCGAGGAAACATCGGCTATCGTTGGAAACGGCCAGCTGATATGGTCGTAACGTAAAGCCCTCGCCGATGACCGCCGCTCTCCCGCAAAAGACTGTTTTCAAGCTGCGCCGCGCCGTCGCAGCGATCGTGGCGGCCATTGCGCTGTCGCCGGCGACGTTCTCTGCCGCGCATGCCGAAGCGGCATATTCCTTCGCGACCACGCCGGGCAAGCTGCCCAAGACCGTCGTTCCGACGCATTATGACATCGAGCTGACCCCGGACCTGCAAAAGCTGACGCTATCAGGCACCGAGCTCGTCGATATCGAGGTGCGCGAGCCGACCGCGCGGATCGTTCTCAACGCGGTCAATATGAACTTGAGCGAGGTCAGCATCGACGACAAGCTGCGTCCCGACGTCAAGCTTGATGCCGGCGCCGAGACTGCAACGCTCTCGTTGCGCGAGCCGCTCGCCGCCGGCGTCCACCACTTGCACATCGCCTTTAGCGGCAAGATCAATTCCTTCGCCCGCGGGCTGTATTACGCCGATTATCCCACCGGCCAAGGCACCAGGCGCATGGTCGCAAGCCAGCTCGAGCCGGCCGATGCGCGGCGCATCTTCCCATGCTGGGACGAGCCGGCCTTCAAGGCTACCTTCACGCTCACAGCGATCGTGCCGCAGCGATTTCTCGCGGTCGGCAACATGCCGGTCACGCGCGAGCAGACCGTTTCGGCGGAGCTCAAGCGGGTCGACTTCGCGCCGACGCCGAAAATGTCGAGCTATCTTTTCGTATTCGCCGCCGGTGAACTCGAGCGGATCACCGCGGATGCAGACGGCGTCACGGTCGGCGTGGTCACCACCGCCGGCAAGAGCGAGCAGGGGCGTTTCGCGCTGGAGAACGCAGTCAAGTTGCTCGGCTTCTACAACGACTATTTCGGAACGAAATATCCATTGCCCAAGCTCGACCTGATCGCGGTGCCCGGCGGCTTTGGCGGCGCGATGGAGAACTGGGGCGGAATCACCTTTTTCGAAAGCCGCCTGCTGTTCGATCCTGCAACCAGCGCCGACAGCCTGCGGCGTGGCATTTTCAGCATTCTGGCGCACGAGATGGCGCACCAATGGTTCGGCGATCTCGTGACCATGGGATGGTGGGACAATCTCTGGCTCAACGAAGGCTTCGCCAGCTGGATGCAGGAGAAGGCCGCCGAACAGTTCTATCCGCAATGGAAGAGCTGGCTCAACGACGACGGCCAGAAGCAATATGCGATGGCGCTCGACGCCCGCCGCACCTCGCATCCGATCCAGCAGAAGGTCGCCGACGAGAGCGAGGCGATGACCGCGTTCGACGGCATCACCTACAGCAAGGGCCAGGCCTTGATCCGCATGCTGGAGAACTGGCTTGGCGAAAGCACGTTTCGCGACGGCATCCGCCGCTACATGGCTGCCCATGCCTACGACAACGCCACGACGGCGGATCTCTGGCAGGCGCTGGAGCTCGCCGCCGGCAAGCCAGTCGCTTCGGTCGCCGCCTCCTTCACCGAGCAGGACGGCGTGCCGCTCGTGATCGCCGAAACCACATGCCGCGGCAGGGCCCAGCACCTCGCGCTGCGCCAGGAGCGGTTCGCGATCGTGCCGACGCACGCCGCAGCGGCGGACAACGGGGCTGTCGCGCCGCGACATTGGTTGATTCCGATCACCGCCGGCCCGATCGGTCGCGGGCCGCGCAAGAATCTTCTGCTCGACGGTAGTGCCGAAATGCCGGCCGGCAGGTGCGAAACTCCGATCAAGGTCAATCTCGGCGATGTCGGCTATTACCGCACCGAGTACGGGCCGAAAGACCTGGCGTCCCTGAGCAAGGCGCTGAACGCGATGGCGCCGGATGATCGCCTCAATTTTCTCGACGACAGCTGGGCGCTGGTCCAGGCCGGCCGCGCCGAACCGTCGTCCTATCTCGCGCTGCTCGGCAGACTCGCGACCAACGATCAGCGCGCCGTGTGGGATCAGGCGATCGGGGCGCTGACGCGGCTCGACCGCTTGGCGCGGGACCGCACCGAACGCCCTGCGCTGCAGGCGTTTGCGCGCGCCATCTTACGTCCTGTGTTTGATAGGCTGGGCTGGGACGCCCCCGGCTCGGCCGACGATGACGATGCGCTGCTGCGGGCCAGTCTGATCAGGACGCTCGGCGAATTCGGTGATGCCGATGTGATCGCGGAGGCCAAGCGCCGCTTCGATCGCTTCCTGCAGGACCCGAATTCACTGCCTGTCGCGTTGCGCGCTCCTGTCGCCCATGTGGTCGGGATTACCGCGGATCGCCACGCCTACGACACGCTGTTGTCGCTCGCCCGCAACGCGACCTCGACCGAGGAGCGTGTCCGCTATTATTACGCCGCGGCGAGCGCGCACGATCCCGTGCTGGCCCGCGATACGCTCAAATTGACTCTGACGAACGAACTGCCGACGGTGATCGCGCTAGGTCTGATCAACACCGTCGCCTCGTCCGGCGAGCAGCCCGAGCTCGCCTGGCATTTCGTGCAGAAGCACTACGATGCCCTTTTCGCGCGGCTCGGTCCGTCCTTTCGTGACGAGTTCATTCCCAACCTGATGACCAATTTCACCGACGGCGCCTACGCCGCCGAGTTGCTGCAATTCGCACCGGCGCAGGCGACGAGCGGCGGCAAGGTGATGACCGCCCGCGCGGTGGAGGCGATCGCGATCTCGGCCGATTTGAAGACGCGCGCGCTGCCGGCGGTGGATGCCTGGATCAAGGAGCAGGCCAGCGCCCGTCCATGACGCCGCGCGATTGACTCCCGCGATCCCGCGGGCGAAGAGACATGAACTCCTTTCGTGTCCAGGGGCCGTCCCGCCATGCCTGATTTCCACGGCGTTTTTCCCTATCTGGTTTCGCCTGTCGATGTGGACGGCAAGGTTCGCGACCATGTGCTCGGAAAGCTTTGTGACGATCTCATAAAGGCCGGCGTACACGGGCTGACGCCGCTCGGCTCGACCGGGGAATTCGCCTATCTCGACCATGCGCAGCGCAGGCTGGTGGTGGAGGCGACGATCGAGGCCGCGCAGGGCCGCGTGCCGGTGGTTGCGGGTGTGGCTTCGACCGTCACCGCCGATGCGGTGGCGCAGGCGCGCAGCTATCAGGCGTGTGGGGCCGCCGGGATTCTGGCGATTCTGGAGGCTTACTTTCCCTTGAGCGACGCGCAGGTCGAATCCTATTTCCGCGCCATTGCGGATGCGGTCGATATTCCTGTCGTGATCTACACGAATCCGCAATTCCAGCGCGCCGATCTGTCGCTCGATGTGATCGCGCGGCTCGCCGCGCATCCGCGCATCGGCTACATCAAGGACGCATCGACCAATACGGGACGGTTGTTGTCGATCAGGAACCGTTGCGGTGACGACCTCCGCGTGTTCTCGGCTTCGGCGCATATTCCCGCTGCGGTGATGCTGATCGGGGGTGTGGGATGGATGGCGGGCCCGGCCTGCATCATTCCGCGGCAGAGCGTCGCGCTTTACAATCTCTGCACGGCCGCCCGCTGGGACGAGGCCATGGCGCTCCAGCGCAAACTGTGGCGCGTCAACGAGGCCTTTGCACGTTACAACCTCGCCGCCTGCATCAAGGCAGGACTGGCCATCCAGGGCTACGACGTCGGCGATCCCATCCCGCCGCAGGCCCCGCTCTCCGCGGATCAGTGCAAGGCGATCCAGGCGGTGCTGCGGGAGTTGGAGTGAGGCAGATACTCGGCGCGGTACGTCCGGCCGGATGCCCACTCCATCAACAATCGCCGCCGTCGGGTTATGGCCCTCGCTTTGGCCGGGGCGACGTCTTGCGGTTGTCTCCCCCGCCAAATCCGCTAAAACCCCGCCTACCCTAAAAAGACTCGAGGTTGAACTGATGAACATCCTTCCCGGCAATCTACGTTTCGGTGCGGGCCAGCCGGTCAAGCGTTTGGAAGACCAGAGACTGCTCACCGGGAAGGGGCAGTTCATCGACGACAAGCCGGGCGAGGGTGCGCTCTGGCTGTACGTGCTGCGCTCCCCCCACGCCCATGCCAGGATCGTGTCGATCGACACCAAGCCTGCGGTCGAGATGCCCGGGATCGAGGCCGTCTTCACCGGCGCAGACCTGATCAACGACGACATCGGCACGATACCGACGCTTGCGATTTTCAAGCGGCCGGACGGCTCGCCGATGAGCTTCCCGCCGCGGCGGTTGCTCGCGCACGAGGTGGTGCGCTTTGCCGGCGAGCCGGTCGCCGCCGTGGTGGCGAGTTCGCGCGCGCTGGCCCAGGAGGCGGCCGAAGCGATCGCGGTCGAGTATGAGGTGCTGCCGGCGGTGGTCGATCCGCTGGAGGCGCTCAAGCCCAGCGCGCCGGTGGTGTGGCCGCAGGCGCCCGACAACATCGTCGCCGCCATGAGCTATGGCGATGCGGCCAAGGTTGAGGAAGCCTTCGCCGCCGCCGCGCATAAGGTTTCGCTCGATCTCGTCAGCCAGCGCCTGGTGCCCTCCGCCATGGAGCCGCGCTCGACCATTGCCGAGGTCGACAAGAAATCCGGCCGGCTGACCCTGTACGTGCAGTCGCAGACGC
>JBLMWS010000009.1:0-2667 GCA_050257355.1 Gemmatimonas sp.
CGGGCCGCTTGCGCGCGCTCAAGGGACACGATCTGGAGGAGGGGGTCTCGACGCGTCTTGTGGTCTATTGCGCGGCCCTTGTTGCGGCCGGTACATCGATCTCCGAGGCTGTCCTCGCCGCTATCATCGAGCCGCTGACAGATGATGTCGACGTCAAGAGTGCGCTGCTCGAGGTCGCCCAGGCCGTCATTGGCTGAGGCCGCCAGGATGCTCGACTTCCTTGAACTCGAGGAGACCATAGGGCGCACGTGGCATCGCCTCGTCGGTGCCACGGCGAGCTATCCGGTGCATGCCGCGCAAGCGGTGTCGCTTGCGAACGTGCAAGGGCAACTCGCGGTGATGTTCCGCGCGCTCGGTGGCGAGGCGGGCGTGCAGATCGCCGGTTCGAGTGCTCGCAAATCGGGTCATCGGCTCGGCTGGCGGCAGCGCATCGGGCTGGGTGACGAACGTCTTGATCATCCGGGGCGGGACGCTGCGACGGTGTTCCTTCCGGAGCGGATTGCTATCTTTCCGGAAGCAGGGCTGAACGCCGCGCTTTATCGCTGGCTCGCCGCCTGGTTCGCAACCGCACCAGTGGCGACAGTCACCGAGTCCGACCCACTGCGGCGCGACCTTCTGATGTTGCGCCGCGCCCGCAACACCGTGGCGGAGGTCTTGGCGCGGTTTCCCGGGCTCGCCGGCCCCTATGCGAGGCTTGCCATTGCAATGGCGACGGCTCGACCGCATCGGCCGTTGCCGCGAACCGAAGCCGAGGTCGAGGGGATCGTGCTCGCTTTGCTCGGCACCGGGGCGCCGCCCGAAGGCCTACTCTGGCCAGCGATGATTGGCGGGCGCGCGCTGCCGGCGAAGGGGCCTGCCGGTTACCGTCCGATGCTGCCGTGTCCGCTGTGGGGCGACTCGTGGACGCGCGAGCCTACGCCTTCGCGCCCCGAGGATGACGAGGACGCGCAGCGTCCGGAGTCAGGGCCGCCGGACAACCGCAAGCGGTTTGCGTTCCGCGAACGCGATGACGGGGGCGACCGGCGCGATCCGTTCATCCTCAACAGGTTCGAAAAAATCCTCGCCATGGCCGAAATGGTGAATGTCGACCGTCCCGCTGACGACAGCGAGGATGAGGAGGCTCGAAAGGCGGCGGACGACCTGGAAGAACTGGCGATCGGGCGTCGTAGCGGTCGGCCTGCGACCAGATTGAAATTCGATCTCGACCTGCCGCCCGAAGCCGTCGATGCTGCGCGCCTCGATGGCGGCCAGCTTTATCCGGAATGGGATTATCGCAGCCGAACCTATCTGCCGAAGCACTGTCGCGTGCTGGTCGGCGAAGCCTCGGAGACCGGCGAAAGCTGGCTGCCGGACGAGACTTTGCTGCGCGATATCCGACAGGTGCGGCGCCGGTTCGAAGCGCTGCGACCGCGCCACGAACTGATGCGGGCCCAGGCGGACGGCGCCGAGCTTGATATTGACGCGCTGGTTCGCGCCCGTTGCGATCTTCGTGCCGGCAGCGGCAGTCTCGATCGGGTCCACCTGGCGATGCGCCCGCAGGGACACGACCTCGCCGTGACGCTCCTGGTGGATGTATCACTCTCGACCGACGCATGGGTCGAGGGCTACCGCGTCCTCGACGTTGAGAAGAAGGCGTTGCTTGTTCTTGCGCACGGATTGTCAGCCTGCGGGGATCACCACAGCATCCTTACCTTCACCTCGCGCCGCCGGTCCTGGGTGCGCATCGAAACCCTCAAGGCGTTCGGCGAGCCGATGACATCCGTGGTGGAGCGCCGGATCGGGGCGCTCAGACCCGGCTACTACACCCGCATCGGAGCGGCCTTGCGCCATGCCGCAGCGGAACTTGCCTGCCAGCCGCAGCGCAAGAAGCTGCTGATCGTTCTTACCGACGGCAAGCCGAACGATGTTGATCATTACGAGGGCCGCTTTGCGGTCGAGGACACCCGCAAGGCCGTCCAGGAGGCGCGCCGGCTTGGCATTGCGGTGTTCGGCGTCACGATCGATGCGGAAGCCCGGTCCTATTTCCCGACTTTATTCGGGCGCGGCGGCTATGCCATCGTGGGCAACATCCGACGTCTGCCGGCTGCATTACCGGCAATCTATCGACAGTTGGTGCGTTAACCCCATCGGCGCCCTTTCTAACCGCTGGGCAGCGCACGCCGGCTGGAACGGCTTCGCGGCGAAGCCGTTATCCTTCCGTCAATCCCCAACACTGGAGTGTTCCAATGCGGCAACAGCGCACGCAGGGAGCGGCTGCGATTCCACGCGATGGTCGGGCCGTCAGCGAGCGTCCAATAACCGGCTACGCACTGGTCGTGGACGGGCAGCTCAAGAGCGAGTTCAAGGCCAAGGATCGTGCCTTCAAAGTCGCAACGGACTTGAAAGAACGATTTCCGATGCTGCAGGTCGAGGTCTATGACGCTGAAGCTGGGCGGAGCGAGCAGATCCACCCGGCGGCCGCCTGAATCTCGTGAGCCCGCGATGCTGGTCATCCGGGAAGCGCCGCAGCAATGACCGGCTAACGCATCCTTGATCTCAGCTTTATGATTGCGCCATCGACGGTGAAGGATCCGTAACCGCGGTGATGAAGGGTCTTGGGATGCTTCTGGCTAGGGTCCATCCAGGCTTTCAGTACCTCCAGGATGAAGAGGTTGTAGCGCTTGACTA
>JBLMWS010000010.1:0-19085 GCA_050257355.1 Gemmatimonas sp.
AGGGCGGCTATGCCGAGGTGAACCCGAAAGGCTCCTGAGCTTCGGACTCGAGCGCATGCGAAACGCCCCGGCCGCTCCGGGGCGTTTCCGTTCTGGCGCTATGTCCTGGCCCTGCTTGCCACAACGCGACCGCTGTCGCCGTGCCGGCACTCTCCGCACGCGCAGGCGAGCGCGGCGATCAGATCGTTCGGCCTAAACGGCTTTTGCAGGCAGACGACACCGCTCATCTCGGCCGGCGGGGCCGCCAGTTCTAGCGTCGTGATGCCCGAGACCGCCACGACCGGCAAATCGGGAACACGCTCGCGCATTGCCGCAATGAGGTCGAACCCGCTGGCGCCGCCGAGGAAAATATCGACGACCGCGGCATCGAAGGACGATTGCTCGAACGCGGCGAGCGCCGCTGCGGTGTTGGCAGCCTCTGTCACCTCAAAATGGTTGACGCGCAGCACAATGGCCATCATCGCGCGCACGTCTCGTTCGTCATCCACGACCAAGATGCGAGGCATCGGGAACTCCAGGCTTGCCGATGCAATCCTACAATGTAAGGTGTTGGAATGCCGCCAGAGGCGAGCAAAAATGCAACTTCGGGGTAAAGGAGACGTTACCCCTCCTCGTCCAGTTCTGTCCCTCAGCAAACATTGCCCAACAGCATCGATCAAGATGAAGGCTGCGGTTGAGTCCATCGAGTTGTCTTCCATCGAATTGTCGGCAGATGGGGTGGGCAAATTGCGTGTCTCTAGGCCGGTCTTGCGCATTTGAACCCGGTGGAGCGGAGACGACATGCAGAACGGTGACGACCGTCATGTTTTCCTTGCCACGTTTCCAGCCTCGCGCCGCGACCGCAACGTGGCGCTCTGGGTGGTCGGCGTCTCTGCGATCTTGTTCGCGCTCACTATTCCCTTCGCGGGCGTCCCGCTGACGCCTGTTCCGGCATTTGTCGCGAGCTACCAGTCCGCGCTCGCAATCAGCGACATCATCACGGCTGCGCTGCTCCTGGCTCAGTTCGCGGTGCTGCGCTCGCGCGCGCTGCTGCTCTTGTCGGGCGGTTATCTCTTCACCGCGCTGGCGGCCGTCGCCCACGCCCTCACCTTTCCCGGCCTGTTCGCGCCGACCGGCCTGTTGGGCGCTGGCCCGCAGACGACCGTCTGGCTTTTCATGATCTGGCACGGGGGATTTCCGCTTCTGGTGCTGGGCTACGGCCTGAGCAAGGCCGCCGGCGGCGGCCCCAACACCACGGCGTCCGTGTCGACTGCAATCTCCGCGACCATCCTGCTGGTTGCCGCCACCATCATCGGGCTCGTCTACCTCGTCACCGCCGGGCACGACCTTCTGCCGGTTCTGCTCAAAGACGGCCGCTACACGGCAAGTATGATCGGCGTGGTCTCCGTCGTGTGGTGCCTGAGCCTTGCCGCACTGCTCGTGCTCTTCTTTCGCCGGCCGCATTCGGTGCTCGACGTCTGGCTGATGGTCGTGATGTGCGCCTGGCTGTTCGACATCGCGCTGTCGTCGATCGTCAACGTCGCCCGCTACGATCTCGGTTTCTATGTCGGGCGCCTCTACGGCCTGTCGGCGGCAACCTTCGTGCTGATCGTGCTCCTGATCGACAATCTCGCTCTGCAAACCCAGCTCACGCGGCTGTTGTCGATCGTCAGAAGGCAGGTCAGCGAACGCGAATGGTTGTTCAGCGCGGTGGTGGAATCTTCCAACGACGCCATCATCACAAAGTCGCTCGACGGCACCATCACCGCCTGGAACCGGGCGGCCGAGGATCTGTTCGGCTATTCCTCGGCGGAAGCGGTCGGCCAGCACATCAGGTTGATCGTGCCGCCGGACCGGCGCGACGAGATGTACGAGATCCTCGACCGGATCGGCCGCGGCGAGGTGATCGAACAGCGGGAAACCCAGCGGCTGCGCAAGGACGGCAGTCTCAGGGATGTGATCCTCACCATCGCCCCGCTCCGCTCCGCATCCGGCGAGATCATCGGCGCATCCAAGGTCGCGCGCGACGTCACCGAGAGCAAGCGGACCCACAGCGCACTCAACCGCGAGATCGAGGAACGAGAACGTATCTTCGAAACGTCGCAGGACCTCATCCTCGTCACCGACCCGAAAGGAAATTTCGTGCAGGTCAGTCCGAGCTCGCTGTCCATTCTCGGCTATCCGCCCGACGACATGATCGGACACAGCGCGGTCGAGTTCATTCACCCTGAGGATCTCGAGGCCATTCGTGCCGAGATGCGCGCAGCGCGGCGCGGCAAGCAGAAGCGCAGCTTCGAAGCTCGCTACGTTCACAAGGACGGTCATCATGTCGTGCTGAACTGGCTTGGAACCTGGTCGGAACCGGTGCGGCGCCACTTCTTCATCGGCCGCGACGTCACCGAACAGCGCGCGGCGGAAGCGCAGTACCGCCACGCCCAGAAGATGGATGCGGTCGGGCAGTTGACCGGCGGCGTGGCGCACGACTTCAATAACATCCTCACCGTCATCACCGGCACCATCGGCATCCTGCAGGACGCGGTCGCCGACCGGTCCGAACTGGTCTCGATCGCCAAATTGATCGATGACGCCGCCGAGCGGGGGGCGCAGCTGACAAAGCACTTGCTTGCCTTCGCCCGCAAGCAGCCGCTGCAGCCGCGCGAGATCGACGTCAATGGCCTCGTCGTAGAAGCTGCCAAGCTGTTGCATCCCACGCTCGGCGAGCAGATCGAGATCCATCCCAACCTCGCGGCAGATGCCTGGTCGGCCATGGTCGATCCGAACCAGCTCACCACTGCCGTCATCAACCTGGCGCTGAATGCGCGGGATGCCATGCCCGAGGGCGGCAAGCTGACGCTTGAGACCCGCAACATCTATCTCGATGACGGCTATGCCAGCATGCACAGCGAGGTCGCGGTCGGACATTACGTCATGATCGCCGTCAGCGACACCGGCAGCGGCATTGCGCCTGACAATCTGGAGAAGGTGTTCGATCCCTTCTTCACCACCAAGGAAGTCGGCAAAGGCACCGGCCTCGGTCTTTCCATGGTGTTCGGTTTCGTCAAGCAGTCCGGTGGACACCTGAAGATCTACAGCGAGGTCGGCCACGGCACCAGCGTGAAGATCTATCTGCCGCGCGCGACGGGCTTGCAGGAGAACGCGGCGGATGCATCGGGCACTGCCATGATCGAACGCGGCAACGAGACCGTGCTCGTGGTCGAGGATGATCCGCTGGTACGCAAATATGTGGTCACCCAGGTCCAGAGCCTCGGTTATACGACGTTGGAGGCCGCCAACGGCCCCGAGGCGCTCGCCGTCATCGACGGCCATCCGGAGATCGATCTGTTGTTCACCGACGTGATCATCCCGGGTCCGATGAACGGCCGGCAGCTGGTCGATGAGGCGGTCGGGCGCCGGCCCAACCTCAAGACGCTCTACACCTCGGGATACACCGAGAACGCCATCCTGCATCATGGCCGGCTGGATCCCGGGGTTCTCCTGCTTGCAAAGCCCTATCGCAAGCCGGAGCTCGCCCGCATGATCCGGATCGCGCTGGCCAGTTGAAGCAATTTCCCTGGCTGCTATATCGCTGACTCCGACGCTTCATCCCGTCATCCCGGGGCGCCGTATCAACGCTCAACCCGGAAGCCGGAGATTGCGGCGCGAGATTGCGGGTTCAAATCGAGAGGCGCTCTGGCGATGCGCAAAAAATAGGTCGGCGCGTTGAAAAACCTCCTCACCGATATCGCGGGCGTCAGCGTCGGCCATGCCGATGATGCGCGTCTCGCCTCCGGCGTGACCGCGGTCATTTTCGATCAGCCCGCGGTCGCAGCCATCGACGTGCGCGGCGGTGGACCCGGTACGCGCGAGGACGCGCTGCTCGATCTCGCCAACACGGTGGAGCGCGTCGATGCCTTTGCGCTCGCCGGCGGCTCCGCGTTCGGACTCGAGGCCGGCGGCGGCATCCAGGCCTGGCTCGCCGAGCAAGGCCGCGGCTTCGAGGTCCGCGGCGCGGTGATCCCGATCGTGCCCGGCGCGATCCTGTTCGATCTCCTGAACGGCGGCGACAAGGCCTGGGGCCGCTTCTCGCCTTACCGCGATCTGGGCTATGCCGCAGCGGCAAGCGCCGGCGCCGATTTCGCGCTCGGCAGCGTCGGCGCTGGCTTTGGCGCCACCACCGCGAACCTCAAGGGCGGGCTCGGTTCGGCTTCTGCAGTCACCGATGGCGGCATCACGGTCGCCGCGCTTGCCGCCGTCAATGCGGTCGGCACGGTGACGATCGGGGACGGTCCCTGGTTCTGGGCCGCGCCCTTCGAACGCGACGGCGAATATGGCCGACGCGGCTGGCCTGCAAACTTCACGCCCGACATGCTGAAGCTGCGCATGAAAGGCGGCCCGGCCGCGAGCGCGGCCGAAAACACCACGCTCGCCGTGCTCGTCACCGATGCCGCGCTGACCAAGGTGCAGGCCAAGCGGCTTGCGATGATCGCCCAGACCGGCTTTGCGCGCGCGATCTATCCGGTACATGCGCCGCTCGACGGCGACGTGGTGTTCGCGGCGGCCACCGGCGCCAAGCCGATCGATCCGTTGATCGGCCTCACCGAGCTCGGCATGGTCGCCGCCAATACAATCGCGCGCGCGATTGCCCGCGGCGTCTATGAGGCGACTGCGCTCAACTTTGCGGACGCGCTGCCGGCGTGGAAGGACCGCTTCGGTTAGCAGGCTGCAGTTCAGGCGCTCACAGCGAGCGAGCTGCCGATGCTGGCGGAAAGTGCCTGCGACCCGCGCTGGATCATCTGCTGCATCAGATTGTAGGACGACGTGCTGAACGATATCGGCGTGAGCTGCGACGGATCGACGGAAATCAGCGAGCCCACGGACAGGCCGCTGCCGGAGCCCGCGCCGCCGCTGCTATCCGTCGTGCTGCTCTGGTCGGCAGCCTGGACATGATGGTGATGATGGCCGTGTTGCCCGCGCGCGCCTTGCAGCGCCGATTTCAATTCACCGAGGCTGACGCTGCCGTCGCCATTGGTATCGAGCTTGTTGAAGACGCTGTCGGCCTGCGCGACGTTGGTCCCGCCGGCACCGAGGGCGTTCTCGAACTCGCTCTTGGTGATCTGGCCGTCGCCGCTGGTGTCGATCTGCGAAAACAGGTCATTCAGCGCGTTCGAGCCGCTCAGCGAGGCGGCATTCGTCGATCCCGCCTGCCCCTGCGCATCGAGCAGCGCGCTCATGGTCTGCGGCGAAATCTGCGCGCCAAAGCCGGTCGGTGCAGCCGCGCCCGAACTGCCCGAGCCCTGCGTTCCCGACAGCAGGTCGAATGGCGTTCCCCCTTGGCCGGACGATGAGGCTGAGGATTGCGCGGACGAGGCCAGCGATTGCAGGCCATCCAGCACCGATACGGCAGCACCGAGCGCAAACAACATCAGGGAACTCCGACCAGGGGCGCTTCGTTGGCCCAAAGAACGCGTGCTGCCGACGGAGCAAGCGGCGTGCCAGCGGAAAAACAGGCACAAAATCAAGCGTCCGTCGCGACGGGCCGCGTCGATCTCCGGGCAAGAGCTGCCGGGCTTGGGAAGAATTTTCCCGCTTTGTTGCCGCCCGGCCCTGCGCCGTGTTAGGCGAGCAGCGTTCAGCTCATCCTCGAAAGCGTTGTCTCGGCCATGACCCAGTCATTCACGCCACGTCCTCTCATCATCGCGCCGTCGATCCTGGCTTCCGATTTCGCCAAGCTCGGGGAGGAGGTTCGCGCGGTCGACGCGGCCGGCGCCGACTGGATCCATCTCGACGTCATGGACGGGCATTTCGTCCCCAACATTTCCTACGGCCCCGATGTCATCAAGGCGCTCCGTCCGCACACCAAAAAGGTGTTCGACGCCCATCTGATGATCGCGCCATGCGATCCCTATCTGGACGCTTTCGCGAAGGCCGGCTGCGATCACATCACGGTGCATGCCGAAGCGGGTCCGCATCTGCATCGGTCGCTGCAGGCGATCCGCGCGCTCGGCAAGAAGGCCGGCGTATCGCTCAACCCCGCCACGCCGCTCTCGGCCATCGAATATGTGCTCGACATGGTCGATCTGGTGCTGGTGATGTCGGTCAACCCCGGCTTCGGCGGCCAGGCCTTCATCCCGGCCGCGCTCGGCAAGATCCGCGACCTGCGCGCGATGACGATGGGGCGCAACATCGACATCGAAGTCGACGGCGGCGTCGGCCCGGACGTCGCGGGCGAACTCGCGGCCGCCGGCGCCAACGCCTTCGTTGCCGGATCGGCCGTGTTCAAGGGCGGCACGCGGGAGGCCTACCGGGCCAATATCGATGCGATCCGCCTGCGCGCCGCCGCCGCACGCGGCGAAGCCGTGTAGAGCCGATTGGGCTTGATTAAACGGTCCCTCCCCGAGATCGGTCCACCTCTCCCTGCGGGAGAGGTGAACGAAACTCGGCTGGCCGCATGCGTTGCGGGCCTTACAGGCCGAGATAAGCGCGCCGGATTTCCGGCATTGCGGCGAGTGCGGCCGGTGCCCCTTCGCTGAAGATGCGGCCCTCGGCGACCACGTAGGTGTAGTCGCTGACAGCCAAAGCGAGATGGACGTTCTGCTCGACCAGCAGAATCGTCAGCCCCTCCTGCCGCAGCGTCTTGAGCGTCAGGAACAGCTGATAGGTCAATACCGGCGAGAGCCCGAGCGACATCTCGTCGATGATCAAGATGGCGGGATCGGACATCAGGCCGCGGGCAATCGCCAGCATCTGCTGCTCGCCGCCGGACAGCGTGCCGGCGACCTGGCGCCGCCGCTCGGCAAGCCGGGGAAACAGCGCAAATACCCGGTCCAGACGCACGGCATAACTGCCGGCCGCGCGCTTTGCAAAAGCCCCGAGTTCGAGATTCTCGTCGACGCTCATGGCGCTGAACAGCTGCCGCCCTTCCGGAACCAGCGCGAGCCCGCGCTCGGCCTTGGCGTGGGTGGGAGTGCGCGTCACGTCCTCGCCATTGAACATCACGCGCCCGCGCCATGGGGCGATGGTCCCGGCGATCGCGCGCAACATCGTGGTCTTGCCGGCGCCATTGGCGCCCACGATCGAGGTGAGCTGCCCGCAACCCGAGTTGAGGGAAATCCCCCACAGGACCTGGACCTCGCCGTAGCCGGCCTCGAGCCCTTCGACTGTGAGAAGCGGGTCAACCATTCCAGTCCTTCCTCTCGAGCTCGGCCGCCAGTTTTGGATCGCCCAGATAGGCTTCGATGACGCGGGAATCGTTGGCGACGTCGAGCGGCCGGCCTTCGGCGAGCTTTTCGCCGAAGTTGAGCACGACAATCCGATCCGACAGGCTCATGATCGCCTGCATCAGATGCTCGATCATCAGGATCGTGACGCCGCAGTCGCGGATGCGCCTGACGACACCGATCATGTGGTCGACTTCGGTGGGATTGAGACCGGCCAGCACCTCGTCGAGCAGCAAGAGGACCGGAGATCCGGCCAGCGCACGCGCCAGCTCCAGGCGCTTCTTGCCCGCGATCGTCAAATGTGTGGCCAGCATCATCTGACGATCCGCAAGGCCGACGATGGCAATCGCCTCGCGCGCCGCCTCGTGCGCCTTGGCCAGCGGCAGGTTCTTGTGTCCGAAGCAGGCGCTCACGGTACAATTTTCCCACACCGTCATGTTCATCAGCGGCTGCACGATCTGATGGGTGCGGGCGAGGCCCAGCCGGGCTATCTGATACGGCTTCTTTCCGCAGATGTCGCTGCCGTTGAAGATGATCCGGCCGCCATTGGCGGCGAGCACGCCGTTGATGAGATTGAACACCGTCGTCTTGCCGGCGCCGTTCGGTCCGATCAGGCCGAGGATCTCTCCCGGTTCAACCGTAAAGCTCAAGTCGCGGACCGCCTGAAGCCCTTCGAACCGCTTGTTGACGCCCGCAAGTTCGAGGAGCGCGGTCATTCGAGCACCTTCTGCGTGCGGGGAAACTGCCGGTAGATGAAGCCCATCAGGCCGGCGGGAAAGAACAGCACGATGATGAGCAGCAACAGGCCGGCGACCACGAGCTGGAAGTGCGAGAAGGTTTCGGACGTCAGCAGATAACCGCGCAGAGTCTCGTAGAGATAGGCGCCAAGCGCGACGCCGGTCACAGTGCCCTGCCCGCCCAACATGGCGATCACGATGGCTTCCGTCGACAGCGTCAGGTCGAACGCGTCGGAGGGCTGGATGAAAGAACTTTTCAGGAAGTACAAGCCGCCCGCGATCGCGGGGAGGAAAGCCGAGACGCTGTAGACCAGCGCCTTGTAGAGCGGCGTCGGCACCCCGAGGATCGCGGCGGCGTCCTCGTTCTGCCCGATGGCAAGCAGGCCGAGGCCGAATTTGGAGGTCTTGATGGCATAGCTCACGTAGAGCGACAGCCCCATCACCGCGATCATCAGGAAGTAGATCACCCACAGCGCGCGCGCAGGCCCACCCAGCGGCTCGAAGACGGTCGTCGGCAAATAGATGCCCGACGAGCCGCCCCACGGTCCGAAATTCTCCACGAACGACTGCACCGCTTCGTTGATTCCGATCGTCGCCAGCGCAAAAAACGCCCCGCGCAGGCGCAGGATCCCGAGCCCGAAGAACAGTGCAAGGCAGCTCACGCCCAGGCCGGCCGCGAGCAGGCTCGCCGACAGCGGCCAGGCATGCGTGTTGACCAGCCAGACGCAGATGTAGCCGCCGAGCCCGAAGAAGACGATGCTGCCGAAATTGATGTAGCCGGCATAGCCGAGCATCAGGTTGAGGTTGCTTGCGAGCGTGATGTAGAGCGCGGCGAGGATCAGGCTTTCGCGAAGCTCGACGTCGTTTCCGATCGCCGGCACCAGCGCGAAAATCGCGACGACGGCCGTGATGATCCAAAAGAACGGGCGACGCAGCATCAAAGCGCTCCGCGCCTTTTGGCGAACACACCGCCCGGGAACATGATCAGCACCAGCACGAACAGCGTGAACTCGATCACCAGCGTCCAGCTCACCGGCACGAACGGCGCAACCAGCCCCTCGAGTAATCCGAGCGCGACGCCACCCAACAACGCGCCGACGGGATTGCCGAGGCCGCCGAGGACCGTCACGACAAAACCTTTGAGCTGATAGGCGTCCCCCGAAAGCACGGTGAAGGGAAACAACGTCCCGATCAGCACGCCCGAAACGGTCGCAAGGCAAACCCCGATGCCGACCGAAAACGCGAGCATGCGCGTGGTCGGGATGGCGACGAGCTCGGCGGCTTCGCGATTATTGGCAACGGCGCGGATCGCCTTGCCCGTTCGCGTGTAATGCAGGAACACATAAAGCAGGCACGCGATCACCGCGGCGAGCACCGCAGCCAGGATGTGGGCGCCCGGAAAGGTGTAGCGGCCCATGCTCACCCCGGGTATCGATACCGAGACGTTGAACGGTGCCGTGCCCAACAGCGCGGTGCCGACGCCGATCAGCACGAGGTTGACCGAGAACGTCGACAAGAGGCTCATCAGCGGCGGCCGGCCGATCATGCGGTGCACGGCCAGCCAATAGAGGAGGACGCCTGCGATGAACCCGCCGATCAGAGCGAGCGGCAGAACGAAATAGGGCGATAACCCGAACGCGTCGGCGAGAAAGAAGGCGGCGAACATGCCGGCCACCATCATCGCGCCGTGCGTGAGATTGATGACGTCCATGACACCCCAGATCAGCGTGAGCCCCATGGCGGCCAACCCGTAGACGAGACCGACGAGGACGCCGTCGATGATCGAAGCGAGAATGCCGAGCATTGCTAAAAGGCCTGGTTGAGCCGGGCGGCCCGGAGCATGATCCGGACCCGGCGGGCTGCGTTAACGCAAAATGGATACCCGTCTTGTGAAGAGGTCGTGCCCCTGGACACCAAAGCGCGGCAGTGACCTGCTCGTCCTATCGCGCTTTGATGTCGCCGGGCGGCGAGCCGATCACTGGCTGGCGTTGATGGGATAGACGAGATCGGCGGATTTCGCCGCGGTGGGCCAGACCACCTGCCGGCCGAGTGCGCCATTTACCTTTTGCCACTGCGCCAGCACCATCTCATGGGCCGTCTGCAGGCCGTGATGCTTCGGATCAGTGGCAAATTTGATGTGACCGAAAAAGGTCGTCACATCGGTCTTGTTCAGAGCCTCGGTGACCTTCTCCGGATCGAGTGAGCCGGCCTGCTCGATGGCATGCTGCAGGATCATGCCGGCCGTGTAGCCCGACGCCGCATGGTAATCGGCCTTGTGGTTGAACTTGGCCTCGAAGGCCTTGGCGAATTCCTGTGTGGTCGGACCGAACTGGGGTTTATAGGAAACCTGCAGCTCCCATTGCGATGGCACCGTGACACCCAGCGCGGCCGCACCAAGCTGACCGAACTTGTCGTCAGCCGGCGCCACCAGAATTGAGATCCATTTCATCCCGGCCTTCTGGTCGTACATCTGGCGCGCCAGCGTCGCGCCATCGGCATAATGCCCGCCCCCCAGGAAAGCATCCGCATTGGACGAGATGACCTTGTTGACGATCGGTCCAAAGTCCGTCGTGGAGGGCGCGTAGGATTCGTCCATGACGACATCGAGGCCGGCTTGCTTGGCCTGCTCCTTCGCCGCGGTCAGCACCGTCTTGGAGAATGGATCGTCGGAATAGACCATCGCGATCTTGGCGTGCGGATTCTTCTGCTTCAGTGCCTCGACCGCGCCGGAGAGATAGTGGCCCGCGGACGTAATGACCATGAACAGATGCTTGTTACCGAGTTCGAACGGCTTCTCCTCGGCGCCGCCGCTGTCGACCATGATCTTCCCATACTGCTCGCTGATGACCGCGGCCGCTGCGGTGAGGCCCGAGGAATAGGGAGAGAACAGGAAGTCAGCCTTGTCCTGCGTGACGAGGCGCGTGTAGAGCTGCTGCACGCGGCCGCCGACCGACTGATCGTCGTAAGAGACGAACTTCACCTGGTACTGTTTGTCGCCGACCTTGATGCCGCCCTTGCCGTTGACCTCGTCGCGCCAGAATTCAAATCCGCGCTCCTGCCCCAGCGAATCGACGTTGAGCGGGCCCGTCCGCGAGGCGGTGAAGCCGATGGTGATGGTGTTGGTGCCGGCGGCCGAAGCCGGCGCAGTCATGATCGTTGCAATCGCCAGGATTCCAGAGGCCAATCCGCAAGACAATTCGCAAGAGAGTCCGCAAAGCGGTTTCATGTGTTCCCTCCATTGTTCGGCACTCGCGTTTGTTGCGATTTTATTTTTACTTGAGAATACCACGCGGCCTGCCGCATCGCGGCGATGAAGCCAGCTCGGTACCTGGAGCAAAGGCTAGCACGCTCCCGTTTCGGTGTATCCGCGACTTTGGACGTGTTGCTGCGAAGCAAAAAGCGCCGCTCAGCGCGGCAAGCGCACGACCATCGCGATGGCCGCATCTTCGCATTGGATCATCAGGGCTTGAGATCGATCAATCGGGATTGGCCGGTTGTGCCGGCGGCGGCGCCGCCGGGGTCGGCTCGATGGCTGGCTTCGGTGCGGTCGGCAACACTTGAGCACCAGCGGAACGCGCCGCCTGCCCCGTCGTCGTGGACTGTGCCACCTCTGGCGCTTTGACTTGCGGGCGATGCCAGCTGCTGCGCGCTAGCAGCACGAGCAGAGCCACGCAAACCACCGCCACCGCGACCGAAACGATCGCAGGACCAACACGACTGAAGTGCCGTTTCTCGGCCATCCGAACACTTTCCGTGGTCACGTTGAGACCAACGCGGGCCGGGTCAAGCCGGTTCCGCGCGGCGAAGCGCGGCTCGCGCATTCGCTTTGTAGACGATTATGCTTGGTCACAGAATTTGGCTCGATGCTAGTTTGCGACAGCGATCTCGCAGAAGCATAGGGATTGAACGTCGTGACCAACGCCGACCTCTCAGATCTGTACCGAGCCTATATTGCATGCCTGAACCGGCAGGATTGGCCGAAGCTGGACCAGTTTGTCGATGACAGCGTGTCCTACAACGGTCGGCAGATCGGGTTGGCCGGCTATCGCCAAATGCTGGAGAGCGATTTTCTTCAGATCCCGGACCTGCATTTCAACATTCAACTCATGATCTCCGATCCGCCTTACGTCGCAAGCCGGCTAGCCTTCGACTGCTCACCAAAAGGAATGTTCATGGGCCTCCCTGTCAACGGCAAGCGCGTCTCGTTTACGGAGAACGTCTTTTACGAGTTTCGAACCGGAAAGATCGTGCAGGTGTGGTCGGTGATCGACAAGGCGGCGATCGAGGCCCAGCTTTAGCGTAGGCCGTCGCCGGCCGCTACGGCCGCACCACGGTCACCGTGCAAGGCGCTTCCGAGGCCACCTTGGCGGAGACGCTGCCAAGCAGAGTCCGCACGAAGGAATCCTGCCGCGCTCCAATGATGATGTGATCGACGCCATTGGCGCGCGCGAACTCCAGTATGGCGGATGCGGGGTCGACGGCTTCCAGCACATGGACGGTCAGCCGGCTCTCATCGAGCTTGAGCGGGCCCGCCCAGTGTTTCAGCGCCACCAGCCGATCCACGTGCTTGTTGTGGCCCTGCTCGTCCAACGTGCGGTCGATGGTGATACGGCCGAGCTTCAAGACGTTCACGCAGGCAAGCCGGGCGGCGGGCAGCGTCTGCAGGATACGCCCGGCGGTGCGGCGCAATGCGCCGTTCAATTCGTCGGTGCCGTCGACCGTATCGATCGCCACCGCAACGATCGGGCTTGCGGCGAGTTGCGCCGCGACGTCGACCTTGCGCTCGATCTGCAGCATGCCCTGATTGAAGCGGCGCCGCCATACCGTGGTCGGCGGGTCGCGTTTGATCCGCTCGGCGCGCGCGGTGAGCTTGATCTTGTCCGGGTTGGCGAGATCGAATGCCAGCTGCGAGGCGGTCGGATAGCGCGATTCCGGCTCGATCTCGAGGCAGCGCATCACCACCTCCTGCAGATAGGCGGGATAGTCGAGCTTCAGTTTGCGCGGCGGATGCGGGTCGCGCCACAGCCGCCGTCGCATGCCGCGCAGCGTTTCGGTCTCGCCGAAAGGACGCACCCCCGTGGTGAAGAAGTAGAGCAGCACACCGAGCGAAAACAGGTCGCTGCGCGGATCGTCGCGCACGCCCTTGAGGCGCTCGGGCGCCATATAGGGCGCGGTGCCGTAAGGCAGGCGGAATTCCTCCTGCAACAGGTCGGGCAGCTGGGCGTGATGCGACAGACCGAAGTCGATCAATACCGCCTCGCCGCTATCGCGAAACATGATGCTCGACGGCTTGATGTCGTGATGAATGACGTTCTGCCGGTGCAGGTCGGCCAGCGCCGCGGCGATCTTCCAGCCAAGCATGCGGGCCTCGTCGTAAGGCAGCGGCAGATCCGGCAAGCGGTGATAGAGCGTCTGTCCCGGGATCAGCTCGATCACGACATAGGCCTGATGGGCGAAATCTCCGGTCGCGAAGCAGGCCGGCACATGCGGTCCCCTGAGCCGCGGCAGGATCATCTGCTCCATTTCGAAACTGACGATCGCGGCCGGGTCCTCACCTTCCGAGACGCGCGGGATCTTCATCAAGAGCGGCACGTTGATGTCGGGGCGCGTTACGCTCCACAGCGTCGCCATGCCGCCGGAATGAAGGCACTGGCCGACGGTGAAGCCATCGATGACCATCCCTGGCGCGACGCTGGGTTTGGCCACCCTCACCTCCCTGCAAACAGGCGATCGGCGAGCCGGGCCGGCAGCCCGTTGTCCCTGATCCGCGCCGCCGCTGTTTCGACGTCGTAAGGCACGCGGCAATAGGTGAGCTCGCGCGAGGCCGTGTTGTACAGGGCAAAGGCAGCGGCGGGATCGCCGTCGCGCGGCTGGCCGACCGAACCCAGCACGGCCAGCCACTGCCGGCCCCTCAAGAGCTGGATCGGAACGCCCGCGGTCGGCAGGAAGCTCGTCATCTTGGCGGTAGACGACATCGAATACAGCGCGGGACGGTGGACATGGCCGCAGAAGGTGACGTGGGCCGATGTCGCGATCAGGCTGCGCGCCGCATCCGGCGTCGATTGCACGTAGCGCCAGCGCGAGGGGCTGGAGGCTTCGGAATGGACGTAGAGCCGATCGTCCTCTTCGAGCGCAAGCGGCAGCTCGGCCAGGAAGCGCCGCTGCGCGGCGCTGAGGCGGCCGCGCGTCCACTCGATCGCCGCCTGCGCCTCCGGGTTCATGGTCTCGCCGGCGCCGACGATCGCCTGGTCGTGATTGCCGCGCACGGCAACGGCGCCGTCCGCGATCAGGCGGATGACCATATCGACGGTCCATTCGGGATCGCCGCCATAGCCGACAAAATCGCCGAGAAAGATGATGCGTTGCGCACCGCGGGCGCGTGCCGTTTCAAGGCATGCGCTGAAAGCCTGCCGGTTGGCATGGATATCGGAAAAGATGGCCAGCAGCACGCTTTCCTCCCGCCCAAAATCCTAGGGCGGGCTAGTGCTAGCGGTTTGAGCGACGTCAAACAACGCCTGTCAGGGCCGGGTCTGCTGCTCATCCTTGGGCGGCATGCGCGGCGGCAGCAGCGGCGTGAATGACACGCCTTGGCCAGCTTGCGGGATCGCCACCGCCCCTCCTCCGGTCGAGGGATCGCCGCCCGAAGTGTCGATGATGGCGGTCGGCGTGATGAAGGCCCTGGCCTGGTCGAGCAGACCGCTCCCGCCAGCGCCGAAATCGGCCGCCCGGCCGCCCTGCGGATGCCCGGCCGCGATTTCGCTTTGGGCTTTGTCGGTCTTGTCCGCGAGCTGGTCGCTATAGGGAATGCGGTAGGCCCGCGGCACGCCGCTCGGACGATTGCCGTCGTCCAGCGCCTCGACCCAAAGATAGATCGAGCCCGGATCGCCTTCGAGCGAATGCGGCTCGACGATCCGTGCCTGCAGCAATTTGAACGAAGGCGGCAGCTTGTCGACGCTGGCCCACCCCAACAGTCCGCGCATGCCGACGAAGCTTGCGACGTAGAACGCGCTGGTAACGACCACGGCCACAGCCTTCACCGGCCAGGGCAAGCGCGCATAGACCAGCACGAGCAAGAGCAGCGCCCCGATCAGCGCGTAGGCGACCGACAGCATGAGGATATCCGATTGCAGGCTGTTCATGGATGGCCCATCCTCACCCCTGTTTTGGGATCGACATCCGCGCCGTTCCGCCAGGCGCTGCGAAACGTCTCGAGCAGCGATTTCTGCCGCTGATCGACGTTGACGACCTTGCCCTCGCGGTCGAGCGTGAACCGCACCGCGGTCTTTTCCTCGCCGGTGTGATCCACCGTCAACGTGTTGTCGAAGACAACTTGTGTCGTCGGATTGAGCTTCTGGACCTTCACCGTCACCGGCACGGGCCGCCCGGTCGTGGCCTGAAAATGCGAGACATTGACGGTGTATTCGCCCGCGACGATGCCGCGCACCGTGACGATCTCCTCGCGGATCGGCGACGGGATCTTCTTGCCGTTGACGACGATGAAGTCGTTGGTCCCGCCGCGATCGTCGCGGTCCAGCGTGAGAAAGCCGGCCTCGCGATGGCGATACCAGGCGATGTTGCCGGCGGGATCCTGCACGAACAGATCGATGTCATCGGGATGATTGTCCGGCCAATCCATGGTGATGATGAATTCCGCCTTGGAGTCGATCTTGCCGTCCTTGGAGTCCGGCGAGACCGCGAGCAGCGCGATGAAGAACAGGAAGGCCACCACCTGCAGCGCCTTGAACAGCATCACGCCCAGCGGGTCGAACGCGTCCTCGCGCGGATAGAGCCCGAACTCGTCCATCATTGCGGCGTTCCGAGGCGGCGTTCCAGCTGCGGGGTCACGTGCGTCTCGGTCAGCATGACGGCGTCGGAAAACACCCGCTGGGTGGCAGCATCGAGCATGTAGTATTGCACCTTGACCAGGATCGAGCCGACCAGGCCCGCCAGAGTCGTGTACATCGCCACCGCCATGCCGTCGCTCATCATGCCCATGGAGGATTTCATCGCGGCCTTGTTCGCCGCGTCGAGGGTGGCGATCGGCGCCAGCATGATGATGAATCCGACGATGGTGCCGAGCAGCCCGAGCTTCATCAGCGTATCGGAGACGAAGGCGCCGAAGCCATTGGAGCCGCGCAGGCGGTCGGCGAGCGAACGCAACAACAGCGTCTGGTCGAGGCGCCCCGTTGCCTGCGCCTTGGCCTTCTCGACCAGGCTGCGGATGTGATCGGTCACGAGCCCCGCAGGCAGCGCGCGGGCATCGTCGTCCAAGGCCTTGAGGCCGTTGGGTGCCGCCAGGATGGCACGGCAGCGCCGTGCCACATCGGCTTCGCGTGCGATTGCGCGCGTCCGAAAGAAGCAGTGCAGGCAGGTAACGATATAGAGAACGGCGATGACGCTCGAAATATAGGTGCGGTCCGAGACGACCATCAGGCGGATCAATCCGTAGCGCCAGAGGAGCACCGCGGCAAACACCGACAGACCGGTGAAGATCATCCAGAGCAGCAGCCCCCGTCGTTCGGCAGGATCTCGTTCGAGGGGCGCCCTCACCGCATCGATCATGGAACTCATGGCTGGCGTCCGCTCCCGGGTCGTTTCTGCGCCTGCTTGCACGCAGGCCTTCGGCCTCGGTTAGACCAGAGAAGACCGGCCCGGTCCGCAGACGGATGCCTGCGGTCGATTGGGAAAATTTCCCGAATTTCCAGGCCGGGCCGCGCTTGCAATTGGCAGGCAACGGCGGTGTTGTTATCGTGACCGGCCTTTTCGTGAGGGTGACCGCATGCGCCTCGTGCTTCTGCTCGTTGCTCGTCTCCTCGTCGTGGTGATGTTGTGTCTGACCGCCGCGACGGTCTGGGCCACCGTCGATGCGTATCGCAGCGTCGACCGGGCGACCGTCGCATCCGCCGACCGTGTTTCGGAAGCCTTGCAGGCGCTCTATTGGCGGGAATTGCTGTTGCGCAGCAGCCGCATGCGCGAGCATCTCATCCCCCTGCCGGAATGGCGCACCACCGAGACCATGAAGCTTATCTCGCCGGGCATATGCGTGCAGTTCGAGCCGAAAGCTCCCTTCGAAAAGCCGCTCTGCGGCCAGAGCCAGGGCCTCGGCAAGGCGCCCCCTCAGTGGTTCGCCACCGCCGTGCAGACGCTCCTCGGCAGCCACGCCGCCGTCGCGCGTCCCATCAGCGCCCGAGCCACCGCGGCAGGGATCGTGGCCGCGAAGGCCGATCCCGACGCCGCCATCCGGCTCGCCTGGGCGCACATCCTCGACAATCTCGGCGTCGCCTTGCTGATGGCAACCGCGATCGCATTCCTGGCGTCGCTTGCGATCGCGCACACGCTTGCGCCCGCGCGTTCGATCGTGACCGCTCTGCAGCGCATGGCACTCGGCCAATATCAGACCTCGCTGCCCCGCTTCCACTCCATGGAACTTGCGATGATCGGGCAAGCCGTGACCGATCTCGGCGACCGGCTGGCCCAGGCCATGGAGGAGCGCGCGGCGCTGACACGGCGCCTGCTTGAAATCCGCGACGACGAACGGCGCACGCTGGCGCGCGAACTGCACGACGAGTTCGGACAGAACCTCACGGCCATCCTCGCCTTCGCCAACACCATCGAAGCCGGCGCGCAGGCACAACAGGACAAGAGCGCCGCAGACGATGCGCGGATGATTTCGCAAGCCGCGCTGCGCATCATGGCGTGCTTGCGCGACACCCTGAACCGGCTACGCCATCCGGCAGCCGAAGAGCTTGGGCTCGAGGCCAGTCTCGTCAGCCTCGTCGACAGCTGGCGCTCGCAGCATGCGGCGCGGCCGCAGATCCAGCTCGATTTGCAGGGCGACCTCGCCGACGTGCGCGGTACCGTCGCCGCGACCGCCTATCGCGTCGCGCAGGAATGCCTGACCAACGCGCTGCGCCACGGCGCCGCGCGCGAGATCGTGCTCCGCATCGAGCGGCGCAGCGGCGACCAGAATGCGCTGCTGATCCGCGTCGAGGATGACGGGGGCGGCGACGCGGCGAACGTGCAGCGATCGGCCGGTTTCGGCCTCACCGGAGTCCGCGAGCGGGTGGCCGCACTCGGCGGCTCACTGTCGATCGCGCGCGCCACGCGCGGCGTGAGCGTCGCCGCAACCATCCCGCTCGCCGCCTGACGCGTGCGCCGATGACCGCGCTCGCCACCAAAGGCATCTCGATCCTGCTGGTCGACGATCACCCGATCGTGCGCCAAGGCTATCGCCGCGTGCTGGAGCATCAGAGCGATTTCCAGGTGATCGCGGAAGCCGACAACGCCGCGGACGCCTATGCCGCCTTCAAGACGCATGCGCCCGATATCGTGGTGATGGACATCTCGATGCCGGGGGCGAGCGGGCTCGAGGCGATCAGGAACATCCGTATGCGCGGCGCGCGCGCCCGCATTCTCGTCTTCAGCATGCACAGCGAGGCGCCGCTGGTGAAGGCCGCCTTCAACGCCGGGGCCGCCGGCTATGTCACCAAGAGCAGCGAGCCGGCGGTGCTGATCAGGGCGATCCGCTCGGTCGCCCGCGGCGAACGCGCCATGAGCGACGACGTCGCGCAGACGCTTGCGCTGGAAAGCCTGACGCCGGCGGCATCCCTATTGGAGCAGCTCGCCGAGCGCGAGATCGAGATCCTCAAGCAGCTGGCGGCCGGCGCGACCACGGAAGAGATCGCCGCCAACCTGAACCTCAGCCTGAAGACCGTGCAGAACTACCACTACCTGATCAAGGCCAAGACCGGCATGCGCACCGACGCCCAACTGGTGCGCCTCGCCGCCGAGTGCGGCCTGACCAGCCCCTAAGGCAGCCCCCGGCGGGCAGTTTTCCACTCCGAAGAACTCGTAGCGGTGGTTTCCGCAGCCGCAATCTGTTAAAGCGCGGCGTAAAAAACTTTGGCCGGGACCTCTCCCCAGTCCCCGCCCCGCCTTCGGAGTCCTCATCGATGATCCCCCGCTACACCCGCCCGGAAATGGCCGCGATCTGGGAGGCGCAGACGCGCTTCAAGATCTGGTTCGAGATCGAGGCGCATGCGGCGGACGCGCTGGCCGACATCGGAGTGATCCCGAAGGAGGCCGCCAAGACGGTCTGGCACAAGGCGCGCGAGGCCATCTTCGACGTCGCGAGGATCGACGAGATCGAGCG
>JBLMWS010000011.1:0-14808 GCA_050257355.1 Gemmatimonas sp.
AGGATGTCGGCCGACAAGAACATCGACCACGGCGACAATTCGTGCGGCACGGCCAGCGACGGCTTCAGCGATCTTGCCGTATCCCGCGCGTCAACCGCAGCGGCCGGTGCTTGCACTGGAGTAGCGCCACCTTGCACGAGCGGTTGACCGGTCAAAGCGGGCTGTTGCTGCGTCTGCGCGGGCTGCTGCGCGTATCCAAGCGATGCCTGCGACAGGATTGCGAGTGCGGCCACCAGTTTAAGAATTCTTCCAGTCATTGCCGCACGGTCTCCGACAAGCGAGGCCTGTCGTTAGGCCGCTTTACCCCGCGCCTTCAAGAGCAAAGGACGCGTTTGAGAGCGAATCTAAATTACGAGCAGGTGACGAACTCGCTTCGTCAACGAACGGCCGTGCCGTGTCATGCCGGCTTCAAGAATGCTCAGACCTCAGCCCAATAGCGGATGAGGTTATGATAGATTCCGGTCAGCTTGACAGTTTCAGCATCATCGCGTCCGAGACGCCCTGCCAGGGCCTGGATCGCGGTATCGAGGTCGAAGATCATGCTGCGGGCGTGGGCATCGCGGATCATGCTCTGCAGCCAGAAGAACGATGCGACCCGCGACCCGCGCGTGACCGGCGTGACCATGTGCAGGCTCGAGGCCGGATAGAGCACGAGGTCGCCGGCAGGCAGCTTGACCTCGTGCGAGCCGTAGAGATCCTCGATCACCAGTTCACCGCCGTCATATTCCTCCGGTTCGGAGAGAAACAGCGTCACCGACAGGTCGGTGCGAATGCGCAAACCGGTGAGACGATCGCCGCGCACGGCGTTGTCGACATGGATGCCGAAATGATGGCCGCCATCGCCGGTGTAGCGATTGAACAGCGGCGGAAAGATATGCTGCGGGACTGCGGCCGAAAGAAAGCGCGGGTTGGCGGTCAGTGCCGAAATGACGCGATTGCCGAGCTTGCGCGCCAGTTCGCTGTCGGGCGGCAATTGTTCGTTGCGCTTGACCAGCGCCGATTGCGCGCCGGCCGTGGAGCGACCGTCCTCCCAGGCCGACGCGTCCATGATGCGACGGAAATCCGCCACCTCGGCCTTGCTCAGCACGTTGGAAATGCAGATGAGCATGGCCGTCAGTACCGCGCCGAGATGACGACATAGGCCGCGCGGCCGGGTGCTTCCAGCACGAACGGCGCCGCGCTTTGGTAGAACGCATCGTAATAGAGCTTGTTGAAGATGTTGTTGACGAACAGCTTCGCGGTCCAGTGCTTGTCGATCTTCGCTTCGGCGAACGCATCAAAGCGCCAGTAGCTCGGCAATGACGTGCCCTGATTGGCGGCGAGCAAGGTGCCGCCGTACATTTTCGAGCGGTACACCGCCTGACCGCCGATCTCCCACATGTCGTTGAGCTGATATTTCGACAACAGGCTGAAGGATTGGTGCGCGACATTGGCGAGCGGCAGGCCGACATTGGTCGTGTAAAGCGTCTTGTTGGCCGGCGGCACCAGCGATTTCGTCACCTCCGACTGCATCAGCACCAGCCCACCGAACACGCTCCATTTGTCGGTGATCTTGCCGCCGACCTCGAGATCGACGCCCCGGATGCGGTAGGCTGCGCCGGCCGAGATGCAGGACACCGTTCCGATCGTGCCCGCCGGATAGGGACAACTGGCTGTCGCGGTAGCGGCGGTGACGTTCTGCGACTCGCGCGCGTTCTCCTTCTCGGTCTGGAACAGCGCCCCGCTCACCAGCAGATGGCGGTCGAACAATTCCCACTTGTTGCCAATCTCGATTGCCGTGTTCTTCTCCGGCCCGAAGATCTGGTTGCTGTTGCCGTTAAGTACCGGCGCCAGGCCACCATAGGTCGAACTGGTGCCGTCAAATTCGGAACCTACGGGATCCGACGAGGTGGCGTAAGCAACATAGACGCTGGTGATCGGCAGCGGCTTGATCGTCAGACCCAGGTTGAAATTGGGCAAGCCGAAATCGGCGGATTGCGATCCAAATACGTTCGCGACGCCATTCACGGTGCCATAACCGGAGGTCGCGATGCTGTAGTCGTCGTAGCGAATGCCGCCGTTCAAAATAACGAAATCATTGTAATTGGCGGAATCGAGCAGGTAGACGCTCCTGGTGTCGATGCCGATCTTGCTCGGAAATCCCGTCAGTGCCGGCGTTCCATTGAACGGCAGCATCGTGTACTGCGGATCGAAGACACTAACGCCCTTCAAGGAGCCGGCTCCGCTGAAGCCGCCCGGCAGCGCCTCAGAACTCAATCCGGCATACTTGTCGATGCTGGACGTCTCGCGGGAGACTTCCACACCGCCGAGCGCCGTATGATGCCAGCCATCCGTGTTGAACTTGTAAGTCGCTTCCGTCTGGTTGGCGAGCACCTGCGTCGGCTGGTAGCGGCTTTGCGGGTTGGCGCTCAGCGTCGATGCAGATAACGGGTTGGCGAGAACCGGCGACTCCGGAATGGTGCCGATATAATTCAACGTCGAGCGCGACGCCCTCATCTTGTCGCTGATGGTGAGGTCGGGAGTGACCTGCACCTCCGTATTGATGGTGCCGATGTCCTGGCGAACCTGGAAGAAATCGCGGTTCGCAAAGCCGTAGAAATTGTTGCGATTGGCGCCATAGTCCGGGAACGGACCACCGGCGGTGCTGGCCGTGCTCGGCCGGTAGTAGGGCACGCCGAAATCCGGCAAGCCGTGGATGTCGGTGTGGATATAATCCGCGGTGACCTTCACCGCGTCGGCCGGCGTCCACTTGGCCGCGACGAAACCGCCGCCGCGATCGTCGGTCACGTAACTGCGGCCGGCGATCCCAGCATCCTGGAACAGGCCGCCCGCCCGCACTGCAAAGGTCGGACTGATCACCTGATTGACGTCGAGCACGACCCGTTTGGTCTTGTCGGTGCCGAACGTCGTGTCCATGTTGTAGAAGCTCTTTTCGGTGTTCGCCTGCTTGGTCACGATGTTGATGGCGCCGCCCGTCGTGCCGCGGCCGGCAAAGGAAGAGCCGGGTCCGCGCAGGATCTCGACCTGTTCTGTGAAGAAGTTCTCGCGCACGCTGACGCCGGAATCGCGCACGCCATCGATGAAGATGTCGTTTCGTGCATCGAAACCGCGAATGAAGAAGCGGTCGCCGAAGGCGTTGCCGCCCTCCCCGGTCCCGAGCGTTACGCCGGCCGTGCTCAACACCGCCTGCTTGAGATTGGTGGCGTTCTTGTCTTCGAGCACCTCCTTGCTGAGCACCGTGACCGTCTTCGGCGTGTTCAAGAGCGGCTCGGGAAATTTGCCCGAGGCCTGCAGATGGTCGACCTTGTAGGGCGCGGCCGGATCGGCATAGGGGTCGCGGTCGGGCGGCAGGCCACCGGCATTCGGGAACGGCACGGCGGCGACGCGCTGCTGTTGGCGCGCCGCGCGGCGCAGCGCGTTGCGCGCACGGATCTGCTCTTGCGACGGCTTTGCGGCGGCGGGCCGCGGACGCGCGACCGGTGCATCAACGGTCACCGGCGGCAAATTGGATTGCTGCGCCTCGGCGCCGGAGACCGAGGCCACCGCGATCAGCCCCGCCACGGCCGAGACTTTCTTCCCCGAACCGCTATCGACATTTTCACCCGCCACATTGACCGTTGCCAACGACCGCAACGATCGCGGTGCAATCATCTGCCCCATAGTGCCACGCGCCCCACGACTTCCCGTATTTCGACAATGCGCAAACTTAAGGCTTGCGCGATCGCACTTTGGTACCGAGCAGGAATTTCGTGGTCAACGCGATCAGGGCGCCAAGACACTTGAATACGTCCAGATCAAAGCGATTCTAATTCGTCGTTTGAAATGGTTCTAAGACACAGGTTTTTAAGCGTTCTAAAGAGACCGCCAAAACTTCCCGCGCTTTAATCGCTGCTTGGCGGCTTCATCAGGGAGAAGAGCTCATCGACGGTCTGCTGCGCGATGAGCCGCACGCGCTCGGCGTCGTTGGTGCCTGCGATGTTGACACCTTTCACCACCGCTTTGATTTCGTCGCGAAAATCGGTGAGAAAGCGCAAGGGATCGCGCGTCTCGTTGGCCACCCGCGCGATCAAACCCGTGACCAGGATCTGGCACGCGATCATCTTTCCGTTCAACTCGTCCATCCAAGGCTCCGCGCATTTGCCGCAGCCGAGATATGACCGACGCACAGGTGGCTTACAATGAACGCGGAGCCTGTTTGAATTTGTTCTAAATTGGATCGCTGTTCTCGCGTGCCATCGCGCGATCATGTCGCAGTCGCACGCGGTCGCGCCGATCGGAATCTGCGGACGCTCGACAGGACGCGCAGGTTCGGCAGCGCTACTTTGCCGCAACGTCGCCCGACGAATCGGACAGCGCCTTGATGCGCTCCTTGATGTCGCGCAGCGTGGTCAGGCTCGTTTCGATTGCTTCATCCGAGACGGCCGCCAGGACATCGGTTGCAATTTCGTCGCGCAGGCTGTCGAGCTCATCAACGAGCTGGCGGCCGCGCGGCGTCAGGAATAGACGGTTGGCGCGCCGGTCCTTGGGATCGTGCCGCCGCTCGAGCAAACCATGCTCGACGAGACGGTCGAGCAGCCGCACCAGCGAGATCGGCTGCAATTCGAGAACCTCGGCGAGATCGACCTGCGACAGCCCCTCCTGCTGACGCAGCCGAAACAGCACGATCCATTGCGCGCGCGTGGTCCCGTTCGCTTTGGCGCGATTATCGATATAATTGCGCAGGAGCCGCGAGCTTTCGACAAGCTGCGAAACGAGCTGACGTTTCAGGTCAAGCGACATGGCTCCGGCCGTCCCTAGATTGCGAATTGTTTAAGATTCTCAAGCCTTAGTGTGTTTACACATAAAGTGCACGCATACTATATCTGGCTCTATCGGGAACGGTTTGGAAGACCCATTATTCTTATCCTTTCAGCGTATGGGCCGGCATGAAGAAGGCGCGGACGATCGGGTGGGTGCTGCTGCTGGCAGCGGTCGGCGGCATCAGTTACCTCGGATGGCAGCATTATCGGACGCTTGAAGCGACGAAGGCCGCCCAGGAGGCGGCTGCTGCGCGCCCTCACCCCGTTCCCGTTACCATTACACCGGTCGAGAAAGCCGATTTCCCCGTCTATTTTACCGGGCTCGGCACGGTTCAGGGCTTTAACACCGTTCAGGTACGCACCCGCGTCGATGGACAGATCGACAAGATCGGGTTCCAAGAGGGTCAGATGGTCAAGCAGGGAGACCTGTTGGCCGAGATCGATCCGCGGCCGTACCAGGCGACGCTCGACCAGGCCAAGGCCAAGAAGCAGCAGGACGAGGCCAATCTCGCCAACGCCAATCTCGATCTGCAGCGCTACACCAAGCTCGGCGAATTCGCCACGCGCCAGCAGCTCGACACCCAGCGCTCGACCGTTGCGCAGCTGACTGCACAGATCGCCGCCGACGATGCCGCGATCAAGAACGCGCAGACCCAGCTCGATTACACCCAGGTCAAGGCGCCGATCTCGGGCGTGGTGGGCTTGCGCCAGGTCGACATTGGCAACATCGTCAATGCGGCGACCCAGACCGGAATCGTCAGCATTGCCCAGGTCGAGCCGATCGCGGTCATCTTCACCGCCCCGGAAGAACAACTTCCTTATATCAGCGAGGCCCAGGCGGTGAGCCCGTTGAAGGTGATCGCCATCACGACCGACGGCAAGAAAGTGCTAGCGCAGGGCAAGCTCGCCGTCATCAACAACCAGGTCGATACGACCAGCGGGACCATTCGACTGAAGGCGGTGTTCGACAACAAGGACCACGCGCTGTGGCCCGGCCAATCGGTTTCGACGCGGCTTTTGGTGAAGACCTTGAAAGATGCGACCGTCGTTCCTGATGACGCGGTCCAGCACTCGACCAGCGGCCTTTATGCCTACACCGTGGGCAAGGACAACAAAGCCCAGCTGCACAAGGTGAAGGTCAGCTACTCCATCGACGGCCGCTCGGTGATCGATGAGGGCCTCACGCCCGGAGAGCAGGTGATCACGGGCGGGCAATTCAAGGTCCAGCCGGGCTCGCTCGTCTCCACCGCGGTCGCGAGCAGCGATACAGCTGCGAACAAGGTTCAGCCGGAATGAACGGCGGCGGAATTTCGGCACCTTTCATTCGCTATCCCATCGGCACCTCGCTGCTGATGGCGGGGATTCTGTTTGTCGGCCTGGTGGCCTACCCGCTGCTTCCCGTCGCTCCCCTGCCGCAGGTGGATTTTCCGACCATTCAGGTCACCGCAACGCTTCCGGGCGCCAGCCCCGAGACCATGGCCACCTCGGTGGCGCAGCCCTTGGAGCGGCAGTTCGCGCAGATTCCCGGCATCGCCCAGATGACCTCGACCAGCTATCTGGGTACGGCCGCCGTCACCATTCAGTTCGACCTCAACCGCAACATCGATGGCGCCGCCAATGACGTTCAGGGCGCCATCAACGCGGCCAGCGGTCAATTGCCCAAAAACCTGCCTTCGCCGCCGACCTACCGCAAGGTCAATCCTGCGGATTCGCCGATCCTGATCCTGTCGGTGACGTCGGACACGCTGCCCCTGACCACGGTCAGCGACGCGGCCGACACCCAGCTCGCCCAGCAGATCAGCCAGATTTCCGGGGTGGCGCAGGTCATCATCGGCGGCCAGCAGAAACCGGCGATCCGCATCCAGGTCGATCCTGCCAAGCTGGTCGCCAAAGGCCTGTCGCTGGAAGACGTCCGCAACCAGATCGCGGTGACGACGGTCGACAGTCCCAAAGGCAATATCGACGGGGACAAGCGCGCCTATACCATCTACGCCAACGACCAGCTCTTGAATTCCAAGGACTGGAACGACGTCATCATCGCCTGCCGCAACGGCGGACCCTTGCGCATTCGCGACATCGGCCGCGCCGTCACCGGTCCGGAGGACGCCAAGCAGGCCGCCTGGGCCAATGGCAAGCGCGGCGTGTTCCTGGTGGTGTTCAAGCAGCCGGGCGCCAACGTCATCGACACCGTCGACAAGATCAAGGCGACATTGCCGCGGCTGATCGCCACCATACCGCCGGCGATGAAGGTCCAGCTGATGAGCGACCGCACGCAGACCATCCGCGCCGCCGTGACGGACGTCCAATTCACCCTGCTGCTCACCGTCGCACTGGTCGTAATGGTGATCTTCATCTTCCTGCGCAGCTTCTGGGCGACGGTGATCCCGGCGGTCACCGTGCCCTTGGCCCTGTTGGGCGCCTGCGCCCTGATGTGGGTATTCGGCTACACGCTGGACAATCTGTCGCTGATGGCACTGACGATCGCGGTCGGCTTCGTCGTCGACGACGCCATCGTGATGCTGGAAAACATCTCGCGCTACATCGAGGAGGGCGAAAGCCCCATGGCTGCCGCCTTCAAGGGCGCGGGCGAGATCGGCTTCACCATCGTGTCGATCAGCATCTCGCTGGTCGCGGTGCTCATTCCGCTGTTGCTGATGGGCGGCATCATCGGGCGGCTGTTCCGCGAGTTCGCGGTGGTGCTGGCCATGACGATCTTCGTATCGATGGCGGTGTCGCTCACGCTGACGCCGATGATGGCCTCGCGTTTCCTGCGAGGCCATGGCGAGGTGACGCACGGCCGGTTCTATCAGTGGAGCGAGCGTGCCTTCGACGCCATGCTGCGCGCCTATGAACGCGGCCTCGATCTGGCGCTGAACTGGCGGCGGGTCACGCTGGTGATTTTCTTCGCGACCCTTGCGCTGTCGATCTATCTCTTCATGATCATTCCCAAGGGCTTCTTTCCGCAGCAGGACAACGGCCTGATCACCGCCACCTCGGAGGCGTCGCAGGACATTTCGTTCAAGGAGATGCAACAGAAGCAGGTGGAGCTCAGCAACATCGTCATGCACGATCCGGCGGTCGCCAGCGTCGCCATGGCGATCGGCGGCAGCGGGCGCGCCGGCAATAACGGCAACCTGTTCATCACCTTGAAGCCGCGCGACGAGCGCGACGTCACTGCCCAGCAGATCATCGCCCGCCTGCGTCCCAAGCTCGAGAAGGTCGAGGGCGCCCGTCTCTATATGCAGGCGGCGCAGGACGTGCGCCTCGGCGGGCGGCCGACGCGCACGCAGTTCGAATTCACGTTGCAGGACGCCAATCTCGCGGAGCTCAACGAATGGGCGCCGAGGATTCTGGCGAAGATGCGGACGCTGCCGGAACTGCGCGACGTCGCCACCGACCAGCAGGCCAACGGCACGACGCTCACTCTCAACATCAACCGTGATACCGCCTCGCGTTACGGCATCACCCCGCAGCTCATCGACGACACGCTGTACGACGCGTTCGGCCAGCGCCAGGTCACGCAATATTTCACCCAGCTCAACAGTTACCATGTGATCCTGGAGATCCTGCCGCAATTGCAGGGCAAGATCGACACGCTGGACAAAATCTACGTCAAATCGCCGCTGACCGGCGATCAGGTGCCGCTGTCGACCTTCGCCAGCTGGACCAGCGTGCCGGTGCGGCCGCTGTCGATCAGTCACCAGGGTCAGTTCCCGGCGATCACCATCAGTTTCAACCTCGCCCAGGGCGTCGCACTTGGGCAGGCGACGCAGGCGGTGCAGAAGGCGATGGCCGATCTCGGCGCGCCGGCGACCCTCAATTCGAGCTTCCAGGGCACCGCGCAGGCCTTCCAGCAATCGCTGAGTACGGTGCCGCTGTTGATCCTTGCCGCGCTGGTCGTGGTCTACCTGATCCTCGGCATTCTCTACGAGAGCTACATCCATCCGATCACGATTCTGTCCACCCTGCCCTCGGCCGGCGTCGGCGCACTCGCGATCCTGATGGCGTTCGGCTACGATTTCAGCCTGATCGCGCTGATCGGCATCATCCTGCTGATCGGCATCGTGAAGAAGAACGGCATCATGATGGTCGACTTCGCGATCGCCGCGGAACGCGACCAGCACATGACCTCGGAGCAGTCGATCCGGCAAGCGGCGCTGCTGCGCTTTCGCCCCATCATGATGACGACCATGGCGGCGCTGCTCGGCGGCGTGCCGCTGATGCTCGGCACCGGTACGGGCTCGGAGATCCGCCAGCCGCTCGGCTATGCCATGGTGGGCGGCCTGCTCGTGAGCCAGGCGCTGACGCTGTTCACCACCCCGGTGATCTACCTCTATCTCGACAAGCTCTCCAACGCATTCGCCAATTGGGGCCGCTCCGATGTGGATGGCGAACGCGTCGACGAGCACGGCTCGGTGAAACAGGCCGCCGAGTAGCTCGGTTTACTGCCGCGCCATCTGCGCGTTGCCCACCGCGGTCCCGTCCAGCGTCTGGTCGTCATCCATGACGACCGTCACCTTCCGCAGCTTGCCGGTAAATTCGAACGGCGCGGCGTAATGCGAGACCGGGCTGCCGCGGTCGCGGCCGATGTCGAGTCCCGACCAAGAAATCAGATTGTGGAATGCAACCTGCGTGTTCAGCGAACCCGCCGGCTCGCCGTCGATCAGCAGAGTGTACCGGCTTTCGCCGGTGCGGGCGCCCTTGGCCGGTTCCGCCTCCCGGACGAGCCGCTCGACCCGGACGCCAAGCCGGCGCGCGCCGGGCGCGATCCTGGAAGCGGACCTGACGATCTCGTGCCCACCACCGATGTTGAGATCATGCACGAGATGACCATCCTTGACGTAAAGGCTATAGCCTGAGGTGGCATCACCATGCGCGATGAGGACGCCCTCGGCGCCCGCCTCCGCGATCTCGACGTCGGCTTCGATGAGGTAGCTGCGGCTGCGCACGTCGGGCGCAACGTCGGTCGGCACATGTCCCATGCCGGCGTGGAAGGTGAAATGGCGGCGGGCACCGTGAAAGCGCGCCGCGTTCTCGGCAAAGCGCGGACCGAAGCGGTCGTCGAGCGGCAGCACCTGATGCGCTTCGGCCTCGCGCCACCATCGTTCGATCAGCGCGGCGAGGCGCTCCGGCTTCGAGCCGGCGAGATCGTCGACTTCGGAAAAGTCGCGATCGAGATGAAACAGTTCCCACTTGTCATTCTCGAACGGCGTGCCGGGCGGGTGGTAGGCGACCGCCTTCCACCCCGCATGCCAGAGCCCGCGATGACCGAACATCTCGAAATATTGCGGCGACGATCTCGCCGGCGCGGAAGGCTCGAAGATCGAGCGCGCAAAGCTCTCGCCCTCGATCGGCATTTGCGGACAACCCGCAATGGTCGCGGGCGCCCTGATGCCAATCAACTCCAACAGGGTCGGCACCAGGTCGCAGGCATGCACGAACTGGTGGCGCAGTTCGCCACGCGCTGCGATTCGTTTGGGCCAACTCATCACGAAGGGATCGCGGATGCCGCCGCCGTGCGTGTTCTGCTTGTAGCGGCGTAGCGGTGTGTTGGCGGCCATCGCCCAGCCATGCGGAAAATTGGAATGCGTATCGGGACCGCCGATGTCGTCGATCCGACGCAGCTTCTCCGCGATCGGCTCGGGCCGGAAATTATACGGCCCCATCGCATTGATGAAGCCGAGCGGGCCGCCCTCCTGGCTGGCGCCGTTGTCCGACATCACGATGACCAGCGTGTCGTCGCGCACGCCCGCCGTTTCCAGGAAGGCGATCAGCCGTTCCAGATGCCGGTCGGCATGGTCCAGCATGCCGGCATAGGCCGACTGCAGGCGCGTGAACACGCGCCTCTCGTCGGCGGAATGCTCGTCCCAGGCTTTCACGCCGTCGTTGCGTGGCGGCAGTCTGGTGTCCGCCGGCACCAGTCCCATCGCCTTCTGCCGCGCCAGCCGCTGCTCGCGCTCGATGTCCCAGCCGTGTTCGAACAGAGCGTCGTATCCCCTGATGATGTCGAACGGCGCCTGATGCGGTGCATGGCAGGCACCGAAGGCCAGCCAGGTCAGCCACGGCAGATCCGGTTTGTCGGCGATGTGGTCACCGATGAAGCGGATCGCCTGATCGACCAGGTCCGCGGTGAGGTGATAGCCGCTGGCGAAATTGCCGGGCGGATCGATGGGCGTGTTGTCGGAGACGAGCTCCGGTGCATATTGGTCGGTCTCGGCATCAAGGAAGCCATAGAAGCGATCGAAGCCCCGGCCCAGCGGCCAGCCGTCGAACGGGCCCGTCGCGCCGCTTTCGGTCAGCGGGGTCACATGCCATTTGCCGATCATGTAGTTGCGATAGCCGTGCTCGCGCAGCATCTCCGCCACCGTTCCCGCCTCGCGCGCGATCTTGCCGCGGTAGCCTGGATAGCCGCTATCGAAATTGGCGAGGCAGCCGACACCCACGGAATGATGATTGCGTCCGGTGAGCAGCGCCGCACGCGTCGTCGAGCACATCGCCGTAGTGTGGAAGCCTGAATAGCGCAGGCCTTCGGCGGCGAGCCGATCGATAGTCGGCGTTTTGATCCGCGACCCGTAGCAGCCGAAATCCGAGAAACCGACATCGTCGAACAATACGACGAGCATATTGGGGGCGCCGGCCGGCGGCTTCTTCGCCTCCGGCCACCAGGGTCTGGAGCTGGCGATGGTCTTGCCGATCAGACCGCCGAAGCTCGCTGCGTCGCTAGCGCTCATCCCTGCCTCCCTTGCTTGAGGTCGCGGCTGATCCGCAGCCACTTGTTGCGGTAACATGCCGGTTGCACAAAACAATAATCCGAATTATCATTATGATTATAGCGGAATGCAAGCGCAGATGCCGGTTCGAACCGATGACGTCGATCTTCCCGGGGTGACGCCCTCGCGGCAGCAGCGCAGCCGCGAGACCACGGCGGCGCTGCTCGAGGCGGGCGCGGAGCTGTTGCGGACGCACGGCCTCGCCGAGCTGTCGATCGAGGCACTCTGCAAGAAGGTCGGCGCAACCGTCGGCGCCTTCTACAGCCGGTTCGAGAGCAAGGAAGCGTATTTCAATGCGCTGATGGCGCTGACCGTGCGGGACGGCGAACGCGGATTGTCGCGGTTGACCGCAACCGCACCGTCCCGCGGCGCGGGTCTAGCCGAACTCTGCCCCCTGCTGGTGCGCGGCGTCACGGCGTGGATGCGCAATCACGAGGGGGTGCTGCGTGCCGCACTTCAGCACGCCGATACGCGGCCGAACAAATGGACGCCGTTCAAAGATCTGGCGCGTACTGCCACGCAGGCCGCGACGCCCCTGCTGCTGCCTGCCATGGGCAAAGGTGCCAAGGCCGCCAAGACCAGGGCCATCGGCTTCGGCTTTCAGGTGGTGCTGGGGACGCTCGTCAACGCGATCCTCAATGATCCCGGCCCGGTGTCGATCCGCAATGACGAGATGGAGCGGCGGCTCGGCTCATGCCTTCTGCAGCTGCTGCAGGCCGAAAGCAGCTCCGCTCCTCGAACACGCAAACCTTAGGCGGAGCCAAGGTAGGCGCGCTGCACCTGCGGATCTTGCGCGAGGGCCGCGGCCGTGCCGGACAAGACGCTCTTGCCCACCTGCAACACGGTGGCGAAATCGGAGACTTCCAGCGCCAGCTCGATCGATTGCTCGGCCAGGAGGATGGTCAGCCCTTCCCGGTGCAGCCGGCCGAACGTCTCGTACATCGATTCCACCACGGCCGGCGCAAGCCCGAGCGAAGGCTCGTCCAGCATCAGGAGTTTCGGATCGCTCATCAGCGCACGGCCGACCGCGAGCATCTGCCGCTCGCCGCCGGACATGGTGCCGGCGCGCTGATTGCGGCGCTCCTTCAGTCTCGGAAAGATCTCATAGACGCGCTCGAGCAACCCGGCTTTGCGCGACTTGTCGGCGAGCGGCGTCGCACCGAGCAGAAGATTGTTCTCAACGCTCTGCTGTACGAACAGCCGCCAGCCCTCCGGCGACAGCGCCAGCCCCTTGCGCACGATCGCGAACGCGCTTTGACCACCGATCTCATCGCCACGAAAGGTGATCGAACCGGCGTGCACGGGGATCAGGCCGGCGATCGCATTCAACGTCGTCGTCTTGCCACCACCGTTGGAGCCGAGCAGCGCAACCACGCTGCCTTCGGGGACTTCGAGCGACACGTCGGACACCCCGATCAGATCACCGTAGCGAACCTCGACGTGCTCGACCTTGAGCAAGGCTGGGCTCATGTCACCGGCCCGCCCATCAGCTCGATCGGGGTATGGCCGGCGGCAGCCTTGGCGGCGCGCGTGCCGAGATAGGCCGCGATCACGTCCGGATTGCTGGTGACCTCGCGGGGCGATCCGCGCGCGATCTCCCGTCCCTGGTGAAACACCATGACACGGCTCGCCAAGGCCATGATCACTTCCATGATGTGCTCGACGATGACGAGCGTGACGCCGGAGCCGTGAATGTCGCGCACCAGATCGATCGCGAGTTGCACCTCGCGCTGGGTCAATCCTGCCATCGCTTCATCGAGTAGCAGCACTTTCGGCTCGGTTGCCAAGGCACGGGCGATCTCCAGGCGCTTCCGGCCGGGGGTGCCGAGCGAACGCGCAGGCGAATCGGCAAGGCGGTTCATGCCGACGCGATCGAGCACAGCGCGCGCCTTTTTCTCGGCCTCGGCGCGATGCGGGGCGCGCAGGAACGCGCCGATCATCACATTCTCCAGCACCGTCATGCCTTCGAAGGTCTGAGGCACCTGGAAGGTACGCGCGAGTCCCAATTGCGCCCGCACTTCTGGAGAGAAGCCGGTGATGTCGCGCCCCTCGAACAGCACCCTGCCCGACGTCGCCGCGAGATCCCCGGTGAGACAGTTAAAAAAGGTGGATTTGCCTGCGCCGTTGGGCCCAATCAGGCCGAGGATGTCCCCCTGCTCCAGCATCATGTCCGCCGCATCGACAGCCTTGAACGTGCCGAAGGTCCTGGTGAGACCGCGCGCCTCAAGGAGCATGGCTCGCCCCCGTCGCGAATGTCCCGTCCTTGGCCGGCGACCTGCCGCGCCGCTCCAGCTCCCGCTTGACCAGCGTCAGAATGCCGCCCGGTTGAAAGCGCGCGATCAGGACGATGATCGCGCCATAGACCACGAAGGTCAGCCCGGCACCCTGCCCGCCGAGCAGGTTGTTGGAAATCTCCTCCAGCGGCACCAGGATGGCGGCACCGACCAACGGTCCGAACAGCAGGCCGGCTCCGCCCAGCGCGGCCATGATCAGGATCTTGACGGAGATCAGGAGGCCGAGCCCGGAGTCCGGATCGACGAAGCCGAACATCATGGCATAGAGTGCGCCGGCAACGCTGGTCAGCCCTGCGCTCAGCATGAAAGCGTACAATTTGGTGCGGCTGGTGGGCACGCCGAGCGCGCGCGCGGCGCGTTCGGAGTCCCTGATCGCGCGCAGGTAAAAGCCCATCCGGCTGTTTGTCATCCACCAGGTGATGGCGAGCGTCGCTGCGAGCACGGCCAGGAAAACGTAATAATAGGGCAACGCCGAAATGAAGGACATGTCGAAGATGTTGCGCGGCACGGCAGGGCCGCTCAAGCCCACGGCAGCGCCGAGATAAGTGGTATTGGTGACCACCAGGCGGAGCAATTCGGCGACCGCGATGGTCGCCATGCTGAAATAGTGCCCGGACAGCCGCAGCGTCGGCACGCCGACGATGGCGGCAATGCCGACGGCGAGCACGATCCCGGCGGGAATGCCGACCAACGGCGAAAGCCCGAAATGCGTATAGGCGCCCATCGCGGCGTAGGCGCCGCAACCGAAGAAGACGACATGGCCGACCGAGACCTGGCCGGCATAACCGCCGACGATGTTCCAGCTCGATGCCGCGATCGCATAGAGCAGCACCAGCGCGCCGAGGCGCTGCTGAAACGGCGTCGAAAACACCAGCGGATAGGCTGATATCAGGACCAACAACACCAAGAGCCAGATGAAACGCCGCATCACGTCTTGCCCATCAG
>JBLMWS010000012.1:0-20991 GCA_050257355.1 Gemmatimonas sp.
CAGCGCACCGGTCTGGATACCGGGCGCGACCAGGTCGAGCATTTTCTCGCGCGGCACGCCGATCGCATCGAGGATCTTCGCCGACCACTCATGCTCGCGCATGTCGAGCGCCCCCATGGGATCGGCCGAAGCGGTGGAGGTGATCCAATTGCCCGTGAGCTGGAACGTAAGATAGCCGTGAACTTCGGTGATGCGCTCGGCGCGCGCGAAGACGTCAGGCTCGTTCTCGCGCGTCCAGATCATGCGATAGATCGGCGGCAGCAAGTCCATCGGCTTGCCGGAAATCGCGTGCACCTGTTCGGCACCGAAACGCTCGCCAAAGCGGCGTTGCTGCAGCTTGGCCCGTTCGTCGAGCCAGACCATGCCCGGGCGAAGCGGCTTGCCGTCGCCGGTGAAGAAGCCGAAAGTCTCGCGCTGATTGGAGATGCCGATCGCGGCGACGCGCGAAGCTTCGATTTTCGCCGTCAATTGTTTCAGCGCGCCCGCGGTCGAGCTCCACCATTCGGTCGGAGATTGCTCGAAATAGCCAGGCAACGGGTTGCTCATGGCGATCGCGACGCGGCCCTCGGCAACTGCGCGGCCCTCGGCATCCCAGGCGATTGCCTTGGTTGCCGAGGTGGAAGAGTCGATGCCGATGACGAGATCTCGCGACATGGATGCTTAGGATGACACCAGGAGAAATGAACGGAGGAGCGAGCGCCCCTCCGTTTGAGCGGCCACCGACGGATCAGAGCAGGCCTGCATCCTTGGTTTTGCCGTCGATGATCTTGGCGACCGCGTCCATGCACTTCTTGGGATCGCCGCCATAGTCCTGACCGGTGAGCAGCTTGCCGATCTCGGTCGGCAGCTCGTTGGTGGAGTAGCCGATCCAGAGCGGGAAGTGGGGCTCGGTGGCGATCACGTTGTTGATCGTCCATTTCACCACGTCGAGGTGACGCGTCGTACCGGCCATCACCTTGGCCTTCGCCTTGACCCGCGGGTCCTCGAAGCAGGAGTTGCGCGTCGGGGCGAAGCCGCCGGCGAGCGTACAGCGGGTCATGATCTCCTTGCAGGTCGCCCACTGCATGAAGATCCAGGCGGCCTCGCGGTTCTTCGAGTATTTCGAGAGCGCGATCGGAGACCCGCCCTGGTGTCCCGCATTCGGCTTTTCGTTGAAGCCGCAATCGGCCGGGGCGCGCAACGCGATCGGAGTGAGGGGCTTTGCCGGCTCCCAGAGGCCGCGCACCTTGGAATCGTCGGCATCGAGGCCCGGGAAGAACTCGTCCCAGCTCTGCACCATTGCCACCTGGCCCGAATGCATCATCTGGAATTGACCGTCCCATGTCGAGGCCGTGGAGTTCGGCGGCGCATTCTTCAAAAGCTCCTGGTACCACTTCAGGCCGGCGATGGCTTGCTCGTCATTTCCGGAGAATTTCTTGTCCTTGCCGAAGATCGAGCCGCCATGACCCCATACGGCCTGGCTCCAGTCGCACTCCAGCGAGTAGTGACCGGACTTCGCCTGCAAGCCGGTCCCGAAGATGCCGCTGGCCTTTTCGGCTTCGGTGATCGCCTTCACGGCGCTGGTAAATTCCGGATAGGTCGTCGGCACCTTGATGCCGTGCTTGTCGAGCAGGTCCTTGCGGTACATCAGGATGAAGATCGGGATGTCGAACGGAATGCCCATCCATTTGCCGTCCACCAGCGACTCGCCTTCGACGAGCGGCTGGCAGAAATCGCTGAAGTCGAAATCCGGCATCGCCAGCTCGGGCTTGTCCTTGTAGTACTGCATGGGATCGACGCAGTCCTGCGCGAAGGCAGCCACCCACGACTGGTCGAGATAGTAGATGTCGTAGGTGCCGAGCTGGCCCTGGACGTCCTGCATCGCCTTGGCGAGCACCTGCTCAAGCGGGACGATCTCGATCTCGACCTCGATGCCGGTCGGATCCGTGAACTCCTTCTTGATCTGGTTCAGCACCACGGTCGGCGGCGTCGCTTCGGACGTGTAGCGGATCTTCGCGCCCTTGAACTTGCTGCCGACCTCCTTCAACCATTTGGCCTGACTGTCCGGCAGGCCGTCTGCATAGGCCTGCTCCGGGATGCTGAAGCCGCGCATGCCGCGTCGGTGCCCGCCGAGCATGCCGAGCCCGAACGACGAGAAGCCGATTCCGGCAAGGCCCATGCGGCGCAGGAACTCGCGCTTGGAGATGGTTCGCGCCGTGAACGCATTGGCAGAGTCGATAATGAACGTCCGCTTGTCGTGCTCCTTGAAACCCATGTCTTCCTCCCAGTGATTTTGATTGTGAATGTGGCTCGCTTTCTAGTCCTTCAATGATCCGAGGGTGAGGCCGCGGACCAGCTGTCGCTGCACCAGCAAGATAAAGATGAAGCCTGGCAGCATCGCCGACGTGCCGAGTGCGGCGATAAATCCCCACTCGGTGCCGGTTGAGGTCACGAAGGTCGAGATCTTCACCGGCAGCGTCCTGATCGAACTGGTCAGGAACAGCGACAGCAGGAATTCCGTCCAGGAAAAGATGAAGCAGAGCACGGCGGTTGCCGCGACGCCGCCCTTGACCAGGGGAAGGATGATGCGGTGGAAGATCTGAAAGCGGGTGGCACCATCGATCATCGCCGCTTCATCGACGTCCCGCGCGACGTCGTCGAAAAACGACTTCATCAGAAGCACGCAGATCGGGATGTTCATCAACGTGTCGACCAGAATGAGGCCGAGCAGCGTGTCCAGGAGGGCGAGATAGTGAAACATGAACACGATCGGAACGATGATCGCGATCGGCGGCATGAAGCGCTGCGACAGCACCCAGTTGAGAAAGCCCTGCTGGCCGCGAAAGCGCATCCGCGAGAGCGCGTAGGCGGCAGGCACCCCGAGCAGGATGGTCAAGAGCGTCGAGCCGACCGCGACGACGGTGGAGGCGACGATGGTCTCGCGCGAATCGTAGGAAGAGGCGCCGCCTACGCCGAACGTGTCGCCTTTGGCGGTAGCGGCATCCGAGCGGGATTTGCCAAGCAGCGTCACTTCATAATTGATCGCCGTCGGCGTGAAATTGAAAAAGACGACCTGATCCTTGTTGAAGATTGCCCAGGACGGCTTGATCGACGTAAGCCCCCACCAGAACAGCGGGAACATGAACAATGCGACGACAACGATCGCCGTGACATCGCGCAATCGACGTGTGATCCAGGAGCCGTGCATCAGAACCTCACCTTGAAGATCTTGATGAAGGCGGTCGATGTGATCACGACCAGGATCAGCGTGAACAGCGCGATCGTGGACGCATAGGGAAAATTGGCTTCCTTGAAGTAGATCGTTCCGGCGTAAGAGGTGAGCGTCTCCGTTGCGGTGCCGGGGCCGCTGTCGGTCATCACCTTGATGTAGTCGTAGATCCTGAAGAGATCGACGCCACGGATCAGCACCGCGATTGCAATGATGCGCGACATCATCGGCAGGGTCAGCTTGAAGAAGGCCTGTACCGGCGAGGCGCCGTCGATCGCAGCTGCTTCGTAAGGCTCCTTCGGCAGCGCGCGGAGGCCCGCGAGCATGATGAGCACCATGAACGGCGTCCATTGCCAGACATCGGTGAGCAACACGCCAAACAGTGCGCTGCCGGAACTCGCCAGAATGGGATGCGCGGGCGACCAGAGGTGGAGAGCGTAAAGCGTGCGGCTGAGCACGCCGAACGAGCCGTCGAGCATCAGCAGGAACATCATGCCGGCCGCCGCCGGCGGCACCACCAGCGGCAGCGTCATCAGCGCGCGCAAAAGACCGTAACCCCTGCGCTCGCAATCGAGCAGGAGAGCGATCAGCATGCCGAGTGCGAGCTCGAGGCTGCATGCCAGTCCGGTATAGAGATAGGTGTGGCCGATGGCGCCCCAGACCCGCTCGTCGGCAATCAGCTTGCCCCAGTTCCAGGCCGGGCTGAACACTTCGGTTCGCATCAGCGGATTGCGCCGGTGCAGCGACAACCAGATCGCGTAGAGCAGGGGATAGATGCCGAAGATGACCAGCATCGCCGTCATCGGAAGCAGCCACGGAAACGGGTGCTCCGACGTGAGAAAGCGCGGCAGAGCGAAACGCCGCGCGGGCCAGACGGCAACGGCGGCCTCGGTCATCGCGGTGTCCTCGTGCTGCGCCATGCCGTCCATCAATACTCCTGCCGGGTCGGAGTGATGCAAATCTCCTGGATCAACACGTTCTGCGGCATCTGATAGGCAAACAGGATGCACTCCGCGACGTGATCGGCGGAAATGCCGCCACCGATGCGGACCTTGTTGGCTCTGTAATTGGCGAGCGTGGTCTGATCGGTGACATGGTCGAGGACTTCGGTTTCAATGACGCCGGGGGAGATGACGATGACACGGACGTCGTGCGGCGCGAGGTGCGCGCGAAGGCTGTCCGACATGCCGTGGACGAAGTATTTCGTGCCGCAATACACGGTGTGATCCGGATAGACCTTGCGGCCGGCGATCGAACTCATGTTGATGATGGTGCCGCGCTTGCGCCCGATCATGCCGCCCATCACGGCATGAATACCGTTCATGACGCCGTTGATGTTGATGTCGATGGTCTCGTCCCACTCGGCGGGATCTTGCCGTGTGATGTCGCCGAGACGGGCTATCCCGGCGTTGTTGAACAGGCAGTCGGTCGGGCCGTATGTCGCTTCCGCTTCAGTGACCGCGTCGACGAAGGCTTGGCGGTCGCGCACGTCGAGCTGGCGGCAGGTCGCGTTCGGCAGGTCGAGTGCTTGCAGGCGGTCGATGCGGCGTGCGAGCAGCAGCAGAGGGTGGCCGGCCTTTGCGAACATCCGTGCCGTGGCTGCGCCGATTCCGGAGCTTGCACCGGTAATCACGACAAGCGGCTTGTTCATCCGTCTGTCCTCCCACAATCATCGTCCAGAGCTCTGCGGCTCTGCTCGAAAGAGCGGCATCCGCCTTCGGGCGGCGTCCGCTCCTATTCCATCGCGACCAGCGCTTGCGCCGTCGGTTCGTCCGTCACCAGGACGGTGGCATGACCACCGCGCAACATCGCCCTGATCGCTTGAATCTTCTCCGGCCCCGCGGCAACGCAGATCCGCTCCGGGATCTTTGCGATTTCCGGAATGGTGAGGCCGATCATCTGTTCATCCAGCGGCCCTAGTACGGGCCGGCCTTCGGCATCGAGGAAACGGCCGGACATCACCGCGATCGCGCCACCCTTGACATAGGGCCGCATCTTTTCCGGAGTCATGTATCCGCTGCGTAACGCCATGCTGGCGGAGTCGAGACCAGTGACGCCGAACAGCACCTTGGTGCAGGAGCGGATCAGCTTGAACTGCTCGACCAGCGACGGCTCCTGCATGAACAGCCGCTTCACCTCGGGCCGCGAAACGATGCCGGGCGCATGGAGGTTCACGCAGCGGCCGCCGATCCGATAGGCGATGTTCGAGGTGCAGAGCTCTGGCGAGAATTCCGCGGTGCCGATGGCGCTGCCGGCGATTTGCACCACGCTGACGCCGGGCATGCGCGCTTCCGCGAGTGCGGCCGAGAGCGAGAGCACGGTGCGGCCCCAGGATACGCCGAGGACGTCGTCGGGTTCGAGAATGTCGGCGAGCAGGCGCGCTCCCGCGCGTCCAACCCGCTCGTAGGGCGGCATGCGGCCACCATCCTCCGGCACTACGACGCAGCTCGAGAGATCAAAGCGGTCGCTGAGCGTGCGCGCAATCCGCACGGACTGCAGGTGTTCGGATGCGACAGCAATGGTCACGACGTTGCGGTCACGCGCTTCCTGCAGGAAATTCACCACCGAAGCGCGCGACACGCCCAATTGATCGGCTACTTCTTCCTGCGTCATGCGCTCCTCGTAATAGAGCCAAGCCGCCCAGATGATCGGATCGCCGGCAAACTCCGCCGGTGTCGCCAGTTCGCTTCGTTTGATGCGGGAGGGGCCCGCCAATCGTTGTTCTTGTCGTTGTTCCTGGCTGCGCGCCATACCAGCACTCCGCTGCCGCGTGCGAATAAACGACACTATGGATTGACATTTGTCAAGCATGATGGAGAAATGTCAGATGACAGTGACAAATGACGCGGTGCGGGAAGATGTGTGAAGCGCCGCGGCGGATACGGTTGACCATTTGCGAGCCAACGGCAGGGTGAAAAATGAAACGCTGGACCGCGCTGATCGACGACATGGTGGCCGGCCGTTGGATCAATCCCGAGACCGGAAAGCCGGGGCTTGTGCCCTACAAGAGCGTTGTGATTGCGGAAACGCTTGAAGGCCGTGAAGCGGAACTCGTGACGTCGGTCGGCATCAAGGGTCGCATTGGCGTCGTCTGCGATCAGAATACCCATGACGCGATGGGGCTGCGCGTCGCCAAGGCGCTGCAAGGCGCCCACAATTCCGGGATCTCCGGCGTCGACATCATCGTGCTCGATCATCCTCATGCCGACGAGGCGAACCTCGCCGCGCTGCGCGACAGGACGCGGCAGCTGGACGCGCTCGTTGCCGTCGGCTCGGGCACGATCAACGATCTCTGCAAATACGTGACCGCAACAGACGGGCGCTCGTATTGCGTCTTCGCAACCGCCCCCTCGATGAACGGTTATACGTCGACGACCGCGTCCATTACGCTCGCGAGCGGGCTCAAGGTCTCGAAACCCGCTCACGCTCCGCTTGGCGTCTTCGTGGATCTTTCGGTCAATGCCGCGGTGCCGACCTATCTCGTTGCCGCGGGGTTCGGCGACTGCCTGGTCCGCTCGGTGGCGCAATTCGACTGGTGGCTGTCGCACCGTCTGCTCAATACCTTCTATACCGAGCTTCCGTTTCAGCTCGAAAGCGCCGACGAGAGGGAGCTGATGGCCCGTGCGCCGAAGCTTGCGCAAGGCGACGTCGAGGCGGTCGGCTATCTGCACCGCGTGCTCACACTGTGCGGTTTCGGGGTGAGCTTCACCGGCATGAGCAATCACGGCTCGATGGGCGAGCACCAGATTTCCCATTATATCGACTGTTTCGCGGGCGAGCGTCATCCCGGCACCCTGCATGGGCAGCAGGTCGGGGTTGCGAGCCTGACCATGGCGCGGTTGCAAAAGCTGCTGCTCGATCGGGACAGGCCGCCAACGGTCTATCCGACCAGGATCGACGAAGCCGACATGCGGCGGCGCTTCGGCGACGAAGTAGCCGAGATCTGCCTGGCCGAGATGGCCGAGAAATCGCTGGATGCTGCGGCGTCCGAACAGTTCAACGCGAAGCTGCAAACGATCTGGCCCGAGCTACGCAAGGAATTGCAGGCCTTCGTCATGCCCGTGGCGGAGATGCGGAAAGTGCTTTCCGATGCAGGCGGACCGACCACGGCGGGGGAACTCGGCCTTGACGTCGATTTCTATCGCGAGGCCGTGATCCACGCCCGCGAGATTCGGAAGCGATATTCGGCGCTCGATCTCGCAGCCGACGCCGGATTCCTCGAAGGCTTCGCTGCGGGCGAAATTTGAGCCGCGCACGTGCCAGTGTGCTGGGCCTCCTCAGCACAGCCGAAATAGGCGCTGTTGCGCGGGTGCTGAACAGGAAAGGTAGCAGCTTATGACCGTCGACGAACGAGAATTGCGCGAAGCGATCATCGCCAAGTGCCGCTGGATGAACGCGTCAGGCCTCAATCAGGGGACATCGGGCAATATCTCCGCCCGTTATGAAGATCGCATGCTGATCACGCCATCGGCCACCCCTTATGACGCCATGACGCCGGAGATGATCGCATCGATGCCGTTGGAACGAGACTATGGCGCCTGGACCGGACCCTTGCAGCCTTCCACCGAATGGCGCTTTCATCTCGACATCATGCGCGCCCGTCCCGATGTCGGGAGCATCGTGCATACCCACTCGACCTATGCCACCGTGCTTGCGATCGCGCGCAAGCCGATCCCAGCGTGCCATTACATGATCGCCGCCTTTGGCGGGACCGATATCCGTTGTGCCGGCTATGCGCGCTACGGAACCAAGGAGTTATCGGAGCTCGCGCTCGCTGCGCTCGAGGGCCGTAACGGCTGCCTGCTGGCCAATCACGGTATGATCGCTGTAGGGGCCAATCTCGACAAGGCGATGTGGCTTGCGGTCGAACTCGAAACGATAGCACGCCAATATTATCTTTCGCTTGCGCTCGAGACGCGGTTCCTTCTTTCGGAGGAGGAGATCGCCGAGACTGCCCGCGGGTTCTCCACTTATGGACTGCAGACGGCGACAGGCCAGCGCACTTAAGTCGCACGCCGGCGCGAGGTGCGATATGTCGTCGGTAAAGCCGGAGCATGATCCGGAAAAGTGTGGAGCGGTTTTCCGAAAGATCATGCTCAAAAAGCTAGAGCGCGATGGCAGTTCAACCCGATCTCATCGCGCTTTAGCCTTCAGAACGTAGCCTTGATCCCGGCATAGACCGCGAGCGGCATTCCAGGCACGAACGTGCGCGGATCGTTGAACGTCATCAGGTTGGGTCCGCCGAGGGTGGAATTGTTGAACCCGCCCGTGTTGAAGAACGTGCCCGCGGAATAGTAATGCTGGTTGAACAGGTTCTGGACCAGCCCGAACGCCTGCACGTTCTTGGTAATTTGATAGGACGTATGCATGTTGACGACCCAGTACGCCGGCACCTTCGGATTGAGGTTGGAGTCGTCGTGGATCAGGTATTGGCTCCCGACATAGTTGACGTCGCCGCCGATCGTCCAGGCATCGGTGACTGCATATTCCGCGCCGAGCTTGAGGCGGTGGGCGGGGATTCCCGGAATATGATCGCCGGGCGCGACATAGATGACGCTCCCGAGCACGGGGTCGACAGTCGCCAACGGGTTGTTTGGAGACGAGAGTGTGAGAAAGCTTCGGTACGTCGCGTCGACGAACGTGTAGTTGGCGTAAGCGTTCCAGCGATTCCAGGTGAGATTGGCCTTCGCTTCGACGCCCTGCCGAAGCGTGGTCCCGGCATTCTGGAAATAGCCGAAGTTCGGCACAGCGGCGCTTGCGATGCTGATGATATCGTCGGTGTTTTCAGTGCGGAATAGGCTGAGACCCCAGCGCAAGCGCCAGCCGTTCTCGATGACCTTGGCGGGCGCCTTGGCCGGCATGGGGTCGGCAGCCGCCGCGCCGCCGGAGAGTTCGCCGCGAAAGCCTCCCTCGATGGTGTGCGACACCACCTGCTTGAGCGGCGGATCGGAGATCAGGAAGTTGTCGATCTGGCAAGGATGGCTGGGATCGGAACAGCCAAGTTCGAGTGGCGTCGGCGCGCGATTGGCTTCCGAGTAGCCAGCATACGCCGTGAGGTTCGGCGTCACCCGATAGGTCAGGCCGATCACCGGATTGAACCGCTGAAAATTGTTGTTGCTATTGAGGAGCGGATCGGTGCCGGTCAAGTCCCGCAGATTGATCTGGGCGTAGTTGAAACGTCCGCCGCCGGTCACTGAAAGCTGCGAGGTGATATCGAAGGTGTCCGTCGCGTACACGCCGACATAGGTGTTGTTGGCGGCGAGATTGACAGGAGAGATGTCGGCGGCGGGCTGGTCGATGAAGACGCCGGTGCCGTTCACGAAGAAGTTCTGGTCGATCGTGCCTAGCTCGGACGAAGTCTGGAAATTGGTGTCTCCGTGATCGAGGCTGGTGCCCACGACAAAATGGTTGCCGTGTCCGAACAGCTGTCCCGTGCTCGTTGCCTGCAGCGACCCGCCATAGCTGTCCGAGTGGGTCTGGTTGCGGTCGATCTGGCCGATCGCGGAATTGGTCGGCAGGAAGTTCGCAGTAGGTCCGTTCGCATTGAGCGGCGTGGCGCCATCACCGATGCAAAGATTGATGCCGTCATTGCAGGGCTGCGCGTCGGACCCGTTGCCATCGAAATGAAACGCGCGGTAGGCGCGGAAATAGGTGTTGGCCTGGACCGAGAATGTGTCGGAGGGCGTCCATTTCGCGTTCGCCTGCAGGAAAGCGAGCTGAAGATGAGTGGTCTGCGGCCAGGTGTAGACGCTCGACCAGCGTCGGTTCAACATCTCCACCGGCGTGGCGACGACGGCGCCAAGCTTGTTGTCGGCGCCCGTGAACGAGACGTGGAATTCCGTGTCGTCGCCGCGGACGCCAAGATCGGCATACATGCGACGGATCTGAGAGGATGACGAAAAGTCGCGCCAGCCCTGGTCGTAGGTGGAGTCGGCGGCAACGTAGGCCGAGACGTTGTCCTTCTCGTAGCCGGCCTGTGCGCCGCCCGATATTCGCCCGTACGATCCGCCGAACAGCTGGGCCTCGGTGCCATGATAGTTGAAGCCGTTCTTCATCTCGATCGACAAGGCGCCGCCGGTTGCATTGAGACCGAACAGCGGATTGTTCGGCATCAACGTCATGCGCGCGATTGCCATCTCGGGAATCAGGTCCCAGTTGACGACGTCGCCGAAGGCTTCGTTGATGCGGTTGCCGTTCTGATAGACGGCGATGCCTTGCGGCGTGCCGGGCACAGGCGAGGCGGTGAAGCCGCGATAGTCGAGATTGCGCTGGTACTGGTTGCCGGACTGATTACTCAGGGAGACACCCGGCAGGGACTGTACCATGCCGTCGAGCAGTGTCGGCGTTTTGGTGGCGTCAAGATCCGGTGCACCGATCGTCTCGACGCTCGAGGGCACTTTCTGGATATCGATTTCGCCGCCGGGTACCGGCGATACGCCGACGACTTCGATCGTCTGCAAGGTCTCTTGCGCGAACGCAACGCCAGGGAATATGGCGCAGCTCAACAGAAGCGCGCTCTTCAGTGCCCCGAGCCTGGTCAAGACGTCCCCCCAATTTACTTTCGCCACGTGTCGTTCCTGGCTTGCCGGTGTCCCCGAAGCCTCGAACAGCGCATGCAGGTCGAATTGCACCGTTAATTGTTCGTAATATTGCTGGGGGCTGACCTTGGCCGCAACAAGGAACTTTCCCGGGATGCCCGGGACATTTTCCCGATGGAAAACGTCTATGACGCCGCTGATTCAGGACTGGGCCGCTCTCACTGCGGTCTGAGGTGCAGCGGAATGATCAGCGCGATCTGTGCCTGACTCATGCCGGGCGGGAAACGCGGAAAGGGTTGTGCGCGCGCAACCACGGCCATCGCCGCATTGTCCAATGTCGGCGACCCGGAGCTGCCGGCGAGCCGCCGCGACACCAGCCGCCCGTTGCGATCGATCGTGACGCCAACGCGCACCGTGCCACTCGCCGCGCTGCCATTGGCGGCATAAGTGGCAAAGCGGCGAATATGCGCAGCTAGCTCGCTTTCCCACGAGGCGCGCGCGGCTCGTGCACCCTCACTGTCCACGCCCGCATTGGGCGCCATGGCAAGCTTTGCGGGCCTGCTCCCCGGCGCGGCCGCTGGCTTCCGCTGCGCCAGTTTGCGTTTCTCCCGCTCGGTCTTCTCGGCTTTCTCTCTTTCCGCCTTTTCCTTCTCGGCCTTCTCCCGCGGGGTTGGCTTGTGGGCGGACCGCTCGGGAATCTGCTCGGGCTTGGGTTGAGCCGGTGGCTCTGCGGGCTTAGGCGGCGTGACCGTGACTTGATCGGGTTGCACGGGCTCGGGGATCTGCAATGCGACGGGCGGCGGAGCCGGTTCAGGCGGCGGCGCGAGATCGGACTGCTCGACCGGCGGCGTTGGTTCGGCTGGCAGAGGTTCGGGTGCGGCCGGGGCGGGTGCGCTTGTCGCCGGCACGAAAGCGACGTCGATCACCGGCGCCTCGGCCTGTCCCTCCGGCGCGGGCTTGAGAAGCAGATAGGCCACGGCCAAGCCAATGTGGAGCGCGGCGACCAGAAGCGCCGCGCCAGTCCACAGCGCCCCGTCTCTGGCCTGTTCGCGTTCGAACGGATTGACCGTCATCACGCTCACGGGCCGCTCCGCATTTCCAGGGCGACCAGCGCCACTTTGAGATAGCCCGCATTCCGCAGCAGATTCATCAGGGCCATCACCTCGCCATAGGAGAGGGCCTGATCGGCGCGTAGCAGCACCCGCTGTGTGCGATCGGACCCGGTTAGGGCATCGAGCGCGGCGGCTAGGTTCTCCCGCGTGACCGTTTCGTCACCGACCACGAGCGAGTGATCCGCTTTGAACGTCACGAAGATCGGCTTATCCGGACGAGGCCGCGGTTCGGCGGAAGCCGAGGGCAAGTTGACCGGAACGTCGACCGTCGCAAGCGGAGCTGCGACCATGAAGATGATGAGGAGAACCAGCATGACGTCGATGAATGGCGTCACGTTGATTTCATGAGCTTCCTCGTATGCGTCGTCGCGCTTCGCGAGCCGGATCGCCATGGCTCACTCCGCCGAATCCGCGATCGACAGCACCGTGCCGTCCGCCGTCCGCGGGGGCCCGCGCCGCAGATCGATCGGAAAAGCGCTCCGGTCGAGATCGCGGCTCAACAGACGCAGGATCGCGACCGAGGAATCCGCAAGGATCGAGCGATAGGTGCCGGTGGAGCGCGCGAAGGCATTGTAGATCACCACGGCGGGGATCGCAGCGACAAGGCCGAAAGCCGTTGCAAGCAGCGCCTCCGCAATACCGGGAGCGACCACGGCGAGATTGGTGGTGTGGGCCCGCGAAATGCCGATGAAACTGTTCATGATGCCCCACACCGTCCCGAACAGACCGACGAACGGCGCCACTGCGCCGATCGTGGCGAGGATTCCGATCCCGCGTCCGATCCGCTGCGCAGCTGCCGCCTCGATCCGCTCGAGTTGCCAGGCGATGCGCTCCTTGATGCCGTCAGCGGGAAGACCTCGCGACTTCTCGACCTCGTCCTCGGCCGCTGCGAGAAGCCGGGCCACGGCGTTTCTTTCGTCCGCGATTTGGTGCGCCGCATCCAAAAGCGACCGCGCGGAGAGGACAGTAGCCAACGCGCGGCGGCTTTCACCTCGCGCCGTTCGCAACTGGAGGGTCTTGACGAGGAGAACAGTCCAGGTTGCCACGGATGCCAGCGCCAATCCGATCATGACGATCTTCACGACCACGTCGGCCTGGATGAACATGCCCCAGGGCGACAGCGCATCGGGCAGGGGACCGACCGCACTTATCGCAGTCGAAGCCGACTGGAAGTCCGGCGCGGCGGGAGACGAGGCCGAAACGGCCGGTTGCGGTTCCGGGGGCGGCGGACTTCCTGCGGTCTGCGAAGGAGGCGCGCTTTGGGCAGCTTCACTCGGTAAGGAGGGGCTCGCCGGCGCCGCAACGACTGCCGCCGATCGTCCCGACGCTCCGTCCGGACCGACAGGAGCTTGCTGGGCAAGCGCGCTGCAAGAGATCAGCGATACGACGATCGCGAGCGACAATTCCAGGCGCGATGCCAAACGACCTCGTCGGCTTCGCTGTTGGGTCCGCGCATTGTCCATGCTTTCGTACTCCTCCCGCTTGACTCAACAGCGGCCTGGTTGGATCCAGGTCCTGCCTTTTCGCTGGCGGCGTCCGCCGTGACCATCTGATCTCGCGAGCCTGCTTGGCAGATCGAGATATCCCGGAGGCTGACCCCGCCACGCTGCGATCGTGTCAGGTCGTGTTGGCAAACTAACGGCAGAAGCCGCAAAACGTGCAAACAGGGCCTGACACACAAACAGAGTGCCGCTTGTCGCGCTGCGCTTCAAGATGACCTGGGTCGGGAAAAAGTCCCGAAAGGGCCGGGAAAAAGTCTTCCGGGTCAAATCGACGGCCGAGGCGAACTCCGTTGACGCCGTCGAGCAGGGACACGACATACCCCATACCGCAGATCCAGGTCCTTGCTCGGGAACAAGTTATGAACGTGCCGCCGAGAATCGATCCGGTCACCACGCATTCCGACCACGGTGTTGTGCGCTGGCTGACAAACGACACCCGCGACGAGCGTTTCCTCGACAATATTTTTGCTGAGCTGTGCGTCCGGCTGCAGCGGGCGGCCGTTCCCGTCAAACGAGCGTCGCTTCATCTCCTGATCTACCACCCGCAATGGCTCGGCGCCCGGATCATGTGGGCCGACGGGATGCGGGAGGCGGAGATTGCGAGGGTCGACTACGATGTCAGGGAGCGCTCCGAATATATCGGCAGCCCCGCCAATGAAATCCATGACGGTGCCAGCGAGGTGCGCGAGAATCTCGAACGGGATCCGGCGCTGGGGCGCAAGCACACCCTTTATGATGAGATGCGCGCGAAGGGGCTGACCGACTATGTGGCCTGGCCGCTGTACCACACACTTGGCAAGCGCCACATCGTCGACCGGGTTGGGGGATTCGACGAGGCACATATCGCCGGCCTGTTGAACCTGTTGCCGGCTCTGGCGCTGGTCAGCGAAATCCGCGTCAAGAACCGCTTGGCCCGAACCCTGCTCGAGACCTACGTCGGGTCGCATGCAGGCGAACTCGTGCTTGCGGGTGCCACCAGGCGCGGAAGCGGGACGACGGTGCGCGCCGCGATCATGATCTGCGATCTGCGTGATTTCACGAAGATCTCCGACAATTGGCCGCGGGACGACGTCATTGACCTTCTCAACGACTACTTCGATGCCATATCGGAGCCGATTGCGCGACATGGCGGCGAAATACTGAAGTTCATGGGCGATGGCCTGCTGGCTATTTTTCCGCTCAGCGAGCCCGCGGCCTGCGCAAATCTGCTGCGTGCCGTGACCGAGGCCCGCGGGGCGATGCTCGCCCTGAACGAAAGGAACGGCGACAGCGGTCGCGCGCCGCTGAATTTCGGCATCGGCGTCCATGTCGGGGACGTCATGTACGGCAATATCGGGTCCCGTACCCGGCTCGACTTCACCGTCATCGGTCCTGCGGTCAACATGGCTTCGCGTCTCGAATCCCTCACCAAACAACTGGGAAAGCCGGTGCTCCTATCCCGGGACTTCGCCGACCTGGTCGAACGCGATTTTCATCTCGAACGGGTCGGCGAATATCCGGTACGAGGCTTCAGCGACCCCATCGAGCTGTTTGCCTTTGACGGCTGAGCGCCGACTGGTCGCCGCTGCGCTTCGGGCGAGGGGCGCCGATTGTCGTGAGACTCACCGCATCGTCGCAAGCTGCACCGCGAGCGCGCATGCCCGATCGTACTCGTCGAGATTGATCCACTCGTCGATCGTATGCGGTTCGTTCTGTCCTGCGCCGAAGGTCACGGTCGGAACACCATGGCGCACCATCCAGTTCGCATCGAGACCGCCATTGGCGGCGCGAATGGTCGGCGTTCCGCCGACGGCGGACACGGCCGCGACCGCGCGTTTGACCACCGGCAGACTGTCCTTCATCCGAAACGGATAATAATCGGTCTCGGCCTTGAACTTGACACGGCCTGACTTGCCCTCGCTGTTCTTGACGCGCTTCGCGGCCTTCTCGAATGCCGTCTTGTAGGCTTTCGTGATCTCCTTGAAGAATTTCGCATCGTGGCTGCGGCTTTCGCCGCGCACGTGCACATAGTCGGTGACGACGTTGGTGGCGTCTCCGGCCGGTCGACCGTCGCCGCCGGTGACGGGGCCGACATTGCTCGTGCCCTGCCGCTTGCCTTTCACCACCTTGCCGAACCAGCCGCCGGCCTTCACGTCGGCGAGCGCCAGCGCAAGGATCATGGTCGAACTGATCCCGCGCTCCGGCGCGACGCCGGCATGGGAAGCGCGGCCGAAGATCTCGACCTGCCAGCGATCCGCGCCAACGGCGCCGATGGTGACATTGGAGGCAGCGCCGCCGTCGTAGTTGAAGGCCATCACCGGCGAGCCGAGGTCTTCGGTCTTGACGTGACGCGCACCCCATAACCCGCTCTCTTCCCGCACGCAGAAGAGGAGCGTGATCGGCGGGTGATCCAGCTTCTGCTTCGCAAGTTCGGCCGCCAGCGTGACGAGAACGCCGCAGCCGCAGCGATTGTCGCCGCCAAGCGCGGTCTTGGCTTCATTGACGATCTTGCGGCCGGCAAGCTTCGGCTTCGCTCCGGCGCACAGCGGCACGGTGTCCATGTGGGTCATGAACATGATCCGCGGCTGGTTGTGCATCGCGCCGCGACCGGGCAGGTCGACAATGAGGTTGCCGGTTTCCGTAGGCACGGGAATGCGCGTATTCGCGTCGTCGAGGCGGATCGCATCTGCCGGCACCCCGCTTTCTTCCAGCGCGGCGGCGAGCTCGCGCCCTATGGCTGCCTCTTTTCCGGTCACGCCCTCGACAGCGAGAAAGCGCATGAGGCGGTCGGTAGCGGCTTGAATGTCGACAGACATGACGTCTCCCTTGGGTGATCGATGCTTGCAAGCATCCCTCGCGCCGCGTTGTACGTCAACGCATGGGAGAGCCTTGGGATTGCGCCACACAGCAGGACATCGCGTGAAGTCGCCGCGCCGGTGTGCCTTGGGAGAGGCGTGTGCTTGGCGCGCACGCCTCTCGGCGAGCGGGTTCGTGATCAACTCATTGCCGCCTTGACCCGCTCGGGGCGAAACGGCGTCTGGCGCAGACGCACGCCGGTGGCGTCGAACACCGCATTGCTAATAACGGCGGCTGTCGGATTGGTCGAAGGTTCGCCCGCCCCGTAGGAGGGATACTCCGGTCGATTGTTCACCAGCACGATGTCGATGCTGTCCGGAATGTCCTCAAACCGCAGGATCGGATAGCCCTGCCAGTCCTGGCTGGTCACGTGGGCGGTGTCGAAGGTGACCTCCTCGTGCAGGGTGCGGCTGAGCGACTGGATCACGTTGCCTTCGATCTGGTTCCTGAGACCATCAGGATTGACGACCAGCCCGCAATCATGTGCCACGACGACCCGCCCGACTTTGATCCGGCCGCTGCTCGGATCGACTGTCACATCTGCGATCGTCGCCACGCGCGCATCGTCGCGGTTGACCCAGGCGACACCGCGGCCATGAGCAGGCTTGCCGTCGTGATCGGCCTTGCCGCGCGCGGGGCGAGCATCCCAGCCATACGCCTCGGCAGCGGCCTGCAAGACGGCAATGGCTCGTGGATCCTTAAGGTGCGCAAGGCGGAATGCCAGTGGATCCTGGCCGGCCGCCGCTGCCAATTCGTCGATAAAGGATTCCATCGCGAAGGTCGTCTCGAATTGCGCCGGCGAACGTAGCCAGGCCGTGAGCAGCCCCACCCGGCCTTCGTCATGGACCGCGACATCGGCGTTTTCGAACGTGTAGGCAAAGGTAATAACCGGCACTTTGCCGGTGCCGGTCTCCCCGGTGACATCAGGGTCGCCGGTCAGTGCGGCGGCAATCAGGTGGGTGTCGCTGATGGTCGGAATCCACATGTGGTGCCGCCAGGCGATCACGCGGCCATCGCCATCCAACGCGCCCTGCAGATCCTGTGCGATCGGCGGCCCCTTCGGCTCCCAGCCATGCTCGTCCCAGCGCATCCACTGCACGCGCACCGGCCGGCCGACCGCCTGCGACATGATCGCCGCATCGGCGATCGCATGCTCAAGCCCGTTGCGACCGTAGGCACCCGAAGCCTCGAACCATCGCAGTTCGATATTATCGAGGGGAACGCCGAGCAGCTTTGCCATGTCGCGCCGCGCCTGGTGCGGCATCTGCGTGCCTGACCAGAAAGTGGCGCGATCGGACTTCACGTCGGCGATGGCGCAGGAGGGGCCGATCGAGCCATGCATCTGGAACGGTGTCTGGTAGGTCGCCTTCAGCGTGCGGCTCGCGTAGCCGAACGCCAGCGTGGCCGATCCTTGGCTCGCCACAGAGATATTGCGTCCTTGCGCAGTATTGCGCACCGTTTCCCAGATTTGATCCATCTTGGGCAAGCCGTTCCACGTCGACCATTTGGCCTGACCGTCACCCGGCCCGGACGGGTTCAGCGCGGAGCCGAGCTTCGCGGCCGCCTGGATCGCAGCCCATTCGGTGTCGGCGACGACGCCGAGGAAATTGTCGCGCCGCACCACCTGTACGAAGCCCGGAATGTTCTTGAGTCCGGTGTCATCGACACTTTCCAGCGTCGAACCAACCCCGTAGGGGCGAACGACCCTGCCGTGCAGCATGCCGTCGACCCGGACATCCTGGACATAGGAGAACGTCGCCAGGATCTTGCCGGGAATGTCCTTGCGCGGCAGCGGCCTGCCGATCACTGTGTAGGTCGACGGATCCTTGGGATGTGCCTTCGGAGCTACCTTCATGCCGAAGCGTTCGCCGCTGGCTCCGATCTCCATGTCGAGGCGCTTGCCGTCTACCAGCTTGCCGTAGGTGACCGTGCGATCGGGCAAACCGATCACCGCGATCGTGCCGTCCTTTGCAACGAGTTGGTTCGGCGACACTTTGAAATGTTCCGCCGCGAGATCGAGCAGCGCCTGCCGGCCGGCGGCGGCGGCGCTTCGGATTTGCGGTCCGGCGTAGCGGACCGTCATGCTGCCATAGCTCGGTCCCTGATCCACGGTGGCCGAGGTTGTACCCATCACGACGTCGAGTCGGTCGAACGGGAAATCGAGCTCCTCGGCGGCGATCTGCGCCAGCGCCGTTTGCACGCCGGTGCCGGTTTCAACCTTGCCCGTGAACAGTGTTGCGGTGTTGTCCGGATGCACCGCGAGCCAGGCGTAGAGCTTTCCCGCCGGCGGCGGCGCCAGCGACGGCTGCGCGGGCCCGGTCGCGAAGGCCGGGTTCGGACCGAACAGGCTGAAAGCGATGACGAGGCCGCCCGAAGCGTGCAGGAAGCCGCGCCGGCTCAGCGCGAGGTCGACTGAGGATCGCATGTTGTTGCCCCGATTGCTCATTGCTGGATGCTCCCGGCAGCGCGCTGCACGGCGCGCACGATCCGCATGTGGGTCCCGCAACGGCAAAGATTGTCGTTCAACGCCTGCTTGATGTCATCGCGGCTCGGATGCGGGTTCTGATCGAGAAAGGCCTTGGCCGCCATGATCATTCCATTGATGCAGTAGCCGCACTGCGCCGCCTGCTCCGCGATGAAGGCTTGTTGCAGCGGATGCGGCCGTTCGGGGGTGCCGAGACCTTCGAGAGTGACGACTTTCGCGTTCCCGACGGCCGAGACCGGCGTCACGCAGGAGCGGATCGCGTTGCCGTCCATGAGTGCCGTGCAGGCGCCGCACTGTGCCAGCCCGCATCCGAATTTAGGACCGCGCAGGCCGAGATTGTCGCGCAGCGCATAGAGCAGCATGCTGTCGGGCTCTACCTCGACGACATGATCTGCACCGTTCACGTTCAGTGTGGTTTGTTGGGGCATCATGAGCTCCTGGCCAGGCGCGCGCATTCGAGCGTCACGCCCATAACGCCTAAATAGTCGGAGCGATCCAACGAGCGGGCTCGGTCATGGCGACTGCGCGCGATCGTGAAGCCGTGGCGCGCACTGGTTCACAGGAACGTGGCGGCACGGCAATCCGTTGGCTGATGATACGAACGCCGAAGGGAGAGCGCCATGCGCCGGAACCCGATCGTCAGCACCGCCATCGCGATCGCTTTCGTTGCGGCGGTCAGCGGGCCCGCACCGAGCGCGGCGGCGCAGACTGCGGACACCCTGCCGAAAGCCCAGACGTCCCGGACGCCGGCTCCTCCGAACGGGGCGGGCGCCATCGAGCAGAATAGAACTGGCGGTCAGTTCAGCCCTGGCGGCGTCCCGACGAAGAACCAAGCGACAAGTCAGCCTTCGGTCCCGCCCAACGGCGTCGGCGCAGCGCAGAACAAGCGGCCGGGTGGCGACTTCGGTCCTGGCGGCGCTCCAACAACCGGCCAGGCGGCCACCAGCCCGTCGCGCAATGGGCCGGGAGGTGCCGGAGCGCCCTCGGACAAGCACGCCGACAAGCACACCAAAGAGTGATCCGGCTGACTCGATTGCGAGCGCCTCCCCGCCGGAATCGAGTCCTCTAAGACCGTGTTGAGCGCGTGGCCGCGACATTCCCTCCCGGTGCGGCTTATTCTAGCCGGCGCCGTTTTGTGCCAAACGAAAGGGAACGTCTGCCCGGAGCTGGAAGAGGATCTCGCATGAAACCGCACGTCATTTGTCTCATGGCCTGCAGCGTCGACGGTCGAACGCTCCCGAGTCGCTGGCGCCCGAAAGGAGCTGCCGGCGACATATTCGAGCGGGTGCATGATGAGCTTGCCGGCGACGCCTGGCTCATCGGCCGGGTCACCGGCCAGGAGTTCGCCAAGGGCAGCCCGTATCCCGCTTTGGCTGAGGAGAGCTTTCCGCGAGAGCCCTGGTTCGCAACGCGCGAGTCGAAGGCCTATGGCGTCGTGCTGGACGCTCACGGCAAGATCGCCTGGGGCCGCTCCGACATCGGGGGGGATCCGATCGTGGTGGTCCTTTCCGAGTCAGTCTCGGATGCGCACTTGGCGGGCCTGCGCGGCGAGGGCGTATCCTACATTTTCGCCGGCAAATCCCGGCTCGACCTTGCTCTCACGCTGGATATTCTCAACCGGGAGCTCGGCGTAAAGCGCCTGTTGCTCGAAGGTGGAGGCGGCAGCAATGGCGCCTTCTTGCGCGCGGGACTGGTCGACGAACTCAATCTGGTCGTCTGTCCTGCAGTGGATGGCGCGAAGGGCGCGCCAAGCGTGTTCGACTCCGCGGAGGCCGAAGCCGATCACCGTGCGCCGGTCACGGCGATGTCGCTCGAGAGCAGCGAAGCACGGGAAGGCGGCGTCGTGCTGCTGCGATATCGGATCGAGAACGCGCCATCCCAGGCGATCAGCCGGTGAGCGCCAGGATGGTCGCAGGGCAGACAGAACATGTCATCGTGGTGGGGGCCGGTGCGGCCGGGTTGATGGCCGCGCGCGAACTCGGCCGCGCCGGCAAGAAGGTGACGGTGCTCGAAGCGCGCGACAGATGCGGCGGTCGCATATATCCGCTGCCTGCTGCGACGTTCGGATACGCCGCGGAAGCAGGTGCAGAGTTCGTTCACGGCGAAGCGCCGATTACGCGCGAGTTGTTGCGCGAGGCACGGCTTTCGTTGCTGTCGGTTCAGGGAGCGCGCTGGAGCGTGAACCACGGTGCATTCGCGCGGGACGAAATGCCGGATCCCCACACCGCTCGGTTCTACGAAACCTTGGCGAAGCTGAAGGCGGACAGACATCACCGTTGCCGATTTCCTGAAACGGCACTTCGATGGTCCC
>JBLMWS010000013.1:0-6637 GCA_050257355.1 Gemmatimonas sp.
TGACCGGCGACATCAAACGGCTCTATGAATGGGGCACGCACCCGTTCCTGCTCGGTCACATCACCCGCTGGAACCTGTTCGGCGTGACGCCGGCGCTCTATGCCGAGCGCATCCGGGGCGCGCGCGATCCCGCCTGATCGCCCGTTCGGGCATGCTGCGCCCCTGCTCATCAGTACCGCTCTCGGCCTGCGGCCGCGCGTCGTGATCCCAATACGGATCGGCCGTGTTCCAGGGACAGACGTCGATCGTCTCGGCGATTGTGGTCAGGCCGTTGGCGCGATTCCTCATCCACAGCTTCGGCGGCTTCTCGACGTGTGCCGGCAAGGAAATCCCGACCGTATCCGCCGGCCGCGGGCCGCAGGCCAATTGCGCATCGTTGAAAAACAGTCGCCTTGATGTTGGAGAAGATGCGCCGCAACTCGCTCTGCTGCGGTCCGCCGGGAGAAGCGCGCGCCAAGTATAGCGACCGACGATGCCGTCGACAACAAGGTCGTGGCGTTCCTGGAACGCGCGCACGGTATTCTCGGTCACTTCGCTGAAATCGCCATCCTGTTCGATGCCGGGGAGCCGTTGCAGCTCGCGGACGGATTCGCCAGTTCGACTCCTACGACCCCAGCCAGCCAGCCCCGGCCTCGCCTCTGTGCGCCGGGTCCAGCTCGCAGAAATATGCGCGACGCTGCGGTGAGTTAGCGAGATGGTGGCGAGTCTTTGAGGCGCTGTTTTCTGGATCTTGGGTCACGTTCGGCCGATTTTTGTGCGTCCGTGTCGTGGGCATATCACACGTCCTCCAGCGGCCTGCCTTGCTTCGCCCGCAGCGCGCGGTAAACGGTCTCGGGGTTGAGCGGCATTTCCATCAGGCGCACCCCCACCGCGTCGTCGATGGCGTTCGCGATCGCCGGCGACACGCAGAAAGTCGCGACCTCCCCCACGCCCTTGGCGCCGAACGGGCCATTGGACTGGTGGTGCTCGACGTAGACGTGTTCCATGTCGACCGGCATGTCGTGGAAGCCCGGGATCTTGTAGTCCGCGAGCGAGGCATTGGTGACCTGGCCGCCGTCGATGTGCATCTTCTCGAACATCGTGAAGCCGAGATGCATCAGCGCGGCGCCCGAAATTTGTGCCTCGACGGCGCTCGGATTGATGGCCTTGCCGCAGTCGACGACGTTGACCAGCTTGCTCACCTTGACGTGCCCGGTCTCGGTGTCGACTTCGACTTCGGCGCCGGCCCCCGAGATCAACCAGAAGGGCGTGACGTTGGGGCTCAGGCCGGTACCCGGCGCGGGGGAGACGTAGTCCGGCTTGTAGATGCCGCTGCCGATGATATTGCCGGCCTGCATGCCGTATCGCTTCTGGAACAGCTCGGCGATCGGGACATTGGACCCCTCCGGCTCGCCCACCTCGCGCGCCAGCGCCTTCAACTTCTCACGCGCTTCTTCGGCGGCGCGCCGCACCGCGTGACCCATATGGAACAGCGAGCGCGAGCCCAGCGTGCCCATGTCGTAGGGCGTCACATCGGTGTCGCGCGGCACCACCCGCACGTTCTCGGCCGGGACGTTGAGCAGCTCACCGACCATCTGCGCCATTGCGGTGTCGGAGCCCTGGCCCATGTCGACGGTCCCGCAATACAGCGTCACGGACCCGTCGGCGGAAACGTTGACGATGGCGACCGAGGTGGTCGGCGAGGTCACTGCCTTGATGGCGATGGCGAAACCGCGGCCGCGCCGGACCGATCCGCTGCCCTTGTCGAACGGCCGCGACCAGCCCATGCGCTCAAGCACGGTGTCCATCACCTGCTCGACCGGAGCGTCCTCGAGCACCTGGCCGGTGGTGTGCTCGCGGCCTTCGCGCATGAGGTTCTTGCGGCGGAACTCGACCGGGTCCAGCTGCAGCGCGCGCGCCATCATGTCCATGTGGCCTTCGTAGGCCCACGTGAGCTGCGGCACGCCAAAGCCGCGCAAGGCGCCCGCCGGCGTCACATTGGTGTAGAGCGCGTATGAATCGATCCAGACATTGTCGATGTCGTACGGGCCGGACGCGGTGAGGCCCGCCTTTTGCGTCACGCGCGGGCCGATGTCGGCATAGGCGCCGCCGTTCCAGTACACCTCGCACTTGCGCGCGATGATCCTGCCGTTCTCGTCGACGCCGCTCTTGATGCGGAACGTGCTCGGGTGTCTGGTGATCTGATAGAACATCTCCTCGAACGTATAGGCGATTTTCACCGGCTTGCGCGCGATCATCGAAAGCGCAAGCGCAAGCGCCTCGAGCTTGATGTAGAGCTTCGAGCCGTAGCCCGAGCCGACATAGGGCACCTTGATGCGTACCTTGTTTTCCGGCCAGCCCAGCAGCCGCGCGATCTCCGTGCGCACGAACGAGGGCCCCTGCGTCGAGTCGTAGAAAGTGACGTGAGTATCACGGTAGTCGCAGATGCAGGCGAACGGCTCGAACGACAGGTGCAGCACCCTCTGGGTGCGGAATTCGTGCTCGAACTTGTGGACGGCGGCGGCATAGGCTTTGTCGAAGTCGCCGCGGCGCAGACGATAGTCGAGCGCGACGTTGGTGTTCCTCTCGCCTTTGAGATGCTTGAGGTCGGCGAAGGTGCCCGCGGGCTTCAATTGCTCGTGCACATAGACGTTGCTGGTGAGCGCATCGACTTCGTCGTAGACCGCGGGCAGCTCTTCGTATTCGGCGGTGATGAGTTGCACCGCCTCGTCCGCGATGTGCGGATCGGTGGCGATCACCGCGGCGACCGGCTCGCCGACGAAGCGGACCTTCTCGTGCGCCAGGATCGGCTGGTCGTGGAAGGCCGGCCCGTAATAGGGCTCGGGCAAGACCTTCATCACGTCGTCGATCGTGACGACGTGGAGTACGCCCGGCAGCCGCTTGGCCGCGCTGGTGTCGACCGACCTGATCCGGCCGTGCGCGACCGTACTGCGGAAAATCTTGGCGTGCAGCATCCCGGGCAGCCGCATGGTGTGGGTATATTCGGCGCGGCCGGTGACCTTGTCGCGGCTCTCGAGCCGCGGTACCGAGCGTCCGACCTGGACCCCGACCCTCGTGGCGCCTTGATCGATCGTCATTGCCATCGTGCGCTCCGCTTCTGTTGAAGGCGCGAACGGCACGCCCAGGTAGATGCTCGTCGATTTGCATTGTAGGAAGGGGTTGTCAAAATACGTCCGGGAGCCGCAGGGAGGCAACAATGGCCAACAAGGATCTCCGGGATTGGATCGACGGGATCAGGGCCGCCGGCGAGTTGAAACTCATCAAGGGCGCCGAGCCGAAGGAAGAGATCGGCGGCATCGTCGACATCTATCAGCGCAAGATGGGCAATCCCGCGGTGATGTTCGACGAGGTTCCCGGCTTTCCAAGAGGCCATCGCGTCATCGCCAACATCCTGACCTCGGTGCCGCGGATCAATGTCGCGCTCGGACTGCCGCCCAACGGCTCGGAGATGGAGCTGATCCAGTGGTGGCGCAACTACATGAAGAACGCGCCGGCGCACAAGCCCAAGGCGGTCAACGGCGGCCCGCTGCTCGAAAACGTATTCGAGGGTAAGGACGTGAACATCGAAAAGATTCCGACCCCGATCTGGCACGAGCATGACGGCGGGCCTTTCATCGGCACGGCCTGTCTCGTCGTAATGAAGGACCCCGACTCCGGCTGGATCAACTATGGCACCTACCGCATCCAGTCGCAGCAGCCGGATGTTGCCTCCGTCATGATGTCGCCCGGCAAGCACGGGCGCGTCATCATGGGCAAATACCACGACCGCGGCCAGCCGTGCCCGGTCGCGGTCATCGCCGGTATCCACCCCGCCCTGTTCATGCTCGGTGGCCTGGAGATTCCCTACGGCAAGAACGAGATCGAGGCGGCCGGCGGCATCCTCGGCGAGCCGATCGAAGTGTTCAACATGCCCAAGACCGGGCTGCCGGTTCCGGCCAATTCGGAAATCGCCTTCGAGGGCTTCATTCATCCGGGGGACGCAATCCAGGAAGGTCCGCTCGGCGAGTGGACGGGCTATTACGCCGGCGGCAGCCGGCCCGAGCCCGCGATCCGCATCGCCACGATGATGCATCGCAACGATCCGATCCTCATGGGCGCGATTCCGGCAGTGCCGCCGAACGACAACACGTTTTATCTCGGCACCTATCGCTGCGGCGCGGTCTGGAATCAGCTCGAAGCGGCGGGCATACCAGAGGTGCGGGGCGTGTGGGCACACGAAGCCGGCGGCAGCCGCTTCATGCTGACCATCTCGATCAAGCAGCTTTATGGCGGGCACGCCAAGCAGGCCGCAATGGTGGCGGCGCACTGTCATGCCGGCGCCTACTGCAACCGCTGGACCATCGTCGTGGACGAAGACATCGATCCTACGAACTTCAACGACGTGATCTGGGCGATGTGCACGCGCTGCGACCCGCGCGACCAGGTCGATATCATCCACGGCGGCTGGAGCTCGGCGCTCGATCCGATGTGCTACGACGGCGATACCGACCGCCGCAATTCGCGTGTGGTGATCGACGCCTGCATCCCGTTCCGCCGCAAGAAGACCTTCCCCATCATTGCCCGCTCGAGCAAGGCCCTCGACGCCCGCATCAAGGCGAGATGGGCGGCGGACCTGCCCAAAGAGTTCTAAGCGGCGGACGTCTCCGCGCGTCGGCTATGCGGCCGTAGCCGCTGAATTTGCTCGACTGCTCCGACCGATATCCACACGGGACTCCATGACTGAGCAGGCTCTCGGTGCCCCTCGGCCAACCACCTTCCCCATTCGGACGTGGTACGTCTTCGCGTCCGTGGTCGCTCTGGCGGCGATGGTGATAGCGATCGAGTTGGAAGCAACTGGGTCCTGAATTTCGTCCACGTGATGTGCGGAGGAGGGTTATGGACCGGCATCGATCTTTTCATGGGCTTCGTCGTCGGGCCGGTCCTGCGACGGCTCCCGCTCGAAGCGCGGCGCGCGGTGCTCGCAGCGTTGGTCCCGCGCACGCTGTTCCTCATGCCCACGCTCAGCATCATCACGGCGACGTCCGGCTGGTTCCTGGCCGAACGCACTGGATTTCTCGACCTCAACTATCCACAGTTCTGGTGGGTCGTGGCCTCGCTCGTCATCGTAGCCGTGCTGACGGTCCAAGGACTTGGATATCTCTTGCCGATAAACCTGCGCATTTACTTTGAGGTTCAGAAGCCGACACCGGGTCTTGCCGCGGTCGCGCGCTGGATGCGGGGTTACTTCAGCGTCGTCGCCTCGCAAGGGGCGATGCAGGTCGCGATTATCATCGTCATGGCGCGCTTTGTCACCGGGCTTACTTGAGAGGGACGAGCACCAACTTCGAAAGTTGATCTTTCGAGAGAGGCGCGGCGATGTACTTGAAAGACACCGCGTCCGCCATCGCCTGATCGAGGCCCTCGATACGGTCGGGCAAGACGTTGTTCTTCGGATAAAAATCCTCCGGAACCGTTTGTGCAATTGACTCTGGAACGTGAGCCCAATCGGCAAAAGCCTTGAGCGCGGCCTTGTCACGATACATCCAATCGACAACTTCGCGGTAAGCCTGCAGGTAGCGCACGAAGACTGGTCTGTTGGCCTCCAGAGCGATCGCATTTGCCGTCATGAAGCGCGCGGTCTGATTTCTCAATTCCGGAACATCGCTCGCGCGCGCGATCTCCCTGATCTTCCCTTCCTTCAGAAGGTCGAGCGCAAACGGCGGTGATGTCCAGCCGACGTCGATCTGGCCGGTCATGACCTGGGTGAGCGTAGAAGCCGGGCTGCCGGTGGCGACCGGGGTGAAAGTGACGCCGAACACTCTCCGGAAGCCGAGGACGGCGGCGTAGGTGGATGATCCGCTGGTGGAGTAGGCTACCTTCTTGCCAGCCAGGTCCTTCTTCTCCTTGATGGGCGAGTCTGCCCGGACATACCAAGTCAGATCGTTGGCACCCGTATGAGTTGCGGCGATCACCCGGATGGGAGCGCCTTTGGCGAAAGCGCCGAATGTATTGAACGTGCCAACACCGGTGCCGATATCGGCGCTGCCGGAAATTACGGCTTGCTGCGTCTCGCCCGCTCCCTGCGTGTAGAAGATATCGAGCACGAGCCCGTACTTCTTGAAAAATCCGGCGTTTTGCCCCAGTTCTGAAAACGAGTTCTCCCACGTGCCTGCCAGCCCTGCGGCTATGCGCAGTCTGTCCTGAGCGGCGACGGGAAAATTCAAGACGACGAAGAGCGCGAACGCCAGCATTCCGAGCTTGAGATTCAGCTTACACATTCCTGCCTCCGTGTGACGTCGCCATCATTCCGTGGGCGGCTGCCGTAGCATTGCGCGGCGGAAAGCGCGAGACTCCTGCGCGTCTCGCCCGATTGCGGTCGGCATTCCTCCCCAGGATTGCGCCTTTGGAAACCTCCGCCACAGGAGCGGCGCTCCCGCTAATTGATGGTCTGCCCGCCGTCGACCAAGATCGAAGCGCCGTGAACGAAGCTGGCCGCATCCGAGACGAGGAATGCGGCGACGTTGGCGATCTCGTCGCACTCGGCGAAGCGGCCGAGCATCACCTTCTGCAGCGTGCCTCGCGGATCCGCCCGTCCAGAGTCGAAATAGCCCTTCACCCGCGGCGACAGCGTGGGGCCAGGGCAGATCGAGTTCACCCG
>JBLMWS010000014.1:0-9587 GCA_050257355.1 Gemmatimonas sp.
TTCGCGGCGATGGGCTGAGCGCCATTCAAGCCTTGTTTGCGGATGCGACCATTGATGCGGTCGCGCTCGAATGCGGCGTGCAGACACCTGACAAGGTCGGGGCCGCGCTTCGTGCCGACAATTGGCTGCACGCGCATGGCGACCCCGCGGCCCCGCAAGCCGCGGGCATCAAGACGCTGATCCGTGAGGCCTTCCATAGCGACTCGCCGGTATGGCAAGGCATGGCGCTGGGCCAAGGCCTCGCCGCATGCCGGGCCGCGCTAGGAGGTCTAACCTTGCCACGCGGCTGAGACGATGCGGTCGAGACATGAAAAGTTCGCACCGGCAATGAAGGAGGAGCGCGATGAGAGCAGCCGGCGTACATCTCTTCCCGATGATGGATAGGGTCGTCTTCGGGAAACCCGCAGCTCAATCGCTCCTGGAGGAAGTCGAGCGGCTGAACAAGCGGCGCGTCTTCCTGATGGCCAGTCAGACGCTGAATTCAAGAACGAATGAAATCGAAAAGATACGAGCAGCACTTCGCGAGCGCTTCGCCGGTCTGTTCGATCAGATCCCCCAGCATACCTCGCGGCAGGGCGCTGTGGCGGCAGCACGTGCGGCTGTCGATGCCGAGGCGGATTTGATCGTCGCCATCGGCGGTGGCTCCGTGGTCGATGCCGGCAAGATCATGTTGATCTGCATGGAGCACAGGATATTCGAGCCGAACGGACTTGACGGTTTCGAGATCAGGATCGGCCGCAACGGCGTGTCGCAACGGCCGACCTACAGGCCGCCCTCGGTGCGGATGATTGCAATTCCCAGCACATTGTCGGGCGGCGAATACAATGCAGGATGCCTGGTGACGGATACCGATCGCAAGCTCAAGCAGACTTTCTTTCATCCCCTGATGATGCCCGTCGCCATCATTCTCGATCCGCAGCTGGCGCTGCATGCGCCGGAAAGGCTTTGGCTTGGGTCGGGTACGCGCGCGATGGACCACGCGATCGAGGCGCTTTGCGCGAGGAACGGCTCTCCGCTGGTCGATGCATCGGTGCTGCGCGGCATTGCGTTGATGGCAAAAATGCTCCCGCAATCCCGCGCTAATCCTGGGGATGTTGCCGTCAGAGCCCAGTGCCAGATTGCTTCCTGGCTATGTGCGTTCGGTTTGCAGGCGCGCGTACCGATGGGAGCCAGCCACGCCATCGGCCACGTGCTGGGCGGCACCTGCGGCGTGGCTCACTATTTGTGCACGCCGGTCACGATGCCCGCCGTCCTTGAGTATAACGCGCCGGTGACGGAAGAAGCCCAACGGGAGCTGGCGCTGGTGCTGGGACGGCCGGGGACCCGTGCTTCGGAGGCTTTCAGGCAATTCGTTACCGAGCTCGGTCTCCCCACACGGCTCGACGAGGTTGGCGTGACCGAAGACAAATTCGACCTGATCGCCCGGACCACGATGAACGAAGAGATATTCATCCACACCAACCCGCGGCCAATCGACAGATGGGAGCAAGTCCGCGACATCCTCACATTCGCCGCCTGAGTCGCATCCTCCTTCACACAAGCACAGTGTCCCTGTCTTCCTCGAGGCTCCACGCCCTCACCCCACCCGCGCGGCGCGGCGCAGCGATTGCGGCGGCTGGCCGAAGGCGCGGATGAAGGCGCGGCGCATCCGCTCGGGGTCGCGGAAGCCGGTGACTTCCGCCACGCGCTCGATCGCCTCGCTCGAGGACTGCACGCGCGAGCGCGCCGCCTCGACGCGCAGGCGCTCGATCGCCTTCGACGGCGTGGTGCCGGTCTCCGCGATGAAGGCGCGGGTGAAATGCCGCGCGCTCATGCCGGCGCGCTCGGCGAGATCCTCCACGGTCAATCTTTCGTCGAGATGCTCACGCGCCCAGGAGAGCAGCCGACCGAAGCGGCCGGTCGGCGCTTTCAATTCCAGGAGCGAAGAAAACTGCGACTGGCCGCCGCTCCTGCGGTGATAGAGCACGAGCTGGCGCGCGGTCTTCTGCACGACGTCTTCGCCGAAATCCTCTTCAACCATCGCAAGCGCGAGATCGATGCCGGCGGTGATGCCGGCCGAGCTCCAGATATTGCCCTCGCGGATGTAGATCTGGTCGGGCTCGAGCTTCACCTTGGGATAGGCGGCAAGAAATTGCCTTGTGCGCTGCCAATGCGTGGTGGCGCGCTTGCCGTCGAGCAAGCCTGCCTCTGCCAGGATGAAGGCGCCGGAGCAGACGCTTGCGACGCGGGCGCCGCGATTGACCACCGCGCGCACGAACTGCAGCGTGCACTTGCTCACGGCGGCGGCATCGACGCCCTCGCCGCCGGCGATGATCAGCGTCGTGAGCGCCGAAGGCGCACCGAACTTGCGCGCCAGCATCTCGACACCGGATGAGGAGCGCACGGGCCCCGGCTCGGCCGCGATCACCTTGATCGGCGTCGCGCGCCTGGCGTAGCGGCCGGCGATCTCGAACACGGAGATCGGGCCTGACGCATCAAGCAGCTGGAAATCGGGAAAGATCAGCACGCCGATCATGTTCGTTCGCGCTCCTGGTTCGGCCTCGCGTCCCAAAACGAGGGAAAATAGCCATTTATGACTGGAGCCGACCATGCGAGGCTGCTGCCGTCAAGCGCAATGTTTACGGAGGTGTTGCGATGTCCGCCCCGCTGCAGATCGGTCTGTTGCTGTTCCCCAAGCTCACCCAGCTCGACCTCACCGGCCCCGTGCAGGTCTTTTCCGGCCTGCCCAATACGAGGCTGCACCTGATCTGGAAGCGCATCGAGCCGATCGAGAGCGACTCGGTGCTGACGCTGACGCCGACCATCACCTTCGCCGATTGCCCGCAGCTGGACGTGATCTGCGTTCCCGGCGGCGCCGGCACCGACGATGTCGTCAATGACGAGGAGGTGCTCGGCTTCCTGCGGCAACAGGCTAAGGGCGCCAAATACATCACCTCGGTCTGCACGGGATCGCTGGTGCTGGGCGCCGCGGGCCTGCTCTCCGGCTATCGCGCCGCCACGCATTGGGCAGCGCGCGAGCATCTGGCCGGATTCGGCGCGGTCGCAAGCACCGAGCGTGTCTGCGTCGACCGTAACCGCATCACCGGCGGCGGCGTCACCGCGGGGATCGATTTCGCGCTGACGCTGGTCGCGCATCTGATCGATCGCAAGACCGCCGAAGCGATCCAGCTCCGCATCGAGTATAATCCGGCGCCGCCGTTCAAGTCGGGCTCGCCCGAGACCGCGCCCTCCGACGTGCTCGCGCTGGCCAACGAGCGCATCGCGCCGTCGAAGGCGCGGCGCACGGAAGCGATGGCGCGCGCCGCCGCGCGATTGAGGCTCGCCGCGACCGCCTAGTGGTTCATCACAGTGAATTTGACGTTTTGATACCGAGCCATTGGAGGATCGGTAAGCTTTCCGGCGGCACGAGGATTTCGATGCTTCTGGGGACGCCGGGTTGACGTCGGATGAAGCCGTTTCGTTCGAGGGTGACGATCATCTGGTGGACCGAAGGCGGGCTGACGCGGAAGTGGCGCTGGATGTCGGCTTCGGCGGGTGGACGTCCGAACATGTGGGCGTAGGTATGGATGAAGGCCAGGTAATAACCCTGCTTCTCGGTGAAGCGCGCGCCTGATTTTTGACTCATCGTTGGATTCGTCCCGGCCTCCGACAAGGAGGCAAAGCATGAATGTACGTTATCGGGTCGAATTGAGCCAAGCCGAGCGCGACGAACTGACGGCGATGCTGGGCGGCGGCAAGCACGCCGCCCGCAAGCTTAAGCGGGCGCAGATTTTGCTGGCGGCCGATGGAGGCTGCCGCGACGAGGAGATTACCCGGACCGTGAATGTCAGCCTCTCCACCGTCGGCCGGACCAAGCGCCGCTTCGTGGAAGGCAATCTGGAGCGGGCCTTAAGCGAGGAGCCGCGTCCGGGCGCTGAGCGCAAGCTGACCGGCAAGGAGGAAGCCCTGCTGGTGGCGACCGCATGCGCCAAGCCGCCCGCCGGCTGCAAACGCTGGACGCTGATGCTGCTGGCCGACACGATGGTCAAGCTGACCGATCATAACAGCCTGTCGGGCGAGACCGTGCGTCGCCGGCTGGCTGAGAACGACCTCAAGCCGTGGCGCAGGGACATGTGGTGCATTCCCCATGTCGACGGCGAATACGTTGCCCGCATGGAGGACGTGCTCGATCTCTACGCCGAGACGCAGAATCCTGCCCGACCGCTGGTCTGCTTCGACGAGACCCCCATCCAGCTGATCGGCGAGGTGCGCCAGCCGGTTCCGGCCCAACCGGGACAGCGCGAGCGCTACGATTACGAGTATCGCCGCAACGGCACCGCCAATCTCTTCGTCACCTTCGATCCACATCGGGGCTGGCGCAACGTCAAGGTCACCGACCGACGTGCCGCCGTGGACTATGCCCACTGCATGCGTGATCTCGTCGACGTCCATTATCCCGACGCCGCCTGCATCCGTGTCGTGCAGGACAATTTGTCGATCCACAAGCCTGGGGCGCTGTATGAGGCCTTCACGCCCGCCGAGGCCCGGCGCATCCTGCGCCGCCTCGAATTCCACTTCACCCCGAAGCACGCCAGTTGGCTCAATATGGTCGAGTGCGAGATCAGCGTGCTACAGCGCCAGTGTCTCGGCCGCCGCATCGACGATCGCAAAAGGCTCCGAAACGAGATCGCAGCATGGCAGAAGAGGCGGAATAAAACCCGAGCCCGCATCAAATGGATGTTCACAACAGACAAAGCCCGCGCCAAGCTCGGCCGCGCCTATCCAGCCACCGCCAAAGAGTCAAAATCACTGTGATGAACCACTAGTGTTGCGCCCCGAGAAAAGAAAAAGGCCGCCTGGTTGCCCAAGCGGCCCTTCCTGTCTTACGGCGGCTGCACATTGACGGGCGATTTCAGGAGTTGCTCTGCCAGGGGCCTATCTCCCGGCCGCGTCCTGATCGGCATCCGCTGCTGATCGGGTCAGTCGCGATTCTGTTGCCCGAACCGTCGCGATGGTCTCCCATCTCCGTAAGATGGGTCGATTAGGCCGCAGCCGCGGATAGACCGCAAGGGCGCAGCACACGCCGTCCCCGCTGATACCGTTGTTCACAGGCACGCGCGCGGCGCAACATGAGCGCGCCGAGAAACTGCGGTTCGGAGAGAGAGTCTGGGAAGAGGGCGCGCTCAGCTGCCCGGCGTCCACGGCACGTAGTCGCCGGTCGCCTTGGGCCGCTTGCCGCTGGCGAGCGTCGAGCCGGAGGGCCGATAGGCGTAAGGCGTGCCGGTCAGGTTCGGCACGTGCGGCTTTTCCCATTCGCGCGGCTTGTAGTCGATCTCGGTCGGCGGAGTGTCAACGACGTGGTGCAGCCAGCCGTGCCAGGACGGCGGAATGCGGCTCGCTTCCGCGAGACCGTTGTAGATCACCCAGCGCCGCTCGAAATGCAGCACCGGATCGATCTTGCCGCCGCGGGTGCGGTAATAGCGGTTGCCCTGCTCGTCCTCGCCCACCAGCTCCCCGAACCGCCAGGTCCAGAGCTGGGTGCCGAAGGTCTGGCTATTCCACCAGGTGAATATCTTGAGCAGGAATTGTTTCATGCCGCAGGCAACCTCTTGAATTGCGGCTGTTTGCCACCCGACGCCCGACTTGTCCAGTCGAGCGGTCCCAACGTGAGCGCACGACGAAGCCCGGATCAACTATCCGCGATGATTGATCCAACTCAACCTGCCGCGCACGGACTCGGGAACATTCTTGGTGACCGACCATTAGAGTGCAGATCACGTCAATGGAGCTCCGATCATGTCTAAATTCGGCATTTTGAGTGCCACAACGGCCCTCGCAGTCTCGCTTGCCCTCGCAAGCCCGGGCTTCGCCCAAGGAAGGGGTGGCCATGCCGCCATGGCGGCTGGCGGCGGCATCGGGGGCGGCGGCGGCCATGTCAGCATGGGCGGCGGTGGCGGCTTTGGTGGCCACGTGGGCGGTGGCCCGAGCTTCGGCGGCCATATGGGTGGGGCCGGCTTTGCCGCGCGCCCGGGCGGCGGCTATGCCGCAATGGGCCCATCGCGATTTAGCCCGGGCGCGGCGACTGTTGCCGCAGGTCCGCACGTCGGCACCTACGCCGGCCGGACGGCCTGGAACGGCGGTTATGGCTGGCGCGGCGGGCGCTGGCATCATCGGCGCGGATGGTGGCCGGGCGCAGCCTTCGTGGCCGGCGCGGCGCTGGGTAGCTACGCCTACTACGGCGGCCCCTACTACGATGACTATTATGACTATGGTCCCGATTATTATTACGACACGGGTGTTGCGGTCGGCGTGCCCGTCGGCGGGGATGCGGTTGCCTACTGCGAGTCCCGTTTCCGTTCCTATGATCCGGCCAGCGGGACCTATCTGGGCTATGACGGCCTGCGGCACCCCTGCCCGTAACAGCTTAAGATCCCGGATGAACTCGGAAGAGCGGCGCCTTGAGGCGCCGTTCTTTTTGTCTCAACTGCGTGTCGCCAGCGCGACCGCGGCGAGCGTCAGCACGAGTGCGGCGATCTGGCCTGCGCCCAACGGCTCGTGCAGCGCCACGGCCGAGGCGAGCACGCCGATGACCGGCACCGCCATGGTGCCGATCGCGGCGATCGAGGCCGGCAGCCGCGTCAGCGCCGCAAACCAGCAGACATAGGCGATGCAGAACTGCACGACGGTCGAATAGACCAGAAGCGCCCAGCCGAGCGGCGTAACCGCGGCCCAATGCGTGGTCTCGATGGCGAGCCCGACCAGCGAAACCGGCAGGCAGCCGATGCCGATCTGCCAGGCCGCCGAGGGTATCGGCTTGAGCTTGATCGGCCAGCGCTTGGCGAGCACGGTGCCGACCGCAAAGCCGATCGAACCGCCGAGCGCCATGATGATCCCCGGCAGTTTGGCAAGGCTTGCCGAAACCCCATTGCCGCCCATGATCGCCGCCAAGCCGGCAAAGGCCATCACCAGCGCGATGCCGCGCAAGAGCGTCGGCCGCTCGCCGAGCACGGGCCAGGCGAGTGCGGCAGCCCACACCGGCATGGTGTAGGCGATCAGCGCCGCTTCGCTCGCCGGCAGCCACAACAGCGCAAGCCCCATCAGCACCATCCAGCCGGCGACGTTGAGAATGCCGGCGAGCACCAGCCGCGGCCACATCTCGACCGGCACGCGCAGGCTCTGGCCGCGCAGGATCGCCAGCGCCGCAAGCAGCGCCGCCCCGACCACCCCGGTGGAGCCGCGCAAGGTCAGCGGCGGCAGTTCGGAGAGCAGGAATTTGGTCGCCGGCCAGTTGAAGCCCCAGCCGATCGAGGTGACGGCGAGGAAGGCGAGCCCTGCGGGCGCGATCCCAGCGCGGACCGGCTTTGGCACTGATTCTGTCATCGGGGAGAGCTTGGGTAGGGAATCGGCTGGGCGACTCTGCCGCCCTTGCGCCCCTTCCGCCACACTGTTTGCGGGCATGCCAGCCAAGCGCTCCCGTTCCCTTACGTGAGTCTTACAAAGGCAAGCCCCTGCGCCCAACAAAATCTTGCCCTGTGCATACGGTGCGCAACGTGCGCAAGCCGGCCCTGGGAATATTTTTTGCCTTGGCGAATCCTCTTGGACTCACTGATACTTGGAGCCATCACAGGCGCGGCATTGGCCCCTGTTATCCCCCTCTTTCCACCATATTTAGTGTTTGATTCAGAAAGTCGCACTACTCCTTGACGGGCGCAATGGAGAGTCCTAGCCTCCAACTGCTCGGCGCGAGTGTGTTTTGGGTCCTTCGCCGGTCGCTCCCACAAGGGTTCCAGAATGACCACTCCGTCGGCCGGTCGAGGCAGCGGGTGCAGGGCTTGTCTGCCCTGAATTTCGAGGAAGCCGGAGCGCTCAACCGAGGCCGAAAACGGCCCGGCAAGCGTGTCGCGTAAGGCGTTGGGGCGTTGAAGGCATGGTTCGGGATTTTCCAGGGGCGGGGATCTTGGACGTGCCGGGCGCGGGTCGATCGAGGTCGGCGCGCGCTCCAGAGGCGGGCCGGAACACCGGTTCGAGCATGCGAAACGAACGACCGCGAGGAGCAACCTTGCGGCCTGGGAGGTTCGCGTAAGGTTTAAAAAACTGAACCGGCCGTGGGATCGCGGTCCGGTCAAAGAAGACGGGGCACGACAATGCTGATCGAACGTCGCCACACCAAATCGGGCGAGTCACCCTACGCGCGGATCGAATTCCGCCTGACCACCTCCGAGATCAAGAATCCGGACGGCTCGGTGGTGTTTCGCCTGGACAACGTCGAGGTGCCCGCCTTCTGGTCGCAGGTCGCCTCCGACGTGCTTGCGCAGAAATATTTCCGCAAAGCAGGCGTCGCCGCGCGGCTGAAGAAGGTCGAGGAAGAAACCGTCCCCTCCTTCCTGTGGCGCTCGGTGCCGGACACCGAGGCGCTGCAGACGCTGCCCGAGAACGAGCGCTACGTCAGCGAACTCTCGGCCAAGCAGGTGTTCGACCGGCTCGCCGGCTGCTGGACCTATTGGGGCTGGAAGGGCGGCTACTTCACCAGCGAAGACGACGCGAGCGCCTTCTTCGACGAACTCCGCTACATGCTCGCGATGCAGATGGTGGCGCCGAACTCGCCGCAATGGTTCAACACCGGCCTGCACTGGGCCTATGGCGTCGACGGCCCCGGCCAGGGCCACTATTACGTCGACTACAAGACCGGCAAGCTGACGAAATCCAAATCGGCCTACGAGCACCCGCAGCCGCATGCCTGCTTCATCCAGGGCATCGAGGACGACCTCGTCAACGAGGGCGGCATCATGGATCTCTGGGTGCGCGAGGCGCGCCTGTTCAAATACGGCTCCGGCACCGGCTCCAACTTCTCCAAGCTGCGCGGCGAAGGCGAGCGCCTGTCCGGCGGCGGCCGCTCCTCAGGGCTGATGAGCTTCCTCAAGATCGGCGACCGCGCGGCCGGCGCCATCAAGTCCGGCGGCACCACGCGCCGCGCGGCCAAGATGGTCGTGGTCGACGTCGATCACCCCGATATCGAGACCTATATCGACTGGAAGGTGAAGGAGGAGCAGAAGGTCGCGGCCCTCGTCACCGGCTCCAAGATCAACCAGAAGCACCTCAAAGCCGTGATGAAGGCCTGCGTGAACTGCGAAGGCTCCGGAGACGACTGCTTCGATCCGGAAAAGAACCCGGCGCTGCGCCGCGAGATCAAGCTCGCACGCCGCTCGCTGGTGCCCGACAACTTCATCAAGCGGGTGATCCAGTTCGCCAAGCAGGGCTACAAGGACATCCAGTTCGAGACCTATGACACCGACTGGGATTCGGAGGCCTACCTCACCGTCTCCGGCCAGAACTCCAACAACTCGGTCTCGCTGAGGGACGACTTCCTCCGCGCGGTCGAGACCGACGGCGACTGGAGCCTGATCGGCCGCACCACCAAAAAGGTGACCAAGACGCTGAAGGCGCGCGACCTCTGGGAGAAGATCGGCTACGCCGCCTGGGCCTCGGCCGATCCGGGCCTGCACTTCAACACCACCATGAACGACTGGCACACCTGCAAGGCGTCCGGCGACATCCGCGCCTCCAATCCGTGCTCGGAATACATATTCCTGGACGACACGGCGTGCAAC
>JBLMWS010000015.1:0-23990 GCA_050257355.1 Gemmatimonas sp.
CTGGTCGAGATCGAAACCCCGCTCGCGCCGATGAAGGCGCCGATGATAGCCGGCAAGAAGCTGACGCTGGCGCCGATCCTGCGCGCGGGCGTCGGTTTTCTCGACGGCATGCTGGCGCTGATCCCCTCCGCACGGGTGGCCCATATCGGGCTTTACCGCGATCCCGACACGCTGCAGGCGGTGGAGTATTTCTTCAAGGCGCCGCATGATTTGTCCGACCGCTTGGTGGTGCTGATGGACCCCATGCTGGCGACCGGCAACTCCGCCTGCGCCGGCGCGGAATTGTTGAAGGCGCGCGGCGCCCGGGATATCCGCTTCGTCTGCCTGCTCGCCGCGCCCGAAGGCATCGCGCAATTCCAGGCGGAGCACCCGGACGTGCCGATCTGGACCGCCGCCATCGACGATCACCTCAACGACCACGGCTACATCCTGCCGGGTCTGGGGGACGCCGGAGACAGGATGTTCGGAACGAAGTAGCGGCGCCCCTCGATGAGCCGGAGGTGGTCGATGACGAGACCTGGCAGCTGAAGACCGGCGACAGCTTCAGATTCGCGAGCCGCCGTCCGCACCGGTTCGGCAATCCGGCCAAGCGCGCGAAGGCGATCGTGCTGTGGGTGAATTGCGTGACGGCGGGAGTGTAAGGCGTTCCGGCGCAGTCGTTTCGCGGCGAGACCCCGCGGACTCGCTCAGCGAACCTCATTCGGCCAATAAGAGGCAACAAGGGCTTATTTCACATTGTGAAAGGCAGGCCTCCCTCCGGCTTCTAATTGTCCGACCGCGTGCATATCAATAAGCTCCCCTCGCCAAACAAAGCTGGCTGTCGAGCGAGACGATACCCCAGGGGAGGAACGAGATGGGAATGCTCAGCATCGAATCGCGGCATTTGCTCGCCGCTGTTGCGGCGACTGTCGTGATATCGGCCTCTGCGTCCGCCGCGACGCTCAAGGTGCGCGTCGATTCCTTCAAGAACGGCGGCACCATTCCGAACAAATACGCGTTCTGCATACCTGCGGCGCAGGGCCATACCAGCGGCGGTCCCAATATCAATCCGAGCATCTCCTGGTCGAAGGGGCCGCGCGGGACCAAGTCATATGCGATCATTGTCTCCGACACCAAGGCTCCCGCGGAGCATCGCGAGATGATGAACAAGGAGGGTGTCACGATGACCGCGGACATCAAGCGCCACAACTTCTACCACTGGGTGCTGGTGGACATCCCACCGAAGGTCAGGTCGATCAAGGAAGGCGCCGATTCCAATGCGCGCGTGGTGCACGGCAAGCCAGCGACACCATCCGCGGCAGGGACCAAGGGCCTCAACGACTACACCAAGGCGACGGCCACGAACGACGCGATGAAGGGTCAGTATTACGGGTATGACGGCCCGTGCCCGCCCTGGAACGACGACGTCGTTCACGAATATCATTTTGCCGTCTACGCCCTCAGCGCCGGTTCGCTCGATCTGCCCAAGGATTTCGACGGGCCCGCAGCGGAGGATGCGATGAAGGGCAAGATCCTGGCACAGGGCGAGACGGTCGGGCTGTACACGCAAAATCCGGCGAAGGGCGCGAAAGCTTCGAAGTAAGGCGCCTGACGAAGCTTTAAAATTGAATCAAGAGATAGAAGCCGATCGTTCACCCGAACCGATGCTCGTAGCGGCCCATCGCGAGCTCGCTAATATCGACCTCCGGCTTGCGGCCGCTGAGGAGATCGGCGAGCACGCGGCCTGAACCGCAGGCCATGGTCCAGCCGAGCGTGCCGTGACCGGTGTTGAGGTGCAGGTTGGCGTAAGGCGTAGGCCCGATCAGCGGCGGGCCGTCGGGCGTCATCGGGCGCAGGCCGCACCAGAATTTGACGTCGGAGAGATCGCCGCCGTTGGGAAACAGATCGGTCAAGGAATGATCGAGCGTCGCACGACGCGAGGGATGCAGGACGTTGGAATAGCCGGAAATCTCTGCCGTGCCCCCGACCCGGATGCGGCTGCCCAGTCGCGTGATTGCGACCTTGTAGCTCTCGTCCATCACGGTCGAGACCGGCGCGCCCGCGGGATCCTTCACCGGCACGGTGATCGAATAGCCCTTTACGGGATAGACCGGGATCGAAATGCCGAGCGGCCGCAGCAGATGCGGCGACCAGCTGCCGAGCGCCACGACATAGGCATCGGCCTGCAACAGGCCGGCGGAGGTCGCGACACCGGCGATGCGCGCGCCCTCCACGACGAGCCGATCGATTCCCGTCTCGAACTTGAACGCGACGCCGAGCTCGGCCGCGCGCGCCGCGAGCGCTTGCGTGAACATATGACAATCGCCGGTCTCGTCCTGCGGCAAGCGCAAGCCTCCGACGAACTTGTCCTTCACCGCGGCGAGCGCGGGTTCCGCCTTGATGCAGCCGGTGCGGTCGAGCAGTTCGTAAGGAACGCCATAGTGCTGGAGCACCTCGATATCGCCGCCGGTATGATCGAGCTGGGCTTGTTTGCGGAACAGCTGCAAAGTGCCGCGGCTTTCCTCGTCGTAATGAATGCCGATCTCGGCACGAAGCGCGCGCAGGCAGTCGCGGCTATATTCGGCGATCGGGATCATCCGGCTCTTGTTCACGGCATAACGCGCGCTGGTGCAGTTGCGCAGCATTTTCGCCATGAACGCCCACATCGCCGGATCCGGCTTGGGACGGATCACCAACGGGCCGTGCGTCATCAACAGCCACTTGATCGCTTTCGCAGGCACGCCCGGCCCCGCCCAGGGCGAGGCGTAGCCCGGCGACACCTCGCCGGCATTGGCAAAGCTGGTTTCCAGCGCCGGCTCCGGCTGGCGATCCACGACCGTGACCGCGTGGCCGGCTTTTGCAAGGTAATAGGCCGACGTCACGCCAATGACGCCGCCGCCGAGGATAAGCACTCTCACCGATCAAGACTCCCGCGCGATCGCCGCGCCATAAGAGATGTTCGCTGCGACCGCGCAGAGCAAGGATCAGGCCACGCGTTTGATGGCGGCGGCCAGGATCGCCGCCATTTCCTCGACCTGCGCCTCGGTGACGATCAGCGGCGGCGACAAGGCGAGCGTATCGCCGGTCACGCGCAGCATCAGACCGTTGTTGAAGCAATCCACCATCACCTCATAGGCGCGGGCGCCGACCGCGTCCGGCCGCGGCGACAATTCGACCCCGGCGACGAGGCCGATGGTGCGGATATCGATCACGTTGGGCAGATTTCGCAGGCCGTGCATCGTCTCCTGCCAATGCGGCGCCAGCGTCGCACCGCGCGTCAGCAGCCCCTCGCTCTGGTAGATGCCGAGCGTCGCGAGCCCCGCGGCGCAGGCGACCGGATGCGCGGAATAGGTATAGCCGTGGAACAGCTCGATCTGACTCTCCGGGCCCGTCATCAAGGCGTCGTGCACTTTGCGGCTCGCGAACACCGCCCCCATCGGGATCACCCCGTTGGTGATGCCCTTGGCGGTCGTCATGATGTCGGGCGTAACGCCGAAATAGTTGGCGGCGAACGGCGTGCCGAGCCGGCCGAAGCCGGTGATGACCTCGTCGAAGATCAAGAGGATGCCGTGCTTGTCGCAGATATCGCGCAGCCGCTTCAGATAACCTTGCGGCGGCACCAAGACGCCCGTCGATCCGGCCACCGGCTCGACGATCACGGCGGCGATTGTTTCCGCGCCATGCAGCGCGACCAGCCGATCGAGATCGTCAGCAAGCTCGGCACCGTACGCCGGCTGCTCCTTGGAGAAAGCGTTGCGCGCGAGATCGTGGGTGTGGCGGATGTGGTCGACACCGGGCAGATGGGTGACAAAGGCGCGGCGATTGTTGACGATGCCGCCGACCGACATGCCACCGAAGCCGACGCCGTGGTAGCCGCGCTCCCGGCCGATCAGCCGCGTGCGCGTCGGCTGGCCCGCGGCGCGGTGATAGGCGAGCGCGATCTTCAGCGCTGTATCGACCGACTCCGAGCCCGAATTGGTGAAGAAGATGCGGTCGAGTCCGGCAGGGGCGATCGCGGCGAGTTTCTCGGCGAAGTCGAAGGCGATCGGATGGCCCATCTGGAAGGACGGCGCATAGTCCAGCGTCATCAGCTGGCGTTCGACCGCGGCTGCGATCTCTCGCCGCGCATGGCCGGCGTTGACGCACCACAGGCCGGCCGAGCCGTCGATCACCTTGCGGCCGTCGACGGTCGTGTAGTGCATTCCTTGCGCGGAGGCGACGAGGCGCGGGGTGGCCTTGAACTGCCGGTTGGCCGTGAACGGCATCCAGAAGGAATCGAGCTGCAGGGTGTTCGGAATCTGGTGGACGGTCACGGCTGGCGCTCCTTTGCGTTGCTGCGAGCAGCCAGACCATGCTCAAGAAGAGGCAACAAGTCCTTTTCTGCTTCGACGCAAACTGTTGATTTTATTGGATCGGCAAAGGCATATTTGCGCGATCCGCAACACCTCAAACACGAGATTCTTGATGAGCGTCGATATCGGCGGACGACTCCGTTTCGTGCGGCAGCGTCAAAAACTGTCGCAACGGGAATTAGCGAAGCGCTCGGGGGTTACGAACTCGACCATTTCGCTGATCGAGGCCAACCAGATGAACCCCTCGGTCGGCGCGCTCAAGCGCATCCTCGACGGCATTCCGATGGGACTTGCGGAGTTCTTCGCGATCGAGCCGGAACGCCCCCGCAAGGCCTTCTACCGCGCCGACGAACTGACCGAGATCGGCAAGAAGCCGATCTCCTACCGGCAGGTCGGCGACAATCTGTTCGGCCGGGCGCTGCAAATATTGCGAGAGCACTATGGTCCCGGCGGCGACACCGGGCGCGTACCTCTGGTGCATGACGGCGAGGAAGGCGGCATTGTGATCAGCGGACGACTGGAGGTGACCGTCGACGGCGAGCGGCGCATTTTAGGGCCCGGCGATGCCTATTACTTCGAGAGCCGCCGGCCGCACCGCTTCCGTTGCATCGGCAACAAGCCTTGCGAGGTGATCAGCGCCTGTACGCCGCCGACCTTCTGATCGGATTCCTATTCCACGTCAGTCGCCCCGCTCCATTGCGAGTTCGGCCTGAAGATTGGCGAGGTCGCGATAGATCGAGGCAACCGCCAGTACACGGCCCTGCCGCTTGTATTGAAGCAGGCAATCCTTGTCCGCAACGCTGCCGTCGACCTTGATCTCGTCCCATCCTTCGGCGTGGCCGACATAATTGATCGGCACGTCGTAATGCTGGCTCCAGAAGAACGGCACGGCCTCGTAGCGCTCGCGCCGCCCCAGCATATTGCGGGCCGCGGTCTGGCCCTGCCGCTCCGCCACGACCCAATGCTCGACCCTGATATTGGCCTTCGAATGCGGATCGGGCCAGCGCGCAATGTCGCCGGCGGCGAAAATGTTGGGAATGCTGGTTTCAAGAAAAGCGTCGACCGTGACGCCGCGATCGGTCGCAAGGCCCGCCTGCTCGGCCAGCGCGATGCGCGGGCGGACGCCGATCCCGACCACCACCAGATCGGCTTCGATCGCGCCGCCGCTCTTGAGCTGCGCACGCTTGCCGTCGATCGCGGTCACGGTGTCGTTCAAATGAAATACGACACCGTGTTCCTCATGCAGCGACCGCACGAGATCGCCCATGTCGGCGCCAAGCACGCGCTCCATGGGCCGCTGCTCGGGGGCCACGACGTGAACCTCGAGATTGCGGGCACGCAGCGACGCCGCTACCTCGAGCCCGATAAAGCTCGCACCGATGACGAGCACGCGCCTGGCGCCCGCCGCGGCGGAAATAATGGCGCGACTGTCGGCCAGCGTCCGCAAGGTGCGGACATGCGGCTGGTCGGCACCAGGAAGCTGCAGCCGCACCGGCTCGGCTCCCGTGGCGATCAGCAATCGATCGAACGGGACCGCACCACCATCTGCGAGAATGACTTTGCGGTCCCGGACATCGATCGAAGCGACGGGCGTCTTGAGTCTAAGCTCGATGCCGGCCTCTGCGTAGAAATTGTCGGGGCGCAGCGGCACCCAATCCTCCGGCGCCTGGCCTGCCAGATAGTCCTTGGACAGGTTTGGCCGATCGACCGGCGGCGCCGCATCATCGCTGATCATCGTGATCAGGCTGGCAAATCCCTCCCGTCGCAGCATCTCGGCGGCGGCAAACCCGGCCGCCCCGCCGCCGATGATCACGATCCTGTCAGGCGCAGCAGCGCGCGGCGCGGCCGCCATTTCCTTGGCCGCCTCGCGCTTACGGCGCACAAACACCCTGTCGCCCTCCCATTCGACCTGCCAGAGTGCAAGCGCATTCAGTGCAGGCGGACGTACCGCTTCGCCGCTGCGCAGGGAAAAGCAGGCGTGGTGCCAGGGGCAGCGAATGGTATCGTCGACGACCAGCCCCTCGGCGAGCGGACCGTGATAATGGCTGCAAAACGCGTCGATGGCGAGAATCTCGGCGCCGAGCTGGACCAGGAGCACCTGCTCCTCCCCGACATGGCCGAGCAGCTTGCCATCTGCGAAATCGGCCAGTGCTACGCCTGTGGTGAGATCCGGTCCGCTTGGCTTATTGTTCTCGCCCATGTGATCTCTCCCCTGGTCGCGCCAGCCGCCGGCTTGGCGGCAAGGAGACCCAATGCGGCACTTGCATGTCGCCTATTGTCAGCTAGACGGTCACGACTGCAAAAAGTTCCGGCAGCAATGACGCGCACGTCATCGTGCAGGCTCTTTCGTCGTGGCAGATTTGCCGCAGGGGTGGAGATTCGAGCCCGAAATCCCAAGTCTTTCAGAAAGTTAATTGGGCAATTCAGAACGGAACCGTTCAAAATATCGTGGTTCGCGATGTCCCAGAATTAGCGGAACGGGTAAGCTAGAGGGGACGAAAGCTTTGCTCCCCTTCAGCCCGTGCGACGCCGTTCATGAATAAGCCAATCAAACCGCCAACCCAAGCTCCCCTGACTGGGGACACCTCCTCCAAGCCGCGGTCCCGTTGGCGGTTCGCGCTCACGCTCTTCACGATCCTGCTGGTCGTCGCGGGGATCGTCTGGTGGAGCAGACACGGAACGGCACCCCAGCAGCAGGGACGCGGCGGCTTCGGACGGAATGCGCCGCCGATGTCCGTTGCCGATGAGGTGATCAGCAAGGGCGACATCAACATCAACCTCAACGCGCTCGGCACGGTCACTTCGCTCGCCACCGTCACCATCAGGAGCCAGATCAGCGGCTATCTGATGAAGATCGATTTCAAGGAGGGCGACGAGGTCAAGAAAGGCGATTTGCTCGCGGAAATCGACTCCCGTCCCTACGAGGCGGCGCTGGCACAGGCGAAAGGCCAGCTGGCGCGCGACGAAGCGCTGCTGAAGGGGGCGCAGGTGGATCTGCAGCGCTATCAGGGGCTCGCGTCGCAGAACGCCGTACCGCATCAGACGCTGGACACCCAGGTCGCGCTGGTGGCGCAGGACCAGGGCACGGTCGAAGCCGACCGGGCGGCCGTGAGATCCGCGGAAGTCAATCTGAATTACACCAGGATCGTCTCGCCGATCGACGGCCGCGTCGGGCTGCGTCAGGTCGATCAAGGCAACTACGTGACGCCAGGCGACACCAATGGCATCGTCGTGGTCACGCAGCTGGCACCGATCAGTGTGCTCTTCACCGTGCCTGAGGACAATTTGCAGGCCATCGCCAACCGCCTGCGGGCCGGCGCGGTGCTGCCGGTCAGCGCGCTCGACCGCAGCGCCACCAACACGCTTGCGGAAGGCACGCTGCAAACCTTCGACAGCCAGATCGACCAGACCACCGGCACGATCAAGTTGCGCGCGCAATTTCCGAACGATCAGCGCGCGCTCTATCCGAACCAGTTCGTCAACATCCGCCTTTTGCTCGATACGCACAAGGATGTGACGACCATGTCGACCTCGGGTGTCCAGCGCGGCGTGCCCGGGACATTCGTTTATCTGATCAATCCTGACAGTACCGTCTCGGTTCGGAAGGTCGAGCTCGGCGTCACCGACGGCGAGCGGGTGGAAGTGCGTTCGGGCCTCAAGCCGGGAGACCGCGTCGTAATCGACGGCGCCGACAAGCTGCGCGAAGGGGCCAAGGTCGTGTTGCGATCCGAACCCGCCAATCCGACCGCCGGCGTGTCGCCCGGCCAAAACAGCCCTAATCCTCTGAAGAAGCAGCGCCCGGAGGGCGCACCAAAGCAATGAACCCGTCGCAGCCATTCATCATACGGCCGGTGGCGACGACGCTGCTGATGATCGCCATCATGCTGTCGGGCATGCTGGCGTTCAGATTTCTGCCGGTCGCCGCTTTGCCCGAGGTGGATTACCCGACCATTCAGGTGCAGACCTTCTACCCCGGCGCCAGTCCCGACGTGATGACGTCCTCGATTACCGCACCCCTGGAGGTGCAGTTCGGGCAGATGCCCAACCTGAACCAGATGAGCTCGGTCAGTTCGGCCGGCGCCTCGGTCATCACGCTCCAGTTCGGCTTGAGCATCTCGCTCGATGTTGCCGAGCAGGAGGTGCAGGCCGCGATCAATGCCGCAGGCAACCTGCTGCCCTCCGATCTGCCGGCGCCGCCGATCTACGCCAAGGTCAACCCCGCGGATGCGCCGATCCTTACACTCGGTCTGACGTCCAAGACGATGCCGCTGACGCAGATCGAGGATTTCGCCGATACCAGGCTTGCCCAGAAGATATCGCAGCTTCCGGGCGTGGGGCTCGTCAGTATCAGCGGTGGCCAGCGCCCGGCCGTGCGGATCCGCGCTGATATCCGCAAGCTTGCGGCCTACGGTCTCAACATCGATGATCTGCGCACCACGCTCGGCAACGCCAATGTCAACACGCCCAAGGGCAATTTCGACGGCTCGATGCGGGCCTACACCATCAACGCCAACGACCAGATCCGCAACGCGGCCGACTACAAATCCCTGATCGTCGCCTACAAGAACGGTTCTCCGGTTCGCCTCAGCGACGTCGGCGACGTCGTCGACGGCGCACAGAACGACAAACTCGGCGCCTGGATGAACGAAACCCCGGCCGTCATCCTCAATATTCAGCGACAGCCAGGCGCCAACGTCATCTCGGTCGTCGATGGCATCAAGGCGCTGCTGCCGCAGCTGCAGGCGACGCTTCCCGCCGCCATCGATCTCAACGTGCTGACCGACCGCACCATCACCATTCGCGCCTCCGTGACAGACGTCGAATACGAGCTCTCGCTCGCCGTGATCCTGGTCGTGCTCGTCATCTTCGTCTTTCTGCGTTCGACGCGCGCAACGCTGATCCCGAGCCTGTCGGTGCCGCTGTCGCTGGTCGGCACCCTGGGGGCCATGTACCTGTTCGGCTTCAGCCTCAACAATCTGTCGCTGATGGCGCTGACGATCGCGACGGGCTTTGTGGTCGACGACGCCATCGTCGTCATCGAAAACATCTCCCGCTATATCGAGGAAGGCCAAACGCCATTGCAGGCGGCGTTGCGGGGCTCCGAACAGATCGGCTTCACCATCATCTCGCTGACGGTCTCGCTGATCGCCGTGTTGATTCCGCTCCTGTTCATGGGCGACGTGGTCGGCCGGCTGTTCAGGGAATTCGCCATTACGCTTGCGGTGACGATCCTGATTTCGGCGGTGGTGTCGTTGACGCTGGTGCCGATGGCATGCGCCAAGCTGTTGAAGCCGGAAAGCGTTACTCGCGAGAACGCATTCCAGCGCTTCAACCGCCAGGCGTTCGAGGGCGTCGTCGCACTGTACGGACGCACCCTGAACTGGGTGCTCGATCGCCAGACCTTGGTGCTGATGATCGCGCTTGCGACCTTCGTACTGACTGCCGCTCTCTACCTCGTCATCCCCAAGGGTTTCTTTCCGCTGCAGGACACCGGCGTGATCCAGGCGATTTCGGAAGCGCCGCAGTCGGTGTCTTACGCCGCAATGGCCGAACGCCAGCAACGGCTTGCCAGCATCATCTTGAAAGACCCGGACGTCGATAGCCTCTCCTCGTTCATTGGCGTCGACGGGACCAACAATACGCTCAACAGCGGCCGGATCCTGATCAATCTGAAGCGGCACGATCAACGCAAGTCCGACATTTCCACCGTCATGCGGCGCATCAAGGCCGCGACCGCGCAGCTCACCGGTATCATGCTCTATATGCAGCCGGTGCAGGACCTGACCATCGAAGGCACCGTCAGCCGCACGCAATACCAGTTCATCCTCCAGGATGCCGATCCGGTCGAGCTTGCCGAGTGGACACCGAAGCTGGTCGACAAATTGCGGAGCTTGCCGCAGTTCGCCGAGGTCACGACCGACAGCGCCCAGCGGGGACTCGCCGTTTACGTTGACATCGACCGCGACCAGGCGGCGCGCTTCGGCATTACGCCGGCGACGATCGACAATGCGCTCTACGACTCCTATGGACAGCGCATCGTCTCGACGATCTTCACGAATTCGAATCAGTATCGCGTCATCCTCGAAGCTGATCCCAGTCTGCAGACCTCGCTACGCTCGCTCGGCGACATCTATCTGCCGTCCTCGGTGAGCAGCACGCCGGTCCCACTGATGACCATGGCGAAGATCCGCGAGACGACGGCGCCGCTGCAGATCTCGCATTTGGGTCAGTTTCCATCCGCCACCGTTTCCTTCGATCTGGCACCAGACGCATCGCTGGGGGAGGCGGTCGCGGCCATCAAGCAGGCACAGCGCGATATCGGCCAACCGCTCGGGGTGATCACCAGCTTCCAAGGCGCGGCGCTGGCCTTCCAGGCCTCGCTGTCCAATCAGCTCTTCCTGATCCTCGCGGCGATCGTCACCGTCTACATCGTGCTGGGCGTGCTCTATGAGAGCTTCATTCATCCCATCACCATTCTCTCCACCCTGCCCTCCGCCGGCATCGGCGCGCTGCTGGCACTGATGTTGGGCGGCCATGGTCTCACGATCGTGGCGATCATCGGCATCATTATGTTGATCGGCATCGTCAAGAAGAACGAGATCATGATGATCGACTTCGCGCTGGACGCCGAGCGCAACGAGGGCCTGTCGCCACGCGAGGCGATCTACCAGGCCTGCCTGCTGCGGTTCAGGCCGATCCTGATGACGACCATGGCCGCCGTACTCGGCGCGCTGCCCCTGATGCTGGGCACCGGCGCGGGTTCGGAACTGCGGCATCCGCTCGGCCTCTCGATCGTCGGTGGCCTTCTGGTCAGCCAACTCCTGACTCTCTTTACCACGCCCGTCATCTATCTGTGGTTCGACCGGCTGGCACTGCGGTTTACCGGCAGGCCGCACAGCCTCGGGCAGGTCAGCGGATCGCATTGACCATGGGACCGTCTACCCCCTTCATCCGCAGACCGGTCGCAACGACCCTGCTGACCTTCGGCCTCGCGGCGGCGGGCGCGGTCGCGTTCTTCAAGCTGCCCGTCTCGCCGCTGCCGCAGGTCGATTTTCCCACCATCATGGTGCAGGCGACGCTGCCCGGCGCGAGCCCGCAGGACGTCGCGACCACGGTCGCAAGCCCGCTCGAACGCCATCTCGGGCAGATCGCCGATGTGACCGAGATGACGTCGCAGAGTTCGGTCGGCAACACGCGCATCGTCCTGCAGTTCGGCCTCAACCGCGACATCAACGGTGCCGCGCGCGACGTGCAGGCCGCGATCAACGCGGCCCGGGCCGACCTGCCGACCAGCCTGCGCACCAATCCGAAATACCGCAAGGTCAATCCCGCCGACGCGCCTATCCTGGTGCTGACATTGACGTCCGACACGTTGACGCGCGGAGAGATCTACGATGCGGCCTCGACCGTGCTGGCGCAAAAGCTGTCGCAGGTCGAAGGCATCGGCGAGGTCGTGGTGGGCGGCAGCTCGCTGCCGGCGGTTCGCGTCGACCTGATTCCGCAAGCGCTCTACAAATACGGCATCGGCCTCGAGGACGTCCGGGCCGCGCTCGCCAGTGCCAATGCACACAGTCCGAAGGGCGGCATCGACGTCGGCGATCAGCGCTATCAGATCTATGCCAACGATCAGGCCAACAAGGCCAAGGACTACCAATCCCTGATCGTCGCCTACCGCAACGGCGCGGCGGTGCATTTGTCCGACGTCGGCGAGGTCACCGACGGCGTGGAAAACATCCGCAATGCCGGCCTCGCCAATGGCAAACCGGCGGTGTTGATCATTCTGTACCGGCAGCCGGGCGCCAACATCATCTCGACGGTCGACGCGGTGAAGGCCCTGATGCCGATGCTGCGCGCTTCGGTCTCGCCCGCCATCGACATGACCCTCGGGGTCGACCGCTCCACCACCATCCGCACCTCGCTCCACGACGTCGAACGAAGCCTGATCCTTGCCGTTATGCTCGTGATCATCGTGGTGTTTGCGTTCCTGCGCAACATGCGCGCAACCTTCATTCCCGTGGTCGCGGTGTCGGTATCGCTGGTTGCCACCTTCGGCGTCATGTACCTGATGGGCTACAGCCTGGACAATCTGTCCCTGATGGCGCTGACGGTCGCGACGGGCTTCGTCGTCGACGACGCCATCGTCGTGCTCGAAAACGTGACCCGCTATATCGAAGAGGGCCTGTCGCCGTTCGAGGCCACACTGAAAGGCGCCAACGAGGTCGCCTTCACCGTGCTGTCGATGAGCATCTCGCTGATCGCCGTCTTCATACCCATCCTACTGATGGGCGGCATCGTCGGGCGCCTGTTCCGCGAATTCGCGGTGACGATTTCGATCTCCATCGTGATTTCGCTGGCGATCTCGCTTTCGACCACACCGATGATGTGTTCCGTGCTGCTTCGGCCACTGTCGCGCCAGCGGCACGGGCGGTTGTACCGGGCTAGCGAACAATTCTTCGAGGGGATGCTGGGCTTCTACCGCCGGACGCTGACGACGGCCCTGGAACATCCGCGCTCGGTGATGCTGATCCTGGTCGCGGTCCTCGGGCTCAATTTCTACCTCTACGACGTCATCCCGAAAGGCTTCTTCCCGCAGCAGGATACCGGGCGGATCATCGGCTTCATTCAGGCCGATCAGAGCATTTCGTTTCAGCTCATGCAGCAGAAGCTTGCCCGGTTTGTCGGCATCATCAAAAAAGATCCCGCGGTAGAGACGGTCGTCGGCTTCACCGGCGGCGGCTCGACCAATTCCGGCTTCATGTTCGTCTCGCTCCACCCGAGCGATCAACGCAAGATCTCCGCCGATGGAGTGATCGCGCGGTTGCGGCGTCAGCTCGCCGCAGTGCCGGGCGCAACCCTGTTCCTGCAATCGGTGCAGGACATCCGTGTCGGTGGCCGGGCCAGCAACGCGCAATTTCAATACACGCTGCAGAGCCCCACACTGGAAGAGCTGAACGAATGGACGCCGAAGCTCGTGGCGGCGCTGCAGCACGAACCTAAGCTCGCCGACGTCAACAGCGATCAGCAGAACAAGGGTCTGGAATCCGACGTGGTGATTAACCGCGACGCCGCGGCACGGCTCGGGGTCACCGTCAGCCAGATCGACAACACCCTTTACGACGCCTTCGGCCAGCGGCAGGTGTCCACGATCTACGTCGCGCGCAACCAGTATCACGTGATCATGGAGGTCGCGCCGCGTTACTGGCAAAATCCGGAGACGCTGAAGGACGTCTATGTCAGCACGTCCGGCGGCTCGGTCGGCGGTTCGCAGGCGACCAACGCCGTCGCCGGGACGGTCGTCTCGGGCGGCAAGACGTTTTCCGCAAACAGCGCCAACGCGCAGGCCGCGCGCAACCAGGCCACCAATTCGATCGGCGCGACCGGCAAAGGCCTTGCCTCCACCGGCTCCGCGGTCAGCACCAGTCAGGAGACCATGATTCCGCTATCGGCGGTCGCGCACTTCACCAACGGCGCGACGCCGCTCGCTGTCAATCATCAGGGTCTTTTGGTCGCCAATACGATTTCGTTCAATCTGCCGGCGAGCGTTTCGCTGAGCACGGCGATCGCCACGATCGAGGCCACCATGAACCGGATCGGCGTGCCCGCGACGATCCACGGTACGTTCCAGGGCACGGCCAAGGCGTTCCAGGAATCGCTCGGCAACCAACCCTATCTGATCCTTGCGGCGCTGCTGACGATCTACATCGTGCTCGGCGTCCTCTACGAGAGCTATGTACATCCGCTGACAATCCTTTCTACGCTGCCCTCCGCCGGGGTCGGCGCGCTCCTGGCGCTGATGGCCTTCAAAACCCAGTTCAGCATCATGGCGCTGATCGGCGTCATTCTCTTGATCGGCATCGTCAAGAAGAACGCGATCATGATGATCGATTTCGCGCTGGACGCCGAGCGTCGGCGCGGATTGCCGCCGCTTGAGGCCATTCGCGAAGCCTGCCTGCTTCGCTTCCGCCCCATCATGATGACGACCATGGCTGCCATGCTCGGCGCCTTGCCTTTGGCGCTGGGTGTGGGCGACGGCGGCGAGCTACGCCAGCCCCTCGGCATCTCGATCGTCGGCGGACTTGCACTCAGCCAGATACTCACACTTTATTCCACGCCTGTGATCTATTTGTATCTGGACAGGTTCCGCCTCTGGAGCCAACGTCGCCGGGGCGACGCGGCACCCTACACGCCCGGGCCTTCACTGCAGCCAGGCGAGTAAATGCCAAGTTTCGTATCAGCTCGAGTGCTCCACGGTCTCCGTAAACTCGTCCGGCGCGCGCCCGCAGGACAGGCCGGAAAGCTTCGGGCGGCATCTGCGTTGTTTGCGCTGGCAATCAGCCCGGGTTTGTCCGGCTGCATTCTCGGCCTGGAACGGCCCGCGCTCGATCTCGATGTGCCCGCGAGCTATCGCGCGGCGGCGAAGGCCAACGCCGATGCCGCCGTTCCGGCGCTCGATTGGTGGCGCGGATTTCGCTCGGCCGAGCTGACCTCGCTGATGGACGATGCGCAGCTCCACAATCTCGATATCGCGGTGGCGATCGCCCAGATCGTCCAGGCCGACGCGCAGGTCGGCATCTCCGGCGCGCCGCTGCTGCCGACGGTTTCGGGTGACGCAAGTGCGGAGCGCCAGCATTTCGGCTCGACCAGCCGCTCCGCTTCGAGCTTGAGCGGCAGCACCTTCAGCGGTAGCGGCTCCTCGACGTTCTCCACATTCTCGACCAGCCTGACGGCGAGCTACATCCTCGACTTCTGGGGCAAGAACCGCGCAACGCTGGCGGCCGCCGAGGAAAGCGCGACCGCTTCGCGCTACAATCGCGAGGTTGTCACGCTCACCACCATGGCCAGCGTCGCCAACACCTATTTCACTGTTTTGGCCGCTCAGGACCAGCTGCGTGTCACCCGGGAGGATCTGGCGGCGGCCGAACGGATTCTGACGCTGATCAAGACTCAGTTTGCCGGCGGCACGGCCTCGCAGCTCGATGTCTCGCAGCAGGAAGCATTGGTCGCGACCCAACGTGCGGCGATCCCGCCACTCGAGGTCACGCGAGATCAGAACATCGCGGCACTTGCCTTGCTGGTCGGTCGCGCGCCGGCCAATTTCAACGTGCGCGGCGGCTCCACGAACAGGATCGTGGTGCCGCGCGTCACGCCCGGCCTTCCGTCCGAGCTGTTGTATCAGCGCCCTGATATCCGTCAGGCCGAGGCGACGCTTGCCGCTTCCAATTTCAGCGTCGAAGCCGCGCGCGCGGCATTCTTCCCCCAGATCCAGCTGACGGGAACGGCGGGCCTGCAGAGCACCGCGCTCGCCTCGTTGTTCACGCCGGGCGCGTGGTTCTACACGATGACGGCGAGCCTCACGCAGCCGCTCTTCGACGGCTTTCTCTTGGAAAGCCAGTTGAAGCAGGCAAAGGGCGTGCAGCTGCAGGATCTGCAGACCTATCGCAAGACCGTGCTGTCCGCCTTCTCCGACGTCGAGAAGGCGCTGATCGGCTTGCATAAGTTCACGCTGCAGGAGCGGTTGCAGAACGACGTCGTGGCGGCGTCGCGCAAGGCCTTCGAAGTCGCGGAGACCCAGCTGCGCGGCGGGACCATCAACCTCATCACCGTGCTGCAGGCTGAGCAGACGCTGTTCACCGCGCAGAACAACCTGATCCTGATCCGGCTCAATAAGCTGCTGGCGGCAAGCAGCCTGTTCCAGGCCTTGGGCGGCGGATGGACGCCGCAAGGCACGCTGGCCTCGGCAGCTGTGGAGTAAGCGATGCGCACGCGCCATCCAGCCTTCCTCCTGCTCTCCTTCTGGCTTGCGCTCACGCCCGCCTTCGGCCAGACGCCGAACGGGGTGCCGCTGCACTTCGGGATGAGACCCGAGGAGGCCTCGCAAGCGCTCGGCGTGCCCTTAAATTACGTCCGCGGCCGCCCGGGCAACGAGCTGCTGCTCGCCATTCCCGACGTGAAAGGCAGTGCTTTGTCGATCCGCAGCGATGGTCTCTATCTCCAGTTCCGCAGGGGACGGCTGACGGGATGGAAGGGCGATTGGGGGACGATCCGGCCATGAAGCACAGCCTCGCGTCACTGTTGATCGGCTTAGCGGCACCTGGGCTACTCGCGGTCGTTGGCTTGACCGACTCCGCAATGGCCGGCGACTATTATGGCCCCCGTCCGCTCCGCTACGGCGTGACCAGCCCGTGGTGGACTTTCGATGCCCGTAACGACAACCGCGACTTTCCGACCAACGGCGCCTTCCCCGGCAATTTTGCGGCCAACCCGCCGCTCGCCTCGATCGGTGCCGCGGGCTTTCTCGAAAGCAATCCATACCGCTCGCCGCGACCATATCCGTCGCAGGTGTATTTCGGAGCTGCGGGCCGCCCAACGGATTGCACGCGAGGCCATCGTTACGATCCGGCCGGTCACGCTCGTGCCCGCAGAGAGCGCCGGCACAATCGCTGCTGAGAGCCGTTGCCGCTCCGCTGCGACAGCACGCCCCCCGGAGCGGGACTGCGCTGCATACAGAACCAAGACCTTTGCCCTGCCCCATCTCGACATGGGTGTCACCACCTACTCCTCGGCCGTCTTCAACTTCGTGCCGGAATTCGCCACCAATTTCTATGCCGCGGTACGCCGGCGCGACCATCGGACCATCCATGCAGGATTGAAGGATTTCATTCTGCCGTTGGTCGCGATACGTAACCGCAAGAAGGGCTATGCCGTTTCCATCGTCAAGGCGGGTATGAGGGTGATCGGCCGCCATTCCGGCCCGGTCCGGCCACCGCTTACCGATCTGACGGCAGCCGAAATGGCGGAACTGGCCGCCTTGGTGGAGAAGCTGTTCGCGACCACCTCGGACATGCAGGCTGCAGAGTGATCGCCGCGAGTTGCGGCTAATGGGAGGAGCAGATCATGGCGCCAACGATCGGCGCAGGGTTTTCCGGCGCGCCACGGGTCACGAACATGCAGGTGATCCCCGTCGCCGGGCGTGACAGCATGCTCCTCAATCTCAGCGGCGCGCACGCGCCGTTCTTCACCCGCAATATCGTCATCCTCACCGACGATTCCGGCCATAGTGGCGTTGGCGAGGTGCCTGGCGGCGAGAAGATCCGGCAGACGCTCGAGGATGCCCGCGATCTCGTGGTTGGCGAGAGGATTGGCGCCTGCAACAACATCCTGGCGGCGATCCGCAGCAAATTCGCCGACCGCGACGCCGGCGGTCGCGGCAAGCAGACCTTTGACCTGCGCGTTACGATTCACGCGCTCACCGCCGTGGAATCCGCACTGCTCGATCTGCTCGGCCAGCACCTCGGCCTGCCCGTCGCGGCCCTGCTCGGCGAAGGCCAGCAGCGCGATCACGTCGAGACGCTTGGCTATCTCTTCTTTGTCGGCGATCGCCGCAAGACCGACCTTGCTTATGTCGCCGGCGATGACGAGACCATCGACTGGTTCCGGCTGCGCCATCAGGAGGCGATGACGCCAGAGGCGCTCGTGCGGCTCGCCGAAGCCGCGCATGAGCATTATGGCTTCTCCGACTTCAAATTGAAGGGCGGCGTGTTGCCGGGCGAGCAGGAGATCGAAGCGGTCAGCGCAATCGCAAGACGCTTCCCGAAGGCACGGGTGACGCTGGATCCGAACGGCGCCTGGTCGCTCGATGAGGCCATCCGGTTGTGCAAGAATATGCATGGTATCCTCTCCTATGCGGAAGACCCGTGCGGCGCCGAAGCGGGATTTTCGGGGCGTGAGATCATGGCGGAATTCCGCCGCGCCACCGGCCTGCCGACAGCGACCAACATGATCGCGACCGACTGGCGACAACTCTCGCACGCGTTGCGGCTCGGCGCCGTGGACATCCCACTCGCCGATCCACATTTCTGGACCATGCAGGGCTCCGTGCGTGTGGCGCAAACCTGCCGCGACAACGGCCTCACCTGGGGCTCGCATTCGAACAATCACTTCGATATTTCGTTGGCGATGTTCACCCATGTCGGCGCGGCGGCGCCCGGCAAGGTGACGGCAATCGATACGCATTGGATCTGGCAGGACGGCCAGGCGCTGACCAAGGAGCCACTCGAGATCAAAGGCGGTAAAATCGCCGTTCCCGATCGCCCCGGGCTGGGTATTGAGATCGACCGCGCGGCGGTGGAAGCCGCCAATGCGCTGTATAAGAAACACGGGCTTGGCGCCCGCGACGATGCGATCGCCATGCAATTTCTCATTCCCGGCTGGACCTTTGACGACAAGCGTCCGTGCCTCGTACGATAAGAAGCGAACTCCGGAGGAACACATGTCAGCAGTCCTGAAGAATCTCGTTGGCGGCGAATGGATCGACGGCACGGCCGTCACCAAGAACATCAATCCATCGAACACCAACGACGTCGTCGGCGAATATGCCCGCGCCGATCGGGCGCAAACCGAAAAGGCGATCGCCGCCGCCAAAGCCGCCTTCCCGGCCTGGTCGCGCTCGACCCCGCAGGAGCGCTACGACGCGCTGAACAAGATTTCGGCCGAAATTCTCGCCCGCAAGGAGGAGCTCGGCCGGCTGCTCTCGCGCGAGGAAGGCAAGACCCTGCCCGAAGGCATCGGCGAGGCCGCCCGCGCGGGCCAGATCTTCGCGTTCTTTGCCGGTGAGGCGCTGCGACTGTTCGGTGAGAAGGGACCCTCCGTGCGACCCAATCTCGAGGTCGAAATGACCCGGGAGCCGCTTGGGGTCGTCGGCCTGATCACGCCCTGGAACTTCCCGATCGCGATCCCCGCCTGGAAGATCGCGCCGGCGCTGTGCTACGGCAACACCGTCGTCTTCAAGCCCGCCGAGCTTGTGCCCGGCTCGGCGCATGCGCTCTCCGAGATCATTGCGCGCGCCAGCCTGCCCGCCGGCGTGTTCAACCTCGTCGTCGGCGCGGGCTCGGTGGTCGGCCAGACCATGCTGGAGCACCCCGATGTGGCGGCGATCTCGTTCACCGGCTCGGTCGCGACGGGCCGCAACATCGCCAAGGCCTGTGTAGCCTCGGCAAACATGAAGAAATTCCAGCTTGAGATGGGCGGCAAGAATCCGCTGGTCGTGCTCGACGACGCCGACCTCAAGGTCGCCGTCGAGGCCGCCACCAACGGCGCCTATTTCTCCACCGGCCAGCGCTGCACCGCCTCGTCGCGGCTGATCGTGACCGAAGGCATTCACGACCACTTTGTCGAGGCGATGACGGAGCGGCTCAAAGGCCTGCAGGTCGACGACGCGCTGAAACCCGGGGTCCAGGTCGGCCCCGTCGTCGACCAGAACCAGCTCGACCAGGACCTGCGCTATCTCAAGATCGGCAAAGACGAGGGCGCCAAGCTTTACTGGGGCGGCGAGCTGTTGAACCGCGAGACGCCCGGTTTCTATCTGCAGCCGGCGCTGTTCACCGAGGTCAAGAACACCATGCGTATCGCGCGCGAAGAGATCTTTGGCCCGGTTGCCGCGGTCATTCGCGCCAAGAACTACGACGAGGCGCTCGCGATTGCCAACGATACCGATTTCGGGCTTGCGTCCGGCATCTGCACCAGCAGCCTGAAATATGCCTCGCACTTCAAGCGCAACAGCGAGGCAGGCATGGTGATGGTCAACCTGCCGACCGCCGGCGTCGATTATCACGTGCCGTTCGGGGGCCGCAAAGGCTCGAGCTACGGCGCGCGCGAACAAGGCGCTTACGCCAAGGAATTTTATACCACCGTCAAGACCGCCTACACCTACCCGGTCTGAGGGAGCCGTCCTGAGAGAGCGCAGATGAAACATTCGCCCATCGCGGCCGAAGAGCCCCGCTACATCAAGCTCAACGCGCGCGACAATGTCGCGATCGTTGTCAACGATTTCGGCCTGCCCGCGGGATCGCGCTTCCCTTGCGGGCTGACGCTGAAGAGCTTCGTGCCGCAGGGCCACAAGACCGCGCTGGTCGATATCGGCCAGGACGCGCCGATCCTCCGCTATGGCGAGGTCATCGGCTATGCCGCCTCTCCCATCGGCGCCGGCGAATGGGTCGACGAAGCGCGCATCCGCATGCCGGAGGCGCCCTCGCTCGACACCCTCGACATTGCGACCGCCGTGCCGGCACCTTTGCCGCCGCTCGAAGGTTTCAGCTTCGAGGGCTATCGCAACCCGGACGGCTCGGTCGGCACCAAGAACATTCTGGGCATCTCGACCTCGGTGCAATGCGTAGCCGGGACGCTGGAATACGCGATCAGACGCATCCGCAGTGAACTCCTGCCCAAATATCCCAATGTCGACGATGTGGTCGCGCTGACGCACGCTTACGGCTGCGGCGTCGCCATCACCGCGCCGGATGCGGTCGTGCCCATTCGCACGCTGCAAAATCTCGCCCTCAATCCGAACTTCGGCGGCGAGGTCATGGTCGTCGGCTTGGGCTGCGAAAAGCTTGCGCCCGAGCGCCTGCTGCCCGAGGGTATCGACAACTCGATCGTGCGGATGCAGGACGAAGCGTTCGAGGGCTTTGGCGCGATCGTCGACGGCATCATGAAAATGGCCGATGCGCGGCTTGCCGTGCTCAATCAGCGTCGTCGCGAGACCTGCCCAGCCTCCGATCTCGTGGTCGGCCTGCAATGCGGCGGCAGCGATGCCTTTTCCGGCGTAACCGCCAATCCTGCCGTCGGGTTCGCCGCCGATCTGTTGGTACGCGCCGGCGCCACCGTGATGTTCTCCGAAGTCACGGAAGTGCGCGACGCTATCCAGCTTTTGACGCGCCGCGCCGCCAACGAAGAGGTCGGCCGCGCGCTGGTACGCGAGATGGCCTGGTACGATGCCTACCTCGCCCGTGGCGGGAGCGACCGCAGCGCCAATACCACGCCGGGCAACAAGAAGGGCGGCCTTGCCAATATCGTCGAGAAATCGCTCGGCTCGATCGTCAAGTCGGGGTCGAGCCCGATTGCCGGCGTGCTCGCGCCGGGCGAGAAGGCGCGCACCAAGGGCATGCTGTTTGCGGCCACCCCTGCGTCCGATTTCATCTGCGGCACGCTGCAGCTCGCCTCCGGCATGACGCTGCAGGTGTTCACGACCGGCCGCGGCACGCCTTACGGATTGCAAGCGGCGCCCGTCATCAAGGTGGCGACCCGCAGCGAGCTGGCGCGACGCTGGAAAGACCTGATCGATTTCGACGCCGGGCGGATCGCAACCGGCGAGATGACCATCGAGGAAGCGGGCTGGGAGTTGTTCCGCCTGATTCTCGCTGTCGCGAGCGGACGGACCAAAGTATGGTCGGACCGCTGGGGCATTCACAACGACCTCACCTTGTTCAATCCTGCGCCGGTGACGTGACCGTCCTCCTCCTTCGCCCCGCTCGCGGGGAGAGGGTCGGGATGAGGGGCTCTTTCCACGAGCGCAGGCCGCGGAGACTCCCCCTCACCCAGACCGCATCTACGATGCGCTCCGGCCTCCCCCCGCGAGCGGGGGCGAGGCGAACGTGCGGATGCCTTTCGATTCGATTGGACACAGTGAAGACTGTGTCCGCATTCTCGCGGCGCTTTTCGCCCGGGCTGTGCATCGCCATCACCCTCCGTCGCAAACAGAGGGCGCAGGGACGGCCTGTCCGCTATAGCTCGAAGAGCGGCGGCACATAGGCCGCTCGCCCCTGGCTGCAGGCCCGTCAACCTGTCCGGCCGTTACTTGCCGATCATCACATCGGAGGACTTGATCACCGCCGAGACGCTGTCGCCGACCTTGAGCCCGAGATCGTCCACCGCCTCGTTGGTGATCGAGGAGAAGACCATCAGTCCCGGCGCCAACTCAACCTTGACATGGGCGGTCGTGGTGCCCTTGGTGACCGCGATGACGCGGCCGGGCAAGACATTGCGTGCGCTGAGCTTCATTGCTGCATCCTCGATGATAACTCGTGCAGCTTAGCCGAACCGGCGGCTTGCGCTCAATCGTCGCAACGGCACAAGATGCCATGCGCGCATGAAGATCCTGCTCAAATGTTGAGCTAAAACCCTCGCAGAGACGAACGAAACGATTTCGTTCTGATCTCTGCAGCACGGTCTGTCGATTGTTGCATTTGCGACAATTGAAGATTCAAACGCCAGATGGCATATCGCTTGCTTCGCTCGATGCGGAAATGTCGCGTGGGCGAAGCAATCTTGTGAGGACATTATGCTTGGAATTGGAAGTAAGTTGCCGCCGTTTGAGATTACGGGTGTGAAGCCGGGCTTTCACGTGCAGGAGGAGAACGGCCAGAGCGCGTTCGAGACGCTGACCGAGAAGAGCTTCCCCGGAAAATGGAAGATCATCTTCTTCTATCCGAAGGATTTCACCTTCGTCTGCCCGACCGAGATCGCCGAGTTCGCGCGGCTGTCGCAGGATTTCGCCGACCGTGATGCCGTCGTGCTCGGGGGATCGACCGACAACGAGTTCTGCAAGCTCGCATGGCGGCGCGAGCACAAGGATCTGCATCATCTGCCGATCTGGCAGTTTGCCGACACCAAAGGCGCGCTGGTGGACGGCCTGGGCGTGCGGTCGCCCGATGGCGTGGCCTATCGCTACACCTTCATCGTCGATCCCGACAATACGGTTCAGCATGTCTATGCGACTAACCTCAATGTCGGTCGTGCGCCGAAGGACACGCTGCGCGTGCTCGACGCGCTGCAGACAGACGAACTCTGCCCGTGCAACCGCGAAGTCGGCGGCGCAACGCTCAAGGTCGCCTGACCCGTCATGTCGATCGAGCAGCTGAAGGGCCAGATCCCGGACTTCGCCAAGGACGTCAGGCTCAACCTGACGTCCATGGCCGCCGACGAGACGCTGTCGCCGCCGACCAAATATGGGTTGCTCCTGGCCACCGCCATCGCGACGCGCAACAGCACCGTGATCGCCGCCATGGAATCTGCGGCGGCCGAGGTGTTGGCGCCCGCAGCGATCGCGGCGGCCAAGGCCGCGGCCGCCCTGATGGCGATGAATAACGTGTATTACCGCTTCATCCACCTCGCCTCGAACCCGGAATACCGCGCCATGCCGGCGCGACTGCGCATGAACGCCATCGGCAATCCCGGTGTCGACAAGGCCGATTTCGAGCTGTGGTCGCTGGCGGTCTCCGCCATCAACGGCTGCGGCGCCTGCATGGATTCGCATGAGAAGGTGCTGCAGGACGCGGGCGTCGGCTCCGCTGCGATCCAGACCGCGGTGCGCTTTGCCGCCATCGTCCAATCGGTGGCGGTTGCGATCGAAGCCGCCGGCCAAGCACTGCCGCAGGCCGCGGAATGAACTTCCCTTGCCTCGCGCGGGCGCGAGGCGGACCGACCCGGGAACAATCGCTTCAATCCAGGTCGGCCGTTCGCCGAGGCTCAGCATCACCTCCTCGTCAATCACATCTGCTATATGTCCTGGGCCGACGGCGGCGGGCGCGCGTTGATATTCGGACTCGGATGCTTCATTCCGTCATCGGAGGACGCTGCATCGGCGGCGAACCCGGAATCCGGATATTGGGGCAGGAGATTCTGGGTTCGCCCTTCGGCGTCCTGGAGTGACAGGGGTGACCACACGTCAGAGACATTATATTAGGTTGATACAGCTTGCGGGCCTGCCCGACCGGAGGAGATTTGCGATGCGCATCGAGACGGCTTTTCTCTTCGACCTCGACGGCACGCTGGTCGACAGCGTCTATCAGCACGTGCTGGCCTGGAAGGCCGCGCTCGACGCCG
>JBLMWS010000016.1:0-5954 GCA_050257355.1 Gemmatimonas sp.
TCGTCGAGGGAGCGGGGGACATCGTTGTCCGGACAAAGGATATAGAAGTCGCCGGCTTCCAATCTTTGCAACATGAAATCTACCGTTTGCTCCGGCGTCCAGGCCGCCGCCGGCTTCTCGGTGCGGCCGTGCGCCGTCAGCGGCGTGAAGACGAAGCCCGGAATCAGGAGATGTGCTGAGATTTTGCAGTTCGGCGTGTTGCGCAGCTCGTGCTGCAGCGCTTCGGTGAACGCCTTCACGCCGGCTTTGGAGACGTTGTAGGCGGGATCGCCGGGCGGCGTGGTGATCCCCTGCTTGGATCCGGTGTTGATGATGAGGCCAGGACGACCGCGTTCGATCATGCTTGGCGCGAAGATCTGCGCGCCATTGATCACGCCCCACAAATTGACCGAAACGATCCGCTGCCAATTGTCCTGCGGGCCGAACATCTTGCTGCCTGGCTGGATGCCGGCATTGTTCATCAGGAGATCGGTGCCGCCGAAACGTTGGCGCACGGCTGTCTCCAGCTCTCTGACGCTCGAGGCGCTACTGACATCAGTCGCCACTGCCATGACGCTTTGGGAGCCACCGCGTGCCACTGATGCCAGTTCTGTTTCGGCGGCGGCGAGCCGGTTCGTTCCGAGATCGGCGATGCAGACCTTCATGCCGGCGCGCGCAAAGGCGGTCGCAGCGGCAAGGCCGATGCCGGAGGCACCGCCGGTAATCACGGCGACATGATCAGGTGCTAGCAGGGGATGGGACACGTGAATTCTCCTGTGATCGAAATTTCGAGCTAGGTCCTGCGCTGGGCGCAAACCACCTGCGCAGAGGCATGGGAGGTCTTCATGCCAAGCGCCGCTGCATCGCTTTACGGCACCAGGCCCCCGCTGTAGGTTTCAACGGTAGCGATCGGCGCCAGTACAGGCGATCGACATCAAGCGGCATCCACCGACAAGAGATCAAGCGAAAAATACAGGGAGAGCAGATCATGGCCGTATCACAGGCTGTTCCGATCACGCGCCATCCTTTTGCGGACGGCTCCTACAGGAAAATGCTGATCGACGGCAAATGGGTCGATGCCGCCTCCGGCAAGACATTCGAAACATTCAATCCTGCCACCGGCGAATTGCTGGCGACCGTAGCCGAGGGCGATGCCGAAGACGTCAACCGCGCGGTTGCCGCAGCGCGCCGCGCCTTCGAAGGGCCGTGGAGCAAGGTCAAACCGTTCGAGCGGCAGAACCTGCTCTTGAAGCTTGCCGACCTCGTCGAGAAGAATTTCGAGGAGCTGTCTCAGCTCGATACGCTCGACATGGGCGCGCCGATCAGCCGTACCCGGGCTAACCGCCTGCGCGTGCTCGGCATGCTACGTTATTACGCCGGACAAGCGACTGCGCTGCACGGCGAGACCATCGAGAACTCGCTGCCGGGCGATATCTTCTCCTACACGCTGAAGGAGCCGGTCGGCGTGGTCGGCGCGATCATTCCCTGGAACGGGCCGCTCGCGGCAACCGTGTGGAAGATCGGACCTGCGATCGCGACCGGCTGTACGGTGGTGCTCAAGCCCGCGGAGGAAGCGCCGCTGACGTCATTGCGGATCGCGGAGCTTGCGATGGAGGCGGGCGTTCCGCCGGGCGTCGTCAACGTGGTGCCGGGCTTTGGCGAGACTGCGGGCGCGGCGCTTGCCGCGCATGCTGACGTGGACAAGGTTGCCTTCACCGGATCCCATCTTACCGGACAAGCGATTGTGCGAGCCTCGGCCGGTAATCTGAAGCGCGTTTCGCTTGAGCTCGGCGGCAAGTCGCCGGACATCGTGTTCGCGGACGCCGATCTCGAGGCGGCGGTGCCCGGCGCATCGATGGCGGTGTTCGCCAATTCGGGGCAGATTTGCAGCGCCGGGACGCGGCTGTTCGTCGAAGAAAAGGTCTATGACGAGTTCGTCGCGCGGGTCGCCGAATTCGGCAGGAAGCTGCAGGTCGGCAACGGACTCGATCCGAACACGCAGATCGGCCCGCTGGTGTCCGAGCAGCAGCTTGAGCGCGTCACCGGCTATCTCGCGATCGGCCAGAAGGAGGGGGCCAAGGCACTCGCCGGCGGCACCCGCATCACGGAAGGTCCGCTGGCGAAGGGCTATTTCGTCCAGCCGACGGTGTTCGCCAATGTGCAGGACAATATGCGTATCGCGCAGGAGGAAATCTTCGGCCCCGTGATCTCGGCGATCAAGTTCAAGGATATGGACGAGCTGATCCGCCGGGCGAATGCGACCACGTTCGGGCTCGGCAGCGGCGTATGGACGCGCGATGTGGCCAAGGCGCACCACGTCTCGAAAGCGCTGCGCGCTGGCTCGGTCTGGGTGAATTGCTATCAGGCGATGGACCCGGCCGTGCCGTTCGGCGGCTACAAGATGAGCGGCTATGGCCGGGAGTCCGGCAAGCAGCATCTGGAGGAATATCTCAACGTCAAGGCGGTCTGGATCAAGACGGCCTAGAATCCAGTCCTCCTCGCGACTGCGAGGAGAGGGAGACATTTACCGTTCGTCGGGAGTGGCGGTTTTGCGATCGCCGCTCCCTATTTTATGATGATTGAAGATGACGATGATCCTCTAAAGGCAGACCTCGGGGCAGACATGAAATTCCCTCACTTGTTTTCACCGCTCAAGATCGGTCCCTATCAACTGAAGCACCGTGTCGTGATGGCGCCCCTCACGCGGATGCGCGCGGCCAAGCCGTCGCTGGCGCCACGGCCGCTCAATGCGGAATATTATGGCCAGCGCGCCACGCCGGGCGGTCTGCTCATTGCGGAAGCCTCGCCGGTGGCGGCGACGGGCTTCGGCAATCCCGGCGTGCCCGGCATCTACACGCAAGCGCAGATCGAGGGTTGGCGCGGCGTCGTCGATGCCGTTCACGCCAACGGCGGCGTGATCTTCCTGCAGCTCTGGCACGTGGGGCGCGTCTCGCACTCGTCATTCCAGCCCAACGGAGCGCTCCCGGTCGCGCCATCAGCGGTGCCGATCTCGGCGGAGTACAAAACCATGACCGCGGAGGGCAAGCCGACCACTTACGAAACGCCACGGGCGCTCGAGACGGACGAAATGCCCGGCATCGTCGCGGCGTTCCGGCAGGCCGCGCGCAATGCGCTGGCGGCCGGCTTCGACGGTGTCGAAATTCATGGCGCCAACGGCTACCTGCTCGAGCAATTCCTGCAGTCGCGCACCAACCTGCGCACCGACCGTTACGGCGGGTCGATCGAGAACCGCGCACGGCTGCTGATCGAAGTCACCCAGGCGGCGATCGAGGTCTGGGGCGCGGACCGCGTCGGGGTGCGGCTGTCGCCTTACGGCATTGCCAACGATTCCGGCGAGCCCGATCCGATGTCGCTCTATGCTCATGTCGTTGAGGCGCTCGACAGGCTTGACCTCGCCTATCTGCACCTGATCGAGCCGCGCTCGAGCGGCGCTGGCCGCGCCGAGGTCAACTGGCAGAACGTGCCGTCCGCGATGGTGCTGTTTCGTCCGCTCTGGAGCGGCGTGCTGATCGCCGCCGGCGGGTTTACCGGCGAGACCGCGGAAGCCGCGATTGCCGAGAGCCATGCGGATGCGATTGCGTTCGGCCGCATCTTTATTTCCAACCCCGATCTGCCCCGGCGCTTGAGCCGCGGCTTCCCGATCACACCGTACGACCGCGCGACTTTCTATGGCGGCGAGGCGGCGGGTTATACGGACTATCCGGTGTACGACGAATTGGCGCCTGCCTAGCCATGGCGCCATCGTTCCGGACGTCTCGTGAGAGGCGAACCCGGAACCTCGAGATTCCAGGTTTGCGTTCACGCCCGCCCGGAATGACGAAGGAGAGAATACTGCTCATGGCCAGACCGACCGCCCCAGCCGGAATCGCAAAAGGCCACTGCCTTTGCGGCAAGGTCGCCTTCGAGATCGACGTGCCGGCGCGCTGGGCTTGGCATGACCATTCCGCTGCCAGCCGGCGTGCGCATGCTGCCGCCTATGCGACCTATGTCGGCAGCTGGCGCAAGCGCTTTCGCATTACCAAGGGCGAGGCGTCGATCGCGCGTTACGAGGACAAGACGACCAATACCGTTCGGAGTTTCTGCGCTCAGTGCGGCACGCCATTGACCTACGAACGCGCACGCTCGCCGCATATGGTCAACATCCCACGCGCGCTGTTTACGGGGCGCACCGGGCGGCAGCCGCTTTACCACATCGCGATCGAAGAGTTGCAGGAGTGGGCCTATACCGGCGAGCCGTTGGTGCCGCTCAAGGGATTCCCGGGCGTGGTCTGGCAGCGCGCCAAGAAGAAGCGACGGTCGACCGGCGATGATCCCTTCGAACTCGCCCGCGAGGAAGTCTGAAGCGCGCCGAGCGAGCGTTCGCGCAGGTCAGCCATGAGCCCGCTTTATTGCCTCGCCGGGACAAGTTTGGTGATGTGCGGCCCGGCGCGCGAGAACGGTCGCGGGCGAGGAGGAAACATGAAGAATCGCATTACCGGGCGCTCGGCGTTTCTCGCTCTGCTCAAGGACGAGGGCATCACCCATCTGTTCGGCAACCCCGGGACCACCGAACTGCCGATCATGCACGCGCTGAAGGATCATCCCGACCTCACCTATGTGATGGCGATGCAGGAAAGCCTGGTGGTCGCGATCGCCGACGGCTTTTCCCGCGCCTCCGGCAGGCTTGTGGCCTGTAACGTCCACGTCGCGCCGGGGCTCGGCAACGCCATGGGCTCGCTCTACAACGCGCAGTTCACGGGCACGCCGATGATCCTGACCGCCGGCCAGCAGGAGCAGGGCCATGGCCTGATGGAGCCCTTGCTCTACGGGCCGCTGGTCCGCATGGCCGAGCCTTTGGTGAAATGGGCCGTCGAGGTGACGCGGCTGGAGGATCTGCCACGCATCGTGCGCCGCGCCGCGAAGATCGCGACCACGCCGCCGACGGGGCCGGTGTTCATCGCGCTGCCCGGCGATATCCTCAATTCCGAGGCCGGCATCGAACTCGGCCGCTCCACCCGCGTCGAAACGCGCGTGCGGCCCTCCGACGAGGCCCTGCAAGTGCTGGTGCAGCGCATCCTCAAAGCGCAGCGGCCGGTGATCATCGCCGGCGACGAGATCGTCAAGAGCGACGCGCTGCGGGAAGCGGCCGAGCTTGCGGCAATACTCGGCTGTCCGGCCTATCAGCAATCCGCGCCCTATGGCGCGCATTTCCTCTCGGAAAGCCCGAGCTTCATGGGCGCGTTGTCGCGCTCGCAAGCCCAGGTGCGCGAGGTGCTCTCGCCTTACGACCTCATGATCGTGCTCGGCGCCGATCCCTTGCGCATGTCGGTGCATAGCGAGACCGATCCGATGCCCGAGGGCCTGTCCGTCGTGCAGATCGGCCTCGTCGAATGGGATCTCGCCAAGAATTACGGCGCGGAGATCGCGCTCAAGGCCGATGTGAGGGAGACGCTGCGGGCCCTGGTGCCTGCATTGAAGACTGCCGGCGGCAGCATGCTGGAAAGCCGCGCCACACAAGGCCTCGCCAAACTCAGCTCCAAGAATTGGTCCGCGAAACGCAAGGGGCTCGCGGAGCAGATTGCCGGATCAAAGGACAAGTCGCCGATCGATCCCGATTATCTTGCGCTGCAGGTGGTCGAGGCGATGCCTGACAACGCGATCCTGGTCGACGAGGGGCTGACCTCGTCGCGGCAGATTCTCAGCTTGCGGCCGCACCGCGACCGCTACGGCTATCACGCGCTCGCCTCCGGTGGCATCGGCTGGGGCGTGCCGGCTTCCGTCGGCGTTTCCCTCGCCAATCCGGACCGGCCGGTGGTCTGCTATAGCGGCGACGGGAGCGCGATGTACTCGATCCAGGCGCTGTGGACGGCGGCGCATCACAAGCTGCCGCTCACGGTCGTGATCGTCAACAACGGCGGCTATCGCATCATCAAGCAGCGGCTGCTCTCGTTCCACGGCGACGACAATTATGTCGG
>JBLMWS010000017.1:0-16006 GCA_050257355.1 Gemmatimonas sp.
GCGATCATTGCCGCCGCCCGCGAGCGCGGCTGCCATCTCGAACTCAATGCCGATCCCGACCGGCTCGACCTCAACGACATTCAGGTCCATGCCGCCAAATCGGCCGGCGTCAAGCTTGCCATCTCGACGGACGCGCATTCGGTGGCGGGATTTGCCAATATCCGGTTCGGCATCGACCAGGCGCGCCGCGGCTGGCTCGAGGCGTCGGACGTGATCAATACGCAGCCTCTGGCGCGGCTGAAGAAATTGTTGAAACGGTAGGCGCGATGGTTTGTTGTAGCTCCGCGACGCGGGAATGACCTGCGTTGCTCACAGCCGGATGTCCACGTCCGTCCGATGCAGGGCTATCGCGAGCCGCTGATCGGCTGGGGATCGGCGCGGGAGTTCAGGCCTTGAGGGTCCTGAGCGATTCCGGCAGGTGGTGCATGACCTTCTCGAACTCGCCGGGATCGAGCTTTTCCCAGAGCACCTCGAACACGCCGCGGGTCACAGTGAGCGGATCGTCCGGAAATTGCGGTGCCAGCTCCGACCAGACATGCTCGACGAAGTCCTCGATATGGCGCTCCTTGGTCGGGGTGGCCGCCGCATGCCAGTTCTCATAATAGCAGCCGCGCACGAGAATCGGCAGTTGCGCGCCGAGCTTGATCGCGACCTCCGGCGGCAGGCGGTCGCGCAAGGTATGAAGCACCGCCCGCAGCGCATTGTAGGCCTGCTGGCGGGTGTCGAGTTCCAGCTCCTCCTCGACGCGCTTCAGCCAGACGTTGGTTTCCTGAACGGTGTGATCGAGAACGGCGACGCCCGTTGCGCTCATGGTGCGCTCCCTTCCTTGACGGACAGATTGCGCAACTTTGCCCATGGCGCGCGCGGCATGGTTTGATATGTGTCAAGCATCATCAACCGCGAGCTCTGCAGGACACCATGCAGGTTTTCCCCATCGTGCAAGCACTCGTGCTGCTGACGCTTGCGAACGGAACGCCGGTGATCGTGAAGAAGATCTGCGGATCCCGCATGGCCGCGCCGCTGGATGGCGGCATGCAATTCCTCGACGGCCAGCCGCTGTTCGGAAAATCGAAGACGGTTCGTGGCCTGGTGTCGGCGATTGCGGTCACCGCAGCACTGGCGCCGTTGCTCAAGGCGAGTGTCGCCGCCGGCGCGCTGGTCGCGGCTTTCGCCATGATCGGCGATCTCTTCTCCAGTTTCGTCAAGCGCCGGCTGAGACTTGCGCCCAGCAGCCAGGCGATCGGGCTCGATCAGATTCCCGAATCGCTGTTTCCGCTGCTGGCAGCTCGAGAGCTGCTGTCGCTCGGCCTTGCCGAGATCGCAGCCGGTGTCGCCATCTTCACGGTCGGCGAGTTGATCGTGTCGCGCTTTCTCTATTGGTTACGCATTCGCGATCAGCCCTACTGAGGCTCCGCGCGGCAGAGGCGGTGCAGTGTGATTTCCGGCGGACAGTTGTAGCGCACGGCGACGACGCTGGATCCGGCGCCGACCGAGGTGTAGCCGGCCATCGGGCCATAACGCCAGGGGCCGGCGCCCAGCCGCCGCGGCAGCACCGAATCGAGCGTGATCGGGATCGAGCCGGGCAGGCAGATCTGTCCGCCATGGGTGTGTCCCGACAGCAGGAGGTCGAAGCCGGCATGCGCGGCCTGGCGATAGATTTCCGGCGTGTGCGACAACAGGATCGCGAAGGCGCCGTCGGGAATGGGCTCGGCGGCTTTCTCGATATTGTCGACGCGGAAATAATGGGCATCGTCGATGCCGGCGAGATAGATGGCGTGATCGCCGCGTGTGATGACCTCGCATTCGTTCTGCAGCATGCGGATGCCCATGGCTTCCAGGTCCGGCAGCATCTGAATCGTGTCGTGATTGCCGAGCACGCCATAAAGCGGCGGCTTCAGATGGGCGACCAGCCGCTCCATGCCCTTCAAGGCGGCATCGAAAGGGCCGAACGTCGCGCCGCGAAAATCGCCGGTCAGCACGCAGATGTCGTATTGCAGTCCGCGCGCGAGCTCGCCGAGCCGCAGCATGGCGCGCTGATTGATGTCGACGTGGGTGTCGCTGATATGGAGGATGGTGAATCCGTCGAAGCGTGCGGGGAGCCTCGGCGAAGCGATATCGTTCCGCCTCACGACGATGCGCTCGGCGTTGCGGCGGCCGCGTCCGTAGAGCCCGCACAGCCTCAACGTGGTCCGGATCACCGAGTGAACGGAATACCAGTTCTCGATGTGAAAGAAATTCAGGCCCTGACCGAAGATCTGCGCCTCGTGGTCGGCCTCGATGCCGAGGCGCTGGCGGGCGTGCAGCCGTCCGAGGCGTTGCTCCAGGGCGGCGAGGAGTTCCTGTTGCTTCAGCAAGCGATCACCTCTGGCGCGGGCGCGATTCTTCGCCGGCAACATTAATACAAAGTCCGAGGTGCGGCAGGTTTCATTGCGGCGCGACCTCGCCCGTTCCGATCGCGTCCAAACGTAAAGAGGCCGCCAATGGCGGCCTCTCGGTGCGGATTGCTAGAAAGGGGGAAACCCCAACAACCCGCCTTGTTGCGCACTCCAAATCGGGATCGACCCAAAGCTCCATCCGACTTCCGCAACCATATGCATTCGGCTCTACTTCTCGTGCGCCGCATTGACCTGAGTCAATGTTCCCGGGCGCGCGCTCCGCCGCGAGCGGTCCCTCAATAAGCGAAGGCAATGTCGCGCATCAGGTGATCGTTCACGGCCAGCACGCCGGGCATGGTCTCCGCGGCAACGACGATGGCTTGTCGCGCCTTGTCGGACTCGACGAAACCCCAGAGGTCGACGGCGCCGTTGGTCACCGTGACGTTCAGCCGGTGAACATGGGCCCAAGGCTGCCGCTGAAGCTCCTCCAGCAGTTTCTCGCGGATGGTTGCGTCGGGAAGGCTGATCTCGAGCGTGGGACGGGCGCTTGCGATGGCCTGAATAATGTTGGCGCGGCTGACGATGCCAACGAGGTCGCCGCCCTCGTTCACGATCGGAACCCGCTTGATCTGGCGCTTCTCGAACAGCTCGGCGATCTCAACCAGCGGGGTCCCGGGCGCGGCCGTCGTGACCTTGCGGGTCATCAGTTCCTTCACTTTGGTGGCGTGGGATTGGACGTAATCCGCCGCAAGCGCGCTATCTTCCGTGAACAGCGACAGCCACCAGGGATAACGGCGCTCGGTCCCGGCCTCCACGCGGCGCATCAGATCGGCCTCGGTGACGATGCCGACGAGCTTGCCGGCCCGGTCGACCACCGGAACCGCGCTGATACGCTTGTCGATCAGAAGCTTCGCGACGTTGCGTACCGTTTCGTTCTCTTCCACGGTGATGACAGGCGACACCATCACATCCCGCGCTTGCATTTCAGCCTCCGTTTGCAAATTCCGTTTGATATCCTTGATCCGCAGCCGTCCTCACATCGCCATGTCCGGCACCGGCATCTGCTCTCTTTTCGGCTCGGGGATTTCGGTCATGGTGGCTTCGGTCAGCAACAAAACGCTCGCGACCGACACCGCGTTCTCCAGCGCGGTGCGGACCACCTTGGCGGGATCGACGATGCCGGCTTCGACCAGGTCGACATATTCCTTGCGCGCGGCGTCGAAGCCGAAATTGCCCTGGCCGCCCAGCATCCGTGCCACGACCACGCCGCCGTCGGTTGCCGAGTTTTCCGCGATCTGGCGGGCTGGGGCTTCCAGCGCGCGCTTGAGAATCTGAACGCCGGTCTTCTCGTCGCCGTCGCTTGCGGCTTCTTCCCTGGCGACCGCTTCAATGCATCTGAGCAGCGCAAGCCCGCCGCCCGGCACGATGCCCTCGGCAACCGCCGCCTTGGTCGAACTGATGGCATCGTCCAGCGCCTCCTTCCGGGACCGCATCTCGGCTTCGGTGGGGGCGCCGACACGGATCACGGCAACGCCGCCGGAAAGCTTGGCGAGCCGCTCCTCGAGTTTTTCCTTGTCGTATTGGCTCGTCGTCTTCTCGATCTCATGGCGGATCTGCTGCAGCCGCGCATCGATACGGGCGCGCTCGCCCTTGCTGCCGATCAGCGTCGTGTTTTCCTTGTCTGCAACGACGCGCGCGGCACGCCCGAGCTGCTCTACCGTTGTGTTCTCGAGCTTCAGGCCGAGGTCGTCGGAAATGACCTGCGCGCCGGTCAGGATCGCGATGTCCTCCAGCATCGCCTTGCGGCGGTCGCCGAAACCGGGCGCCTTGACGGCGCAAGCCTTCAACACCCCGCGGAGTTGATTGACGATCAGGGTTGCGAGCGCATCGCCTTCGATATCTTCGGCGATGATCAGGAGCGGGCGGCCGGATTTCGCGATCTGTTCAAGCAAGGGTACGAGGTCGCGCAATGCGCTGATCTTGTGGTCGCACAAGAGGATCGAGGGATCCTCGAGCACGGCCTCCATGCGGTCGGCATCGGTGACGAAATAGGGCGACAGGAAGCCGCGGTCGAACTTCATACCTTCGACGACGTCGAGCGAGGTCTCGGTCGTCTTGGACTCCTCGACCGAAATCACGCCTTCGCCGCCCACCTTCTCGAGCGCATCCGCGACCAGCGCGCCGATCGAGGCATCGTTATGGGCGGAGATGGTGGCGACCTGGGCTCGTTCCGCCTTGGTCTTCACGGGGCGGGCCATCGCATGCAAGGCTGCGGTCGCCGCGCCCGCGGCGCGGTCGAGGCCGCGCTTCAAGTCGATTGCGCTGGCGCCGGCGACGACATTACGGACGCCGTCGGCGAGGATTGCATGGGCCAGCACCGTCGACGTGCTGGTGCCGTCGCCCACGACGTCGCCGGTCTTTTCCGCGGCCTGGCGCAGCACCTGGGCGCCGAGATTCTCCTCCGCGTCCTTGAGGTCGAATTCCTTGGCGATGGTCACGCCGTCATTGCAGACGATCGGCGCGCCCCAGCTCTTCTGGATCAACACCGATTTCGATTTCGGGCCCAAGGTCACCCGCACGGCATCGGCGAGCAGCGAGGCGCCGCGCAACACTTTTTCGCGCGCGGCCGAATGAAACAGCACCTGCTTGTGAGGCATGCATAACTCCCTGAGAACCCGAATGCGGCTCGTCAATCCGCGAAAAGGATATGCAGGGGAGGCGCTCGCTCCTTGATTCTGATCAACGAGACGAAGCTTCGCTCGGCCACGCCGCGGCGGGGAGCAAAAAGAGGCCGCCGGGTGGTTGGGATCTGCCGGCGGCCAGTGGTGGGAGGTACATTATTATCATCGCAGAATCCCAAACCGGTGCTTTGATCCATCTCAAGTCCATCTGGGACGAACGCCGTGCCTCCGGGTCGGCCGTTGAGCCGGATACGGGGTGGAACGACGGCTCCAGCCCTGTTCAGCACACCGGCCAATGCCTATAAGAACGAGGCAGGAGGTATCGCGCGCGATGAGTTTCTACTCGATCTACCGGCATGGCTTTGCCCGTGTGGCATCCTGCGTCACCGTGTCCAGCGTGGCCGACCCTGCCGCCAACGCGGCGGCGATCCTCAATGCGGCACAGGCCTGCCACCAGAAGTCGGCCGCGCTTGCGCTTTTTCCGGAGCTTTGCCTGTCGGGCTACGCGATCGAAGATCTGGTGATGCAGGATTCCCTCCTGGATGCCGTCGAGCGGGGGCTGGCGACGCTCACGGGCGCTTCGGCTGAGCTGATGACCGTGCTGGTCGTCGGCGCGCCCCTCCGGTTCGGTGCGCGCATCTACAATTGCGCGCTTGTGATTCACCGAGGACGCATCCTCGGCGTCGTGCCGAAGAGCTACCTGCCGACCTACCGGGAGTTCTACGAGGGCCGTCATTTCGCCTCCGGCGCCGGCATGCGAGGATTGGACATATCGATCGCCGGCATGAGCGCGCCATTCGGCGTCGATCTTCTGTTCGAGGCCGAGGACGTGCCGGGCCTCACGCTCGGGGTGGAAATTTGCGAGGACATGTGGATTCCGGTGACGCCGGCGTCCGAACTCGCGCTAGCCGGCGCCACCGTGCTCGCAAATCTATCGGGGAGTCCGATCACCATCGGCAGGGCGCGCGCGCGGGGGCTGCTTTGTCAGTCCTCCTCCGCGCGCTGTCTTGCCGCCTATGTCTATGCCGCGGCCGGCAGCGGGGAATCGACCACCGATCTTGCCTGGGACGGCCAGACCTCCATTTTCGAGAACGGGGTGCTGCTCGCGGAAGGTGAGCGCTTCCGTCAGGGCGGGCAGATCACCTTCGCCGATGTCGACCTGGACCTGCTCCGTCAGGAGCGCGCGTCCATGGGTACGTTCGATGACAACCGGCGCGATGTTGCGGCGCGCGGCGGCTGTTATCGCCGCATCGCGTTCTCGTTGCGGCCGCCGCTCACCGACATCGGATTGATCCGCAGCGTCGAGCGCTTTCCCTTCGTGCCGAGCGACGAGATGCGGCTCGCGCAGGATTGCTATGAGGCCTACAACATCCAGGTTGCGGGTCTCGTGCAGCGGCTGCAGGCCTCCGGCACCAAGCACGTGGTCATCGGCGTCTCGGGCGGGCTCGACTCGACGCATGCCCTGATCGTCGCCGCCAAGGCCATCGACCTTCTTGGCCTGCCGCGATCCAGCGTGCTGGCCTACACGTTGCCGGGCTTTGCCACGGGCAGCCAAAGCAAGGCTTATGCGCTGGCGCTGATGAAGGCTTTGCACGTGAGGTCGCACGAGCTCGATATTCGTCCGGCCGCGACCCAGATGCTCAAGGACCTCGGCCATCCGTTCGGCCGCGGCGAGCCGGTCTACGATATCACCTTCGAAAATGTGCAGGCGGGGCTGCGCACGGACTACCTGTTTAGGCTGGCGAACTATCAAGGCGGCATCGTCATCGGCACCGGCGATTTGTCGGAACTCGCGCTCGGCTGGTGCACCTATGGCGTCGGCGATCAGATGTCGCACTACAACGTCAACGCCGGCGTGCCCAAAACACTCATCCAGCACCTGATCCGCTGGGTCATCGCCTCGGGGCAGTTCAGCAGCGAAGTCGGCGAAACGCTGGGCGCGATCCTTGCGGCAGAAATTTCTCCCGAGCTCGTGCCGGTCGCAGCAGGAGAAAAGCCGCAGAGCACGGAAGCTGCGATCGGGCCCTATGAGCTGCAGGACTTCAATTTGTTCTACACCCTGCGCTACGGCTTTCGTCCCGCGAAGATCGCCTTCCTGGCCTGGCACGCCTGGCATGATCTTGCGGCACGCCAGTGGCCGCCGGGCTTCCCGGCCGACCAGCGCCGGGCCTATGCGCTTTCGGACATTCGCCGCTGGCTCGAGGTGTTTTTGCGACGATTCTTTGCCTTCAGCCAGTTCAAGCGCTCGGCCTTGCCGAACGGGCCAAAAGTCTCCGCCGGAGGCTCGCTGTCGCCGCGCGGCGATTGGCGCGCACCGTCGGACGGCAACGCCGCGGCATGGCTTGAAGATCTGCAAGCCAACGTTCCATCGCAATAGCGAGCCTGCCGGCGCATGCCGTCTGCCGGTTGCGCCGCAACTTGATCTCGCGCAAGGATTACATCTCCACTTGGGTGAATATCCGAACCATCAATTCGATGGAGACGTCCCATGCGCAGGTTTGCTCTACTCGTCGGTGCGGCGGTGATCCTGTCGGTTGGGGTGGCGCTGCCGAGCAGGGCCGAGGCCGGCTGCTATCGCCTGGGCGAGACCGGTTACCATTGGTACCGCTCCTGCTTGGGTCCTCACTGGATCTACCCGCACCGTCGCGTTTGCCGGCACGGCCATTGTTGGTACCGGTGAGGCTGGTCGCTGCGGCGGCCACGGTGACCAGCTCACGGGACACGCGGCCGAGCGGCGTCCGCTGGACCGGGTCGACGCATCGGTCGCGAGCGCGCCTTGGTGAGAAGGAAGGAACTGCGGCAAAGAGTCAACGAAGCTGACCGCCGATGCTGCGCTTCCTCGTCGATCGGCGGTGGAGTCAGAAGCGAGTCACAAGGATGTGTTGCCGCCCTTGCGCGCTCGCTCCACGCGTTCAGGAACCGGCATGGCGAGCGGCGGATTAGTGAACAAGATCCAGCGTAAGATGGAGTATCACCAGCGTAAATGTGGAGTGTCAGATGCTGTACGGAGCGCTTCGCGCAGCGCGAAGTGCACCTTATGTGATTGTTGTCGGCAACGGGAAAGGTGGCTCCGGCAAGACGACACTTGCGATGCACGTGGCCATCGGTCTCCTGAAGGCCGGGCAGAGGGTCGGTACGCTTGACCTCGATGCCGACCAACGCAGCCTGACGTGCTATGTCGAAAACCGCCACATATGGGCGAACCACCTGCGCATCGAACTGGAAGTTCCGCAACACCGCCATATCGCCGCGGCCTGCGGTCTGCGTGCGGACGAGAACGAAGCCGAGGAACTTGGCTGGCTGCAGGAAGCGATCGGCGGCTTCGAATCCTGCTGCGACTTTCTGGTGATCGATACGCCCTCGCACGACAGCTATCTGATGCGGGTGGCGCACCTGGCCGCCGATACGATCGTGACGCCGCTGCAGGACAGCTTTCTCGATCTCTGCGCGCTCGGTCTGGTCGACCCCGTCACCCATGAGATCACGCAAACCGGCCACTATGCCGCAATGGTTTGTGCGGCGCGCAAGAGGCGGCGGCAGCTCGATCCGGGCTTCATCGACTGGATCGTGGTCCGCAATCGCGCCTGCGAAACTTCGCTGGTCAAGCACGATTTGTACGAACTCGGCCTGCGCGTCGGCTTCCGGGATGCCGAAGGTTGTGCCGAGCGCGCGGTGTACCGGCAGCTCTTTCCCTTGGGGCTGACCGCCTTCGATGCCGGCGACTTGACCGCCGAAGTCTGTCTGAACGAGGACGCCCATCTCGCGGCGCAGCGCGAGATGCAGGCGCTGCTGGATCGTCTGCAACTGCCGGTCAGCGAACGTGGCCTGCGCCGCGCCGCAGCCCGTTCCGAATGGCTGATGCGGAAGGAAGCACCGCTTGCCGTGGACGACATTCTGGCGGACGAACCGCTGCTGCCGACGGAACAGGCTTCGCACTGAACCTGCGCCAACCGCTGACGCGTCCGGTGCCGGTGGCTAGTTTAGGTGCGGGATCATATGACGTTCAGCGCCCGAGTCCGCGCAGGCCGGTCATTGCGAGGAGCGTAAGCGACGCGGCAATCCAGGCTGCAGCCGCGGAGAAACTCTGGATTGCTTCGCTTGCGCTCGCAATGACGCGAATGCCTTTCAGAGCCAGAGGATCTGCTTGCGGTAGTCGAGGTCGGTGAGCAGGGGCGCCGCGGGGCCCTGGTGAAACACGGCGCCGCGCTCCAGCGCAAAGACGCGATCGGCGAGCGCCAGCACCAGATCGAGATTGTGTTCGACGATCACGACCGAAAGCTGTTTGCGGAGTTGGTCGAACACCTTGAACAGCTCGAGCGTCACCGCCGGTGCCAGGCCTTCGAAGGGTTCGTCCAGGAGCAGCAGCTTGACGTTGCCGGACATGGCGCGGGCTACCGCCACCATCTGCTGCTCGCCGCCGGAGAGATAATCGGCGGCGACGTCCATGCGCTCTTTCAGCCGCGGGAAATATTGCAGGATACGCTCCTCGTCCCAGACCACGCCGGTCGAGCCGTCGGTCTTGCGGGCAAGCCGGCCGAGCGACAGATTTTCCCGTACGGTCATGCCGGCGAACAGGCCACGGCCCTGCGGCACGTAGCCGATGCCGTGCCGCGCGATTTCCGTCGCCGGCCGCCGCGCGATATCGCGGCCCTGGAATTCGATGCTGCCGGAGGCGGCCGATACGAGGCCCGCGATCGTCTTCAACAGGGTCGACTTGCCGGCGCCGTTGCGGCCGAGCAGGGCCACGATTTCGCCTTCGCGCACGTCAAGCGTAGCGTCGTTAAGAATGTGGCTCTTGCCGTAAAACGAATTGACGCGATCGAAGCGCAAGAGCGGCGCCTCGCTGGCTACCGCATCGACGCGTTGGTGTTCGACGGCGGGAATGCCCTTGCCGGTATAGATTTCCTGCACCCGCAGGTCTGCGCGCACGGCTTGCGGGCAGGCCGTCATCAGCACTTCGCCCTGGTTCATCACCGTGACATTCGCCGAGAAGCCGAGCACGCGATCGATGTCGTGCTCGACGATCAGCACCGGAATATTGCCGGCGATGTTCTTGACAAGGTTGGAGACCCGCTCGCGCTCGGCGGCGGCAAGGCCGGCAAGCGGCTCGTCGAGCAGCAGCACCTGCGGCTTGGAGCCGAGCGCAATGCCGAGATCGACCAGCCGCTGACCGCCATAGGACAAGGCGCCGGCTTCGATGCTCTCGATGCCTTCAAGGCCCAGGAACTTCATCAGTTCGGCGGTCTCGGCGTGAACCTCGGCAAAACTGTCGATGTCACGCCAGACGTTGAAGCGCATCGGACGGCGCGCCTGCAACGACAGCCGCAGGTTTTCGTAGATCGTCAGACCCCGAAACAGGTTGGTGATCTGAAAGGAGCGGGCGAGGCCCTGATGACAGATCGCGTCCGAGCCGACGCCGTGGATGTCGCGGCCCTGCAGGCGGATGGTGCCCTTGTCGGGCGCATAGAGGCCCGAGATCAGGTTGAAGAGCGTGGTCTTGCCGGCGCCGTTCGGACCGATCAGGGCGTGAATCTCCCCGGCCGCGACCTTGATGCTGGCGTCGTTGACGGCGCGGATGCCGCCGAAATGTTTCGACACCCCGCTCGCCTCCAGCACGACGCCCTGGTGCGACGGCGGTCGCAGGAAGGCGGGCAGCGGGAGGCCATCGTAGATCTTGCGCCTGCTCATCGCGGCGGATTCCTCCGGCGCAGGCCGGAAGCGGCGCATCAGCTTGGTCCAGATGCCAACGAGGCCGTCGGGCGAGTACATCACGAAACCGACGAAGGTCAGGCCGAACCAGAGCAGCCAGTTCGAGGTCCAGATCGAGAACAGCTCGCGAAACAGGATGAAGAAGAGCGCGCCGAGCGCGGGTCCCAGCATGCTGCGCATGCCGCCGATCACGACCATGGCGAGCAGTTCGCCGGCGAACGGGACCGACACGGCGTCGGCCGACGCGAGATAGTTCTGAAACGCCACCAGCGCCCCGGCAAGTCCGGTGAGCACGGCCGAGATGACGAACACGGCGAGCTTGTAGCGTTCGACCGGGTAACCCTGGAACGAGGCGCGGAGCTGGTTTTCGCGGATCGCCACCAGCACGTGACCGAACGGCGAGCGAACCAGCCGCAGCAAGACATAGAGCACGGCAAGCGCAATCAGCGCGACGACGCTGTAATAGGCCACCGCGTTGTCGAGCGAAATGCCGGCGATGCTGCCGCGCTTCAAGCCGCCAAGCCCGTCCTCGCCGCCGGTCAAGGCGGTCCAGCGAAACGCGGTGGTGTAGGTGAGGGCGGCCAGCGCCAGCGTCAGCAGCGAAAAATAGACGCCGCGCCGCCGCAGGATGATGAGGCCGACGATGAAAGACGATGCAGCCACCACCAGCATCGAGAGCAGAAGCGGCAGCCAGATCTGATCGGGAAACCAATGAAGCTGGATCAGCCCCGCCGCATAGGCCCCGATGCCAAACCAGGTGGAATGACCAAAAGAGACCAGCCCCGTGTAGCCGATGCAGAGGTTGAGCCCCATCGCGGCGACCGCCAGCCCCACCGCCCAGATTCCGGTGTTGAGCGACAATCCGAGCGCCTGCAGCAGGAAGGGCAGTGCAGCCAGCGCCAACGCCGCCAGCAGCAACGGCCGGAGCTTCGCTCCCATTGAAGTCGTCATTCGAATTTCTCGATGCGCTCGCCGAGCAGCCCGCGGGGCCGCACCAGCAGCACGGCGAACATCAGGATATAGATCGAGGCTTCGCCGGCCGCCGGCACGTAGTTGATGGTGATGCCGCGCACTACCCCGACGAGAAGCGCCGCGAGCACGACGCCCCAGAAACTGCCGAGGCCGCCGATCACCACCACGACAAAGGCCACTGTGATGATCTCGGCGCCCATCGCCGGATGCACGACCGTGATCGGCGCAAAGAACGCGCCGCCGAGCGCGGCCATGCCGACGCCGAGCATCACGACAGCCATCATATAGGGCTGCAGCCGGATCCCGAGCGCGGCCACCATGTCGGGGCGTTGGATGCCGGCGCGCACCACCCGGCCGAACGAGGTCTTCTGCAGCAGCAGCCAGACACCGAGCAGCACCACCGCGACGACTGCGAGTATCAGGAGACGGTAGCGGGAGAACAGAAAATCGCCGACGAAAACCGAGCCGCGAAAGGCCGGCGGGATCGATGCCGAGAGCGGCGCCGCGCCCCAGATGATGCGGATCGCCTGCTCGGTCACCATCGCAAGACCGAAGGTCACGAGCAGGCCGAGAATGGGATCGGCGGTGTAGAAACGACGCAGAATGAAGCGCTCGAAGAAAATGCCGAGGATCGCGACGGTAACCGGCGAGATGACGACGGCCGGCCCGAACCCGAGATATTTGGTGAGTTCGACGGACGCGTAGGCGCCGAGCGCGTAGAACGCGCCATGCGCGAGGTTGACGATGCCGCCGACGCTGAAGATCAGCGATAGCCCGAGCGCGATCAGGAGATAATAGCCGCCGAGCACGAGGCCGTTCACCACCTGCTCGAGCAGGAATTCAAGCTGCATGCCCTGTTCCGTTCCTGGACAAAGCGGCGCCGGCCTATGCTGCCGGCGCCGCTGACGCGTGATGCGATCAGCTTCAGCCGCCGGCTCGGCGGTTCACCTCTCCCTATGGGAGAGGTGAAGCGGCGCGGCTGACGACGACCCAACCAAATCCGATCTCGCTTCTAGCGGCAATGTGCCTCGCGCGGGGACAGCGGCGCGTCAGGCCTTCATCTGACAGGGATTCTGCTCTTTGGTCGGGTAGATCGATTCCAGCGGCGCGTTCGGCGCCGGCACGGGATCGCCAAGGACCAGCATGTCCCACTGATCCTTCATCTGGTCCTTCGGCTTCACGGTGAAGGGATAGGCCTCCTGGATCAGTTGATGATCCCAGGTGCGGAAATAGCCCTTGCGCGCCTTCATAATGTCGAACTGCGTCTGCTTTTCGAAATAGGCGATCAGCGCCTCGCTGTCCGTCGACTTGGTGTCGTTGATCGCCCGCGCCAGCAGTTTCAGCGAGACGTAATCGATCCAGGCATGGTTCTCGGGCGGCTTGCCATATTTCTTGATGAAGGCCGCGACGAAGGCCTTCGAGGCCGGATTGTCGAGCGTGTGATACCAGACGGTCGGCCAGGTCCCGCTCAGATTGCCGGCACCCGCCGCCCAGGCATCGCCAGTATTGAGATTGAAGCCGACCAAGGGATAGTCGAATCCGAATTCCGCGTATTGCTTGACGAGGCTCGTCACCTGATTGCCGGCGAGGTTGCAGCAGACCACGTCCGGCTTCGCCTGCCGCACCTTCAACAGATAGGGGCTGAAGTCGGTGACGTCGGTCGCGATCAGCTCGTCCCCGATCAGGTTGGCATCGTGGGCTGCAAAGAAACGTTTGGCCGCGTTGAGCAGGTCGTGGCCGAAAATGTAGTCCGCGGTGAGGGTGAAGAACTTCTTGCCTTTGACCATGCCCTTTTGCAGCAGGGCGGTGCCCACCGCGTTGACCATCACGGTGTTCGGAATGTCGCAATGGAAGGAGTAGCGGTTGCAGTTCTTGCCGCGCAACGCGTCGGAGCGCGCGCCCGTGGAGAAGAACACCTTCTTGTTGCGTTCGGCCGTCTGCATGATGGTGAGCGAGGAGGCAGAGTTGATTTCGCCGAGCAGCACCACGGCGCCGTCCTGCTCGATCATGCGCTGCGCCTTGCTCGAGGCCGTGGCGGGATTGACCGAGTCCTCCGAGATCAGGTTGATCTGCTTGCCGAGAATGCCGCCGCTCTGGTTGAGCTCTTCCGCGGCGAGCTTCACGCCGAGTTGGGCGTAGCTGCCGATTGCGCCGAGAAAACCGGTCAGCGGCGTGAGATGGCCGATGGTGATCTTGTCGCTCTGGCCGTAGCTGATCGCCGGAAAGCCGAGGGCGGAAACGCCGGCAAGAGCCGCGCCGGATTTGAGGAGCCGCCGTCTGGTGTAGCGCCGCATGTCGTTTCCCTCCCGCACAATTGCGACATTATGAAAGATGTTTTTTTATTGTGAGCGAATATTCCGAAGCCGGAAGCCGATGTCAACTGGCTCGTATGCCGAGGTCGCTGCGCTCCCCCTCGCCAGTCGTCGACAGACTCGTTGGCTCGCCGTCTTTTTGCGCCGAGTCACACATCGCCGATGGTGCCGCAGCTCTTTCCATCGCCGCGAGGTTCTGCCGGCACTCGGCCTTGCGGTGCGTTGGTCTAGAACACCTATCACAATATGAATTGACGTGCAGTATTATGAGAAATAGGGTGCCTCGCTTCAAGCAGGGACCCGCCAGCCTTCCGACGAGGCCCGGTCACCCGCGTCGAGACATGTGTGGAGGAAGCGAGTTCATGCCGTCGAACGCTCTCAACGGTGCGCAGGTCATTGTCGATTACCTGATCCAGGAGAAGGTGCCGCAGGTGTTCGGCCTCTGCGGCCACGGCAACATCCAGTTCATCGACGCGCTGTATGAGCGTTCAGCCGAAATCAAGACCATCTCCGTGCACCATGAGAGCGTCGCCGGCTTCATGGCCGACGTCTATTATCGCGTTTCGGGGCGGCCGACCGCGACCTTCACCTCCTGCGGCCCGGGCTCGGCGAACCTGCCGATCTCGCTCGCCAACGCCTTTCTCGATTCGGTACCGTTCATGGCGGTGACCGGCAACGTGCCGACCAGCCAGTTCAATCGCGGCGCCTTCCAGGAGATGTATCGGCACTATCAGGCCGATTTTCCGTCGACCGTACGCTCGATCTGCAAGAAAGTCTTCCAGCCGACGCGTGGCGAGATGGTGCCGCTCGCGGTGCGGCAGGCCTGGAAGACGATGGTCACGGGCCGCCCGGGTCCGGTGGTGCTCGACGTGCCCTTCGATGTGTTCATGGAGTCGGCTGCGGAGGAGGCGCCGAACGCGATCGCCTGGAACGCCAACATCTCCAGCCGCTGCGGTGCCGATCCGGACGGCGTCGCCAAAGCCGTCGATATGCTGCTCGCCGCCGAGCGGCCGGTGATGCTGGTCGGCCAAGGCGTGCGCTATGGCGGTGCCTGCGAAGAATTGAAGCTATTGGCCGAGCGGCTGCAGATTCCGGTGGCCGCTTCCGCCAGCGGGCTTGGCGCGCTTGACGTCAGCCACCCGCTGGCGCTCGGGCTGGTGGCGCGCGCGGGCCATTACCAGGCCAATCATGCCACGCGCCAGGCCGACGTGCTGCTGGCGCTGGGCGTTCGCTTCGACGACCGAACCTCGAGTTCGTGGATTCCCGGCTATTCCTTCACCATTCCGCCGACGCGGCTGATCCATGTCGATATCGATCCGGAGGAGATCGGACGAAACTATCCGGTCGCGCTCGGACTGATGGCCGACGTCCGCACCTTCCTGCGCCAGATCCACGCGGAACTGGACCGGCGCGCCGATCTCAACGGCAAGGCGGACGCGCGTAAGAAATGGCTGTCGCAGATCGACGTCTATCGCAAGGAATGGGACAAGTTCGTCGCGCCCGGCTTCTCCGACGACACCACGCCGATCAATCCGCAGCGCGCCGCGCATGAGATCGACAAGGCGCTGCCGGAGGATGCCATCCTCGTCAGCGACATCGGCGTGCATCACAATTGGCTGCTCGGCTTCTGCAAGCCGAAGCGGCCGGATTCGCTGATCGGCTCGATGGGGTTCGGTCCGATGGGGTTCGGGGTTGCGGGCGTGATGGGCGCGAAATTCGCAGCGCCCGACCGGCCCTGCGTCTCCGTCTGCGGCGATGGCGCCTTCTTCATGCATGCCAACGTGCTGGGCACGGCAGTCGAATACAATCTGCCGGTCGTCTGGGTGGTCTGGAACAATTACGCCTATGCCTCGATCCGCGGGCTGCAGCGCGGCTATTTGCAGGGGCGCGAGCTTGCGACCGATTTCCACGATCCGCTCAGCGGCGAGCGCTACAATCCCGACTTTGCCGCGATGGC
>JBLMWS010000018.1:0-13080 GCA_050257355.1 Gemmatimonas sp.
GCGACGGTGTTCTTGCTGATCAGTTTGCGAACCGACGCGATATCGTTGAGCTGTGCCTTCGGGAAACCCTTGACCTTCGGCTCGAACAGCGGCTCGAACGCCTTCTTGCCCGACGCCGACATGGTCGCAAGCGTTCTGCCATGAAAGCCGCCTTCGAAGGTGATGATTTCGAACGCGCCACCACTATGCAGGGCGCCATATTTCCGCGCGAGCTTGATGGCGCCCTCGTTGGCCTCGGCGCCGGAATTGGCGAAAAACACCTGGTCGAAGCAACTGTTGTCGACCAGCGCCTTGGCCAGTTTCAGGCTCGCCGCGTTGTAATAAGCGGGGCTCGCCGTGATCAGGGTCTTGGCTTGGCTGGCGATCGCTGCTGCCACGGCCGGCGGCGAATGCCCGAGGCAATTCACCGCCCAACCCTGGATGAAGTCCAGGTAGCGCTTACCAGTATCGTCCCATAGCCAGGATCCTTCACCGCGCACGAACACGTTTCTCGGGCGCGCGGTGATGTCCATCAGCGCATCGAATGGATGGGCGGGCGGGGTCATGATGGGACTTCTCCTTGCAGTAGTTTGGGTGAAGAGCGAGGCCGAACGCAAAGAAGGCCGCAACTTCGTGGGTTGCGGCCTTCTCGAAACCTTGGAGCTGATGATCTATTCAGCGCTGGCGTCGGACATGGCGCAACCCGTCATCGTCACGGCGGTGACGACGGAAAGCTGCGCGGCGCTGGGTCCGAGTGAAGATCATGGCGCGTGCCCTTACAGCCGAAGGCAGGTGCTGTCAAGCAACCCGGAAGCCGGGCCGCTCCTGGTCCGCTGCCGGCGGCTCGTACCAGACCGTGACGACGATGCAGGGCGAAGTCCCGTCGCCCGTTTTCCTGGCGATTGCGGTGACGATGGTTTCGGATTTGATGATGGTCGCTGAACCGAGGTTTTCCAGCCAGGCATTGATCTGCTCTTCGATCACGCTCGGGCTGACATCCATAAAGATCTTGACCTTCAGGGGCCTTGGCATCGTGTCCTCTCCCGCCGAGTTAACGAAGTCAGGATACCACCGCCGCCAAAATCAGGCGCTCAAAACCCTGCGACGCTGCCGTGCAAGTCGTATTCATCCGAGCGCTCGATCTTCGCCGTGACGATCTCGCCGACGCGCAGCGGCCGGCGGCTCGAGAGATAGACGGAGCCATCGATTTCCGGCGCGTCCGCCCTGGAGCGGCCCTTGGCCACGGTCGGTCCGACCTCATCGATGATGACCTGCTGGCGCGTACCGACCTTGCGCTTGATCCTGCGCGCGGAGATTTTCTGTTGCCGCGCCATCAGCGCGTTCCAGCGCTCCTGCTTGACGTCGTCGGGTACCGGATTGGGCAGCGCATTGGATGTCGCGCCCGCGACCGGCTCATATTTGAAGCAGCCGACGCGGTCGAGTTCGGCTTGATCGAGCCAATCCAGCAGATAGGCGAAATCGGCCTCCGTCTCGCCGGGAAAGCCCACGATGAAGGTCGAACGCAATGCGAGGTCGGGGCATTGCGCCCGCCATTTCTCGATGCGCGACAGCGTTTGGTCCTGCGCCGCGGGGCGCCGCATGGCTCTGAGAATGTCCGGGCTTGCGTGCTGAAAGGGAATGTCGAGATAAGGCAGCACTTTGCCGTCGGCCATCAGGTCGATGACCTCATCGACATGCGGGTAGGGGTAGACATATTGCAGCCGTACCCAGGCTCCCAATTCGCCGAGCTCCCGCGCGAGATCGACGAATTTGGCCCGGACTTCGCGATCCCTCCAGGGGCTTGCCGCATAGCGGAGATCGAGCCCATAGGCTGAGGTGTCCTGCGAGATCACCAGCAATTCCTTGACGCCCGCACCGACCAGCCGCTCCGCCTCGCGCAGGACGTCGGCAGCGGGCCGCGACACCAAGTCGCCACGCAGCTTCGGGATGATGCAGAAGCTGCACCGGTTGTTGCAGCCCTCGGAAATCTTCAAATAGGCATAGTGCCGCGGCGTCAGCTTGATGCCTTGCGGAGGGACGAGATCGAGATGCGGATGATGCGCCGGCGGCAACGCGCGGTGCACGGCCTCGAGCACGGTTTCGTACTGCTGGGGGCCCGTGATCGAGAGCACGCCGGGATAGGCTTGCTCAATCTGCTCGGGTTCCGCGCCCATGCAGCCGGTGACGATCACCTTGCCGTTCTCGGCCATGGCGTCGCCGATGGCGGCGAGCGACTCCTGCTTGGCGCTGTCGAGGAACCCGCAGGTGTTGACGATGACGATATCGGCACCGTCGTGCTTGCGGGCAAGCTCATAGCCTTCCGCGCGCAGGCGGGTAATGATCCGCTCGGAATCCACCAACGCCTTCGGACAACCGAGTGAAACAAAGCTGATCTTCGGCGCGGCGGCCTGTTGCATCGTCCAAATCTGCCGGATTGATTACCGTGAGCTAGTCCTAAATGCGCACAAAGACAAGACTTCAAGGGGGAATTTGCCGTGCTATGCATATGGTTCGCAAGACGAGTGATCGATGACCACCGAGCAGCCGCCAAAAGCCGAGCAGCCGCCCAAAATCGTGATTGTTGACGAAAGCCCGATCCGCGCCGCGATCCTGGAGGAGGGATTGCGGGAGGCAGGCTACGCCAGCGTGATGCGGATCAGCGAGATGCATAGCCTGCTCGCGCGCATCTACGCGCTCGACCCCGACATCATCGTGATCGATCTGGAAAATCCCAGCCGCGATGTCCTGGAACAGATGTTCCAGGTCAGCCGGGCGGTGCGCCGGCCGATCGCCATGTTCGTCGATCAGAGCGACGCCGCCTCGATCCAGGCCTCGGTCGATGCCGGCGTCTCCGCCTATATCGTCGACGGGCTGAAGAAAGAGCGGATCAAGCCGATCCTCGATCTCTGCGTCTCCCGCTTCAATGCCTTTGCGAAACTGCAGGACGAACTCGATCGCACCAAATCCGCACTCGAGGAGCGCAAGGTGATCGACCGCGCCAAAGGCATCCTGATGAAATTGAAGGGGCTGACCGAGGAGGAGGCCTACGTCCTGATGCGCTCCACCGCGATGCGCGAGAAAAAGAAGATCGGCGAGATTGCCCAGTCGATCCTGACCGCGTCGGAGCTGTTGAAATGACCACGCCCCTTCATATCGGGTTCATTCCGCTGGTCGACGCCGCTGCGCTTATCATTGCCGTCGACAAGGGATTTGCGGAAGCCGAAGGGCTCGACGTCACTTTGGTGCGGGAAGTGTCCTGGTCGAACGTCCGCGACAAGCTCAATATCGGGCTGTTCGACGCCGCGCACCTGCTCGCGCCGGTCGCGATCGCCTCCAGCCTGGGGCTCGGCCACGTCAAGGTGCCGATCGTTGCGCCCTTCAGCCTCGGTATCAATGGCAATGCGATCACCGTTTCGGCCGCGCTGCATGCGGCTATCATGCACGAGATCGATGGCGATCGCTTCGACCCGATGGCAACCGCGCGCGCACTCGCGCGCGTCGTAGCGGCGCGGCGCAGGAGCGGCGCCGAGCCGCTGACCTTTGCCATGACGTTCCCGTTCTCCACGCACAATTATCAATTGCGGTTCTGGATGGCCGCGGGCGGCGTCGATCCCGACGAGGACGTACGACTGGTGGTGCTGCCGCCGCCTTTCATGGTGGAGAGCCTGGAGAGCGGGCATGTCGACGGTTTCTGCGTCGGCGCGCCCTGGAACTCCATCGCGGTGAGCCATGGCGTCGGCCATATCCTGCATTTCGTCGCCGACATCCTGGTGCATGCCGCCGAGAAAGTGCTCGCGATCAGGCAAGCCTGGGCAGAGAAAAATCCGGACATCGTCGCACGCCTGATCCGTGCCGCTTCCCGCGCCGCCGATTTCATCGAGCAGCCGGGAAACCGGGCCGAGGCCGCACGCATCCTGGCGCAACCGGATCGGATCGGCGTCGATGCCGATCTGATCCAGCGCACCCTGGACGGACGCCTGAAGATTTCGCCCGGCGGCACCTTCCGCCAGAACAGCCGCTATCTTGTGGTCGGGCGGGAAGCTGCAGGCAGGCCCGACCCCATCCAGGCGGCGTGGCTCTATTCTCAGATGGTTCGCTGGGCGCAGACCCCCTACAGCCCCGCCGCCCTTGCGACCGCGATGGCAGTGTTCCGGCCTGACCTCTACGATATCGCGTCGGGCAAGGGGGCTGATGTGGCTGCCAACCGCCCGATCGGGGCGTTTGCTGGGCCGGCCTTCAAACCGGACGACGTCGCCGGCTATCTGGCCGGCTTCGATATCCCCCGCCGCGAACCTCGATCCGGGTCCTGATCCCTGATTAAAAATTGAACACAGCAGGGTTCTGCCCGCTGTTTGAGCTCATGCCTTCAGAAAAGGCATGGGTCGTCATTCACTTGATGCGGCGCACGACGGTCATCCGATTGTTTTTGCGGCATTTTCCGTCGGATGCTGCGTTGGCACACAACTTGAATTGGACCTAACAAGCCAGCCGCCGGAGATGCCCGCTGGCCAAAGTCCAAGACGGATTTCCGCAGCAACGAGGCTGATCGGATCGTTTCGTGAGTTCCCGGTGCTTTGACCGCATTGGGCGTTTTGCGAGCGATCACACGTCCCTTCACTCGTTGTGCACGCCATGGCGTGGCTGCTGGAGCATCGCTCTCACCATGAAGCTTGAAACAGTTTCCGTCGACTTCACCGACGAGCAGAAGCGCTACCTCGAGGGCTTTGCCACCGGCTTGCAGATCAGTCAGGTGGGGCGCGGGCTTGGCGGCAGAGCGGCTACCGGCAAAACGACTGCGGAGGCGACGGGGCCGGACGCGATCCATCTGAGGGCGCAGGACAAGGTCACCGCCTCGGGCAAGAAGCTCGCGGACCAAGAGAAGTTCAAGCGCGAGCAGCATCCTTTCGACGCCTACGAGCGTCTAAAGGAGCAGGCGACGGACAACACGGCGCCATCACCGGCCGACAATTTCCGCTGGCGCTATTACGGCCTGTTCTACGTTGCGCCCGCCCAGGATTCCTACATGTGCCGCTTGCGGGTGCCGAACGGCATCCTCAAGCACTGGCAGTTTTCGGGTTTGGCCGATCTCGCGGAAGCTTTCGGCGGTGGTTACAGTCACGTCACCACCCGCGCCAACATCCAGATCCGGGACATCCTGCCCAAGAACAGCGTGGCGCTGATCGAGGGCATCCAGGATCTCGGCCTCTGCTCACGCGGCTCCGGCGCTGACAACATCCGTAACGTGACGGGTACGCCGACCGCCGGCATCGATCCGCAGGAATTGATCGATACGCGCGCTTATGCGCGCGAATGGCATTTTCACATCCTGAACGACCGCTCGCTCTATGGCCTGCCGCGCAAATTCAATGTCGCCTTCGACGGCGGCGGCCGCATCGCCGTGTTGGAAGATACCAACGACATCGCTTTTGCAGCAGTGGAGGTGAGGGACGGTTTCGGCATCGAGCCCGGCGTATGGTTTCGGCTCGGCATCGGCGGCATCACCGGGCACAAGGATTTTGCCAAGGAGACCGGCATCATCGTGAAGCCCGCGGAGGCAACGCTGGTGGCCGATGCCATCGTGCGTCTCTTCATCGAAACCGGGGACCGCACCAATCGATTGAAGGCGCGGCTGAAATACGTCCTCGACGGCATCGGCGTGGACAAATTCATGGCGGGGGTCGAAGAGAGGCTCGGCCGCAAACTGGTGCGGGCGCCTTCGGATGCGATGGCGCCGCGTCCGGCCTTCGACCGCTTGGCCCATATCGGCGTGCAAAAGCAGAAGCAGCAGGGTTTGAACTGGATCGGCGTAGTGCTCCCGCTCGGCAAGCTCTCGTGCGAGCAGATGCGGGGATTGGCGAAAATCGCCCAGGATCTCGGTGACGGCGAGATTCGCCTGACCGTCTGGCAGAACCTTCTGATATCAGGCGTGCGCGACGAGAATGTCGCGCTCGCCACCGCGGCGATCGAACGACTGGGGCTTGCGACAAAGGCCTCGCAAATTCGCGCCGGTTTGATCGCCTGCACCGGCAACAAGGGCTGCAAATTCGCAGCCGCCGATACCAAGGGACATGCGGCTGCGATCGGCGACTGGTGCGAGACGCGGGTCAATATGGACACCCCGCTCAACATCCACCTCACCGGCTGCCATCATTCCTGTGCGCAACACTATATCAGCGATATCGGCCTGATCGCGGCCAAGGTGCCGGCCGGTGAGGGCGAGGAGGTGGTCGAGGGTTATCACCTGTTCGCCGGCGGCGGCTTTGGGCCGCACGCCGAGATCGGCCGGGAGGTGTATCGCGACCTGAAAGCGGAGGATGCGCCTCGCACCGTCGAGCGGCTCTTGACGGCGTATCTCGCGCATCGTGCGTCGCCCGACGAAACATTCCTCGCCTTTGCCCGCCGCCACGATGGCGCAACCTTGCGCCAGCTTGCGGATGCGGAGATGCCCTCATGAATCAGATTACGCCGCCGCCGAAAATAGAAATCATTCCAGCGAGCGCGCCGTTCTCGGAAGCGCAACGCTCCTGGCTCAACGGCTTCTTCGCCGGTCTCCTGTCCAACGATGTGGCCGTGCCGCTATCGCCCGAGCAGGGCGCCGCCGTCATGCAGGGGCCAGCCGCGGACGACGACGAGGACGACGCGCCCTGGCACGACCAGACGCTATTGATGGCCGAGCGAATGAAGCTCGCCGAAGGTCGTCCCTTGAAGCGCCGCATGATGGCGGCGATGGCGCAGCAGGACTGCGGCCAGTGCGGCTATAATTGCCGCGACTATTCCAACGCGATCGCCGATAAGAGCGAGGCCCGGCTCAATCTCTGCGTGCCCGGTGGCAAAGAAACCGCGCGGATGCTGAAGACGCTCTATGAAGAGCTGGAAAAGGCGCCCGCTTCGGCCAATCTCGCTGCGCCGGGGCCCGGCGCTCCGGCTGCTGCCGCGGTGGTCGCCGAGCCGGGCCGTTCCCGCGATAATCCGGTGGAAGCAATCTTTGTCGGGCGGCGGCTGCTCAACAAGAAGGGATCGGAGAAGGAGACCTTTCACATCGATTTCGATCTTTCAGAGCCCGCTCTCGATTACGTGGTCGGCGACTCCTTCGGCGTTTTCGCCAGGAACGATTTGGGCCTGGTCGACCAGGTGATCGCGTTGTTGGGGGCGTCCCACACCACGAAGGTTAACGGCAAGACGCTTCGGGAGGCCTTGATCAGCGACGTCTCGCTGTCGCCCGCACCGGACAAATTGTTCGAGCTGATCTCCTTCATCACCGGCGGCGCGCAACGCGAGAAGGCCCGTGCGCTTGCGCAAGGCGAAGACCCCGACGGGGACGCTGCGACGCTGGACGTGATGGCCGCCTTGCAGAAATTCTCCGGGGTGCGACCGCACCCCGAGGCATTTGTCGAGGCGCTGGAGGCCCTGCAGCCGCGGCTCTATTCGATCTCCTCTTCGCACAACGCGACGCCTGGAAAGCTGTCGCTCACCGTCGACTGCGTGCGCTACGTCGTCGGCAAGCGGCAGCGGCTGGGGCTCGCCTCGACCTTCCTCGCCGAGCGGATCGATCCGGGTGACAAGTTGAAGGTCTATGTGCAGAAGGCGCACGGCTTCGCGTTGCCGCAGGATCCGAAGACCCCGATCATCATGATCGGGCCAGGCACCGGCGTTGCACCGTTCCGCGCCTTCCTGCTTGACCGCAAGGCAACCGGCGCCACGGGAAAGAACTGGCTGTTCTTCGGCCATCAGCGCAGCGATTACGACTTCTTCTACGCCGATGAACTCAACGCCATGAAGACGTCAGGGCTGTTGACCCGACTGTCGCTTGCCTGGTCGCGCGACGGGGCCAAGAAATTCTACGTGCAGGACCGCATGCGCGAGGTCGGCCGCGAACTGTGGACCTGGCTGGCCGACGGGGCGCACCTCTACATCTGCGGCGATGCCAAGCGCATGGCAAAGGACGTCGAGCGCGCACTGGTCGATATTGTGGCGCAGTTCGGCGCCCGTTCCACGGACGAAGCGGTGGCCTTCGTGGCGGAGCTCAAGAGGAAGGGACGCTTCCAGCAGGACGTGTACTAAGCGCGTTTGAACGGCGCCACCGCAATTCCGGCGTCGGCGAGCGTCTTGCGCAGCAGCTTCGCGATATCGACTGCGCCCGGCGTATCGCCGTGAATGCAGACGGTGTCCATGCGCATCTTGATGCGCTTGCCGGTGATCGACACCACCTCGCCATCCCCGACCATCCGCGCCACGCGGTCGGCGATCTCCTTCTCGCCGTGCAGCACCGCGCCGGGCTTGCGGCGCGACACCAATTGCCCGTCGTCTTCATAGGCGCGGTCGGCGAATACCTCGTGCACCATCGGCAGGTTGGCCTTTTCGCCGGCCTTCACCAGCTTCGAATTGGCGAGCACCACGAATACCAGATTGGGATCGACCGCCCTGATGGCGTTGGCGATGGCTTGCGCGGTCATGTCGTCCTCGCAGGCGACATTTGAGAGCGCGCCGTGCGCTTTCACATGCGTCACCTTGTGGCCGGCCGCGGTCGCGATCGCCTGCAGCGCGCCAATCTGATAGGCGACGAAATTTTCGATTTCGGACGATTTCAGCCCCGGCACGGGCCTGCGACCAAAACCGTGCAGGTCGCGATAGCCGGGATGGGCGCCGATGGAGACACCGCGGGCTTTGGCGAGGTCTACGGTCTTGCGCATGATGTCGGCATCGCCGGCATGGAAGCCGCAGGCGATATTGACCGAGGTTGCAAGCTCGATCATCGCCTCGTCATTGCCCATCACCCACGGGCCAAAGCTTTCGCCGAGATCGCAATTGAGATCGATGGTGGTCATGTCCGTCGTTCCGCTTTCCAGTACAATCCTGCCGCTTAGGTCTCTATCGGCGCATGGTGCCAGGTTTCCGCGTCCACCGCGCTGACGGCCTGGCCCGCAACATTAGCATCATGCAGCGCTTCGATGTTGAGCTCGGTGTTCTCGACGGCGCGCAGGCGATCGGGCAGGGAGCGCAACAATTGCGCGAACCTCCTCGCTTCGGCTTGCGCCTCCACGACCCCGATCGCTATGAAGCGGAACCCGGTTCCGGCGGGGATCTGCGCGAGCCGACCAAGATCGGCAGTGATCATGGTCGCGATCTTCGGATAACCGCCGGTGGTTCCGCGGTCCATCATCAACACGATTGGCGCCCCATTGCCCGGCACCTGAATGCTGCCATTCACGGTCCCGTCCGAGACGATGTTGTGGCCATGCTGATGCTTGATGACCGGACCTTCCAGCCGATAACCCATGCGATCGCTGGTAGCGGAGATCTTCCATTCGCTGCCGAGAAACAGGTCTTTCACCTCGTCGCTGAACTCGTCATCCTGCGGACCGAGCACCACCCGGATCGGCCCGCTCGCGGCTGCGGGCAGTTCGATCCGTCGCTCCGGTGCGGCGCTGGCCGCTTTCGCGGACAGCTCATCGCCGGTCTGCAGAGGGCGCGGATAAGGGCTGCCGAGCCCGGCGCGGGCATTGACTGCGAGGCTGCCGAACATGGGTTCGCCGGTGATGCCGCCTTCGATTGCGAGATAGCTGAAGGCGCCGCCCTTGGCGAAGCCGAGGGTGAGGGTCTCGCCCTCAGGGATCGTCATGGAGGTGTCAAAGGCGACCGGCCGACCGGCGATGTCGGCGTTTCGGGCTGCACCGGTGAGCGCGACGCGAACCGCGCCCTCGCGCGCAGCGAAGGCCGCGCCAAATGGTCCCAACTCGATCGCCGCGGCAAACGGCTCATTGCCGAGCAGCGTGTTGGCGGCCGCGAGCGCAAGCCGATCCATGGCGCCGCTCTCGGTCAGGCCATAACGCTGTGCCCCGTGGCGGCCGCCATCCTGGACCGAACTGGCGGGACCAATGCTGGTGACGACGAGTTTGCTCATGAAGGGATCGCCTCGGCGACGATCTCGCCGCTCTCTGCAGCCTTCTCCAGCTCGGCAAAGGTCTTGGTGTCGATGGCGAAAAAGGTCACGCGATCACCGGGTTCCAGCAGGAAGATTGGTTCGCGATGGAGCTGATAGGTCCGTACCGGGGTGCGTCCGAGCAGGTGCCAGCCGCTTGGCGCCGCGACGCACTGAATGCCGGTCTGCACGCCGCCGATCGAGATCGTGCCTGGCGGAGTGAGCAGCCGCGGACTCTGGCGCCGCGGCATGTGCAGAGATTTGTCGAGACCGCTGAGATAGGACCATCCCGGTGAAAAGCCGATCATCGCGACGCGGTAATGGCCGGCGACATGCCGGGCCACGATGTCCTCGGGCGTGGTGTGCAATGCATTCGCGACCTCATCGAGGTCGATGCCGTTGTCTCCGCCATAAGCGACCGGAATACGCCAGTGCCGCTTTGTCCCATTGGGCTGGATCGGACGTTTTGCGAGCTCCAGCAGCTTCTCGCCAAGCGTTTCGAAATCGATCTGGCAAGGATCGTAGTGCACGAGCAATGAGCGATAGGTCGGTACGGCCTCTGTTACCCCCTTGATCGCCGCCTCGCTCAGCGCGTGATCGAGCGCGAGTACGCGCTGGTTGGCGGCGTCGTCGATGACCTTCGAAAACTCCACCGTGATAGCGCTATCGCCACTGGGCAAAAGGCGGGGTGGAGAAAGGGGGGCTTGCATCGTCTCACAATGTCGCAATCGGGAGGTTCTCAAGCTGTAACTCGTTTCGTGTTCCAGTGGAATCCGCCTCGGGAAAAAATCCCGCAACTTCAATAAATTAATGCAAGGCGCGGCGATAAAGCTCAGTTATCGATTTCAGAGAGTTCGGTTCGATCGCTTCGCCCTTGACGCGGAAGGCGCGCCCCGCAAGATGCGCCCGCAATCTCATGCCATCCCCCTAGAGGAGCCCAGCCTTCGATGTCTCTCACCGCCGACGCCATCGCCACCCTTTCCAAAGTCTCCACCGCGACCATCACGACCGTTCTTCTGAAAAAGGGGTTGCGAAACGTCTGGATGCGCGGCGCGCGTCCGCTGCATCCGGGACAGAAGCGGCTGGTCGGCTCTGCTTTCACGCTGCGCTTCGTGCCTGCGCGGGAGGATCTGGCGACGCCGGAATCCTGGTCTTCACCGATCTCGACGCGCACCGCGATCGAGGCCATGCCGGAGGGGTGCGTTGCGGTGGTCGATGCCATGGGTATCTCGGATGCCGGCATTTTCGGCGACATTCTGTGCGCGCGCATGGTCAAGCGCGGTGTCACTGCGCTGATCACCGACGGCGTGGTGCGCGACCTCGAGGGCGTGATGGGCACCAACCTGCCGGTCTGGTGCAACGGTTACGCGGCGCCGCCTTCCGTGGCAGGCCTGACCTTCGTGGGTTGGGGCGAGCCGATCGGCTGTGGCGGCGTTGCCGTGTTTCCGAATGATGTCGTCGTTGCCGATCAGGACGGTGCGGTGCTGATCCCGCAGGCGTTTCTTGAACACGTGCTCACCGAAGGGCCCGAGCAGGAACGGATGGAAGGCTGGATCGTCAACGAAGTGAACAACGGCGCATCGCTGCCGGGGCTTTATCCGATGAACGCCGAAACCAAGGCGCGCTACGCGGCCTCGAAGAAGTAATCGCGATGTCGGGTGGGCATACCGCTCACCCGACAGAAATCGAACATTGATGGAGGACAATATGGTGGACGTCTATCTCGCGGGCTCTCGCCCGACGCGCCGCGCGCCGGCCGAAAGCTTTACCGGGACGGTCTGGCAGGACCCGATCATCACCCCACAGGCGCCGGCGCGGGTCGCGTCGGCTCGCGTCGCGTTTGAGCCGGGTGCACGCACGGCGTGGCACACTCATCCGTTGGGGCAAACGCTGTATGTGATCCAGGGCGTCGGACGCGTTCAGGCCAAGGGTGGTCCGATCCGCGAGATCAAGGCGGGCGACGTCGTCTGGATTCCGCCGGGTGAGAAGCACTGGCATGGCGCCGCTCCAAACACGGGCATGGTCCATGTCGCGATGCATGAATCGCTCGATGGCAACCACGTGACCTGGATGGAGCATGTCACCGACGCCGAATACAGCGGAGCGGTTGGCTAAAGCGCGATGAGATTGGGTTGAATCGCCATCGCGCTTCAGCTCTTTGATTGAGCATGATCTCCGCGCAAACCCTTTCCGGTTGTCGCGAGGGAAAATCGCTTCACACGTTTCCGGATCATGCTTTAGCGCCTCAAATTCGCTGCGCGGTCCAGGTGCCGGAGCACATCGCCCCGCGCCAGGTGCCCGAGCCCGATGTGCCCGAGAGGTGGCCGAGGCCGACCGCACGCTTGGCCCCGCTTGCCAGCGTGACGCTGATGCTGCCGGAGTCTGCAACACGACCCGAGGCAGTCATCATGCCGCTGTTGGACGCCACACGACCGTTGGAGATGTCCAACGAGGCGTTGGCGCCATTGCCGCAGGCGGAGCTGGAGGAGACGATACGAACATTCCACTCGCCATCGAAGCTCGCCGCCGCGGCGGGCCTGGCGAGTGGCAGGGCCAGGCAAAACACAAGCTGGCCCGCGAGAAGCGTTTTGCAAAACTGTCCCATGATCGGCTCCTTCGGTTGCGATGGCGGCACCATCACACGGGCTCGGCCGTGCGGCCGTGACGGTGGTCACACGCATCCATCGGGACGTGAGGGAGGTCACCCTGGCAGGCGGAACATGCCGTCGGATCGACGCTCGACGTCGCGCTGTCGGTTTCGGCCGTTCCGGTTGTCGGGCGCTCAGAGCCTTAGTTCGGGCTCACAGAAAGCGGTCAGGCGAGAGGGGCGCGAGCGGAATCTCCGGCTCGCGGCCGCTCAGCAATTGCGCCACCAGGCGGCCGGTGCGGGCGGAGCCGACCAAACCGACATGGCCATGGCCGAACGCATAAACGATGTCTTTCGAGGCGCGCGCATAGCCGACGCAGGGCCGGCCATCGGGCATGCTCGGACGGTGCCCAAACCAGGTCTTGATGCGCCACGACGGAATGTCCTTCGCCAGCTTCGGAAACATGCTGCAGAGATGATCGCGCAAGATCTCCGCTCGTTTCCAGTTCGGCGGGGCGTCAAGACCCGCGATCTCGACCGTGCCCGCGGCGCGCAGCCCCTGGTCGGTCCAGTTCACCACCATCTTGGCGTCGGC
>JBLMWS010000019.1:0-13452 GCA_050257355.1 Gemmatimonas sp.
ACCAGAACCACGGTCGCGACCAGTTCGACCGCGCGCATCACGGTGGCGCCGATCACCCAGGCCGCCGGCACCGCCAGGATCAGCGCGGCCAGCTCCTCGCGAATGGCCTGCTCGGAGCGAACCGCAAAGATCAGGCCGTTCCAGGAATTGATCGTCGCCCGCCAGAACCGCAGCAAATCTAAAATCCCGCGGCTGCCGGCACCGGTTTCACCTTGCCCGTTCGCTCCTGCTTCAACAGCTCCGCGACCAGGAACGCCATGTCGATCGACTGTTCGGCGTTGAGACGGGGATCGCAGACCGTGTGATAACGATCGTTGAGATCCTCATCGGTGATGGCGCGCGCCCCGCCGATGCATTCGGTCACATCCTTGCCGGTCATCTCCAGATGCACGCCGCCCGCGTGGGTGCCCTCCGCCGCGTGAATCGCAAAGAAGCTCCGCACTTCCGAGAGGATACGATCGAAAGGACGCGTCTTGTAGCCGGACGTCGAGGTGATGGTGTTGCCGTGCATGGGATCGCAGGACCACACCACGACGCGGCCCTCACGCTTCACCGCGCGGACCAGCTGCGGCAGGTGCTCGGCGACCTTGTCCGCGCCGAAGCGGCCGATCAGGGTCAACCGGCCCGGCTCGTTGTCGGGGTTGAGCACGTCGATCAGCTTGAGCAGCTCGTCCGCCTTCAACGACGGCCCGCATTTCAGACCGATCGGGTTCCTGATGCCGCGGAAATATTCGACATGACCGCCGTCCAGCTGACGGGTGCGGTCGCCGATCCAGATGAAATGGCCCGAGGTCGCGTACCAGTCGCCGGTCGTGGAATCCACCCTGGTCAGGGCCTGCTCATAGCCGAGCAGAAGCGCTTCGTGGCTGGTGTAGAAGTCGGTCGCACGCAGCTCGGGATGGCTTTCCAGATCGAGGCCGCAGGCGCGCATGAAATTCAGCGCCTCCGAGATGCGGTCGGCCAGTTCCTTGTAGCGGCGGGACTGCGGTGAATCCTTAAGAAATCCCAGCATCCATTGATGGACGCTGGCCAAATTGGCGTAGCCGCCGGTGGCGAAAGCGCGCAGCAGATTCAGCGTCGCGGCCGATTGCCGGTAGGCCATCAGCTGGCGCTGCGGATCGGGCGTGCGCGCCTGCGCGGTGAAAGCGAAGTCGTTGACGATGTCGCCCCGGTAGCTCGGCAGTTCGACGCCGCCGACCTTCTCGGTCGGCGACGATCTCGGCTTGGCGAATTGGCCGGCGATGCGGCCCAGTTTCACCACCGGCACCGCGCCGGCATAAGTGAGCACCACCGCCATCTGCAGAAAGACGCGGAAGAAGTCGCGGATATTGTTGGCGCCGTGTTCGGCGAAGCTCTCGGCACAATCGCCGCCCTGCAGCAGGAACGCCTCGCCTGCGGCGACGCGGGCGAGCGCTTTTTTCAGGTTCCGCGCTTCGCCGGCGAACACCAGCGGCGGAAAGGTCGCGAGCTGCCCCTCGACATCGGCCAGCGCCTTGGCGTCGGGATAATCGGGGATCTGCACCACCGGCTTCGAACGCCAGCTCTCGGGGGTCCACCGCTCGGACATCAAATCAACTCCTGAGCAAAAACCGCAACTTATCGGTGCTTCTTGAGCGCTGCCTTATACATGGGCTGTTGCATAGCCGCCACCACCGATTTCAGATCCGGCGACAGGCTCTTTGGCGGATGATGACTTCTTCCGCCCGAACCTCGCGGAATGCTGGGGCGCACCGGCCGCGCAATGGCTGGAGCGGGATTAGCATCCCCGTTCTCCGTCGCTTCGGGATGGTGGGTCATACCAGACCCGGAATCTCGAGATTCCGGGTTCGCGCTTCGCGCGCCCCGGAATGGCGGTGCACGAGGGCACAGATCCGCATCCTCGCGGCGCTATTCGCGTCCGAGCTTCGCATCAGCTCTTACCCTCCGAAAGATCAGAGGGCGCAGGGAAGACCAGGTGCCCGCTGCACCCGGGGCCCTCGCGCCAAGAAATTTGCGCAAAGGGCGCGTGACCACAGGTACAGGCGGAATCACACCGGCCTTCCCTGCGCAGTGGTTTACGGCTTACTTCGGGCTCTCCTCGGTGAACCAGCTTGTTGCCACCGTCGTCAGCGCAATGCGCAAACCGCATCGTCGCCAACTTGGCGCCTGCATGGGCGCGCCAGGACCACACGACTTCGCCGTCCGGAAACCCGCCGCTCGTCTGTCGGCGCGTCTCGCGTCCACCGCATCCCCGCCTCACGTGTCGTGACGATCGCGATACGTCCCTCGTGTCGAAGCGGGATGCGTGAAGGATGCGACTGATTTGGGGTGATCGAAAAGCGATTTATTTTTCGTGCGCGATCTTGAACGCTCTAATCAGCTTGAAACACTTCAGGAATTCGATCTTTGCGCGCAGTAGTTCACGCGTGCTCAGACGATGTAGGCGGAGCTCCCGACGCGATATCGAACGATGCACCTGTCGGGCAAATGCGTAAGTTGTCGGTTCCTCCGCTGCACGAACTCGGACGTTACGTCCGAGCGCAACGGCGATCACGGCGACAAGGAGACATTCTCCCGCATATAGCTTGAGGTAGCTCAAGCTCCCTCCGATTGCATTCTGCAAATATACACTTCGTTTCGATTGCTGAGGGAGATCGGCGATCACTCTAGGCCCGAGATTCATCGCGCTTTTGCATCAAAGCTGCAGCTTCGCTTGGCGCCAACTGCAAGGAGTCGGAAATGCCCACTCCCCTTCCTCCCATCGTTTGCGGACCGATCACACCCATTACACCCGAAGTGAAAGTCTCAGGTGCCGTTGCGGGCGCGAAAGTCACGGTTCGGGCCAACCACGATTCCACTCAGACGACGCTCGGGACCGGGACAGCTACGGCGCCGGGAGACATCTGGGTTGCGCTCACGACGCACCCCAAGGTCGGCTGGACCGTTGTGGCGATCCAGGAGATCGGAGGCGAAACGAGCGAGCCATCGCCGCAACCGGTGGTCGTCGTCGAGACGCCGGTGCCGCTGGCAACTCCGGTGATCGTATCAGAATTGAACAGCTGCGTGGCGGACGCGCTCGCCGATGGATTAACGCCGGGCGCCACCCTCGTCGCAGATGTCGGCGGGACGACTTTCGCGAAAGCACAGATTAATCGGCCGCTGCAGTGGATTGGACTCGATCAGACCAAGACCATAGCCGCGAGCGCGGTGATGAAAGTTCACCAGGAAGCCTCGATCGGCGGTCAGACCGTGCAGAGCCCGATCTGGAAAAGCCTGCCGATCCCGAAGCTTGAGCTTGAGACCCTGCCGCCTCCGGACATCGCTCCGCCGCTCGAAGGGTGTCGCACACTGGTGACGGTCGCCGCTGCGACGCCCGGAGCCATTTTGCGCATCGACAACGGCGGGATGTCGGAAGGCACGGTCAATCCCTGGGCCAGCTTTGCCGCAGAAGGCTTCCCGCTCACACCGGGCCCGCTCGTAGCCTCCCAACGCATGCCGCGTTGCAAGCTCAGCAGCAAGGATGCGACATTCAAGGTCGAACCACCGCAGACACCTCCCACGCCGCTGATACAGCAGCAGATCTGCCCGAAAGTTCCGTGTTTCGTCGCCTCGCAGCTGATCCCCGGCGCAACCCTGACTGTGGTGCGAAACGTCAAGGTCTCCAACAATTCGGGGCAATTCGGCGCCGATCATGTATTCGGAATCGGCCATGAAACGGAGACGGTTTACCTCGGCTCCAAAGGCATGGAGTTAACCGACCCTTTGGGTCCCGTGACCTTCACCGTTTATCAGACGCTGTGTAAGGTCTCGAGCAAATCCACCGAAGTCGCCGTCGCCGTGCCGGGCGGGCCTTTCTTGCCGCCCAAAATCAAAGAACCAGTGTACGGCTGCGCCAGAGCTATCAGGATCACCGGTGCCCATCCGGGCTCGTGGGTGCAGGCATTCAACGCCGCGACCAAGCAGCCGATCTCCGACATCGTGCTCGCAGCGGTGCCGGATTTCTTGTTGAAGCTGTGGTTTCCTGCCGTCGCAAACACGAGCATCTTGCTTCGTCAGACCGGCTGTAATGCCGATGGCGACTCGCAGGCCGTCACGGTCCAGAAGATACCGGGCAAGCTGCCGACACCGATCGTGAAGGGGCCCATTCGGCCCGGAACGAACGCAGTCCAGCTCTCCGGCGTATTGCCGGGAGCCCGCGTCTTCGTTCTCGTCGACGGAGCCGTCCGCGCACAGACCGATTGCTGGACGGAGACGCCCACGATTTATCTCTCGGGAGCGCTGCTGTCGGACGGGCAGAAGGTCTTCGCGATCCAGGCCATGTGTGACGAAATGAGCCCGCCGGAGGGCAATGGCGTTATCGTGGCAAAGGGCAACATGAAAGCCTCCGCCTCACCCAACACTATCACGCGCGGCTCAGCATCCAATATCACAGTCACAGCGGTCGATGCCGACACCAACGCGCCCGTTCCGTTGGGCCAGGTGTTCATCAAGGGGCAACTGGTCGGCACCACCGGTCAAACATTCTCCTACACGCCAGCCTTGAATGAACCGAGCCCGTTGCAGGGCGAGGTGCAGGAGAATGTCGGCCACTATCCCGCGCCGTTCCAGATCGCGCTCACCGATCCGGTCTGGCTGGTGCAGGACGTGGCGGCGCCGACGATGCTGATCGTGGACGGCACGCTCCTGGTTACGGTCGAGGAGGCGACCTGGATTCTGACGCCAGACTGGGACTCGACCCTGAAGAAGACGATTACGGTGTCTGCAGCTCCACCTAACATCATCACCGATACGCAGCTTCCGGTTCCGACTGGCAGCGTCAAGACCGTGCAGGTGCAGCTGCAGAGCCTCAAATGCTCCACGCAAGGAGGATGGGCGTTCGGCGCATACTTCTACTCCGGCACGTTCCCGGGGATCGGCGACACCGTGAAGATCGCCTATTCGGGCAAGAAGACAAAGATCAGCTGGTACATCATTGTCGATGCAACACCCCTTCAAAATGGCGACGTCATCATTCAGCCGCATGCCAAGGTGATCGACATTTCGGATTATTAAAGCTGGTCAGAGGACACGGGCCGCGCTCGCATGCGCGGCCCTCATCCGCGTGACCGTATGACGAGAGTGCCGGGCCGCCTACCTGGCATGTCTGTTGATCCGATCAAGCCGGGTGCCATTGCTGAGGACGCTACGGGATCCTTGCAGCTGCAGCCGAGGCTCCTGCACTGTGCCGCATGCCTAGCCGCTTAGGCAGCGCTATGACGCGGCGGGACAGTGATGGCCATCTCTGCGATGATCCGCTAACAATTCCAGAAGGCCGACGACGCGGCCACGGACGGCGGTTGGCAGGTCGACACACGACACGGGGGAAGGACTCCTATGCGGGGCATCGAACCAATCCATCGGGCGCTCGAGGCAGCGGTCGAAGGCGAGCGCATCCCGGGCATCGCTGCCACGGCTGCGAACGCGGATGGGGTGATTTTCGAAGGCGCCGCCGGGCGCAGATGCGCCGGGCAGTCGGCGCCGATGATGTCCAATTCCGTTTTCCGCATCGCTTCGATGACCAAGGCGATCACGGCGGCAGCCGCCATGCAGCTCGTGGAGCAAGGCCGGCTCGCGCTGGATCAGCCGGCGAAGGAAATCCTGCCCCTGCTCGGCGAAACCAAGGTTCTCGACGGCTTCGATGCCAACGGTCCGATCCTGCGGCGGCCGCGCTCCGAGATCACCTTGCGAAACCTGCTCACCCACACCGCGGGATTCGCCTACGACATATGGAACGCGAATATGGCGCGCTACATGCGGGAGAACGAGATTCCTGCCATGCGCACCGCAAAGCTCGCGGCGTTCGCCGTGCCGCTCGCGCGCGATCCCGGCGAGCGCTGGGAATATGGCGTCAACATCGAGATGGTCGGCCGCATGGTGGAGACGGTCAGCGGGCTCGATCTCGAAACCTATCTGCAGAAGCACATCCTCGGCCCGCTCGGCATGCGCGATACCAGCTACATCGCGCGGCCGTCGTGGGAGAGCCGGCTGGCGGCGCTGCATGGCCGCAAGGCGGACGGCACGCTGGACGTGATCGCGAGCCCGCCGATCGATGAAGCGAAACGCGGGTTCTTCCCCGGCGGCGGCGGCCTATACTCGACGGCGCCGGACTACTTGCGCTTTCTGCGCGCGCTGATGAACGGCGGCGAACTCGAAGGCACGCGCATTCTTAAGCCCGAGACGGTGGCTCTGATGGGCGAGAACCACATGGGTGCGCTCAACGTCCAACCGCTGCCGACCCAGAACCCGCAACTCTCGGCGGATGTCGACCTCATGCCCGGCATTACAAAGAAATGGGGCTTGAGCTTCCTCATCAACAGCGAAGCGGTACCGGGTGGGCGGAGCGCCGGCAGCCTTGCCTGGGCCGGACTCAACAACACTTATTTCTGGCTCGATCCGAAGGCGAAGGTCGCAGCCGTGTTCATGACGCAGATCCTGCCCTTTGCCGATCCGATCGCGCTTGCGGCGTTCGAGCGCTTCGAGCGCGCAGTCTATGAGGCGGTGGGGCGCGCTTAGAGCGGAGCCTCGGCGCGGAGAAATTCGATGTCCCGCGGTTCGGTTTTGGTTATCGGCCTGCTGCTCGGCAACCTGGCGGCGCTGACGAGCGCGTACGGGCAGCTCACGCCGCCGGCGGGATCGGCGGGTGCGGGCAATACCCCGATCAGTGGCGTGCCATTCGGCCCGGCCAATCCCCGCGCGCTCAGCGATCCCAGCGGAATCGGAAATGCGCCGCGCGTTCCTCCGCTTCCGACAGTCTCTCCACCCGCCCGACCGGCGCCCGTCGTCCGCGCACCCATAGGTGTTCCAGCGGCACCTGTGGTCGTGCCGTCCTATCTGGGCGAGCCGGAGCGCGCCGTCAGGGCAGATCGGTCGCGCTCAAGAAAGCCACGACACCACCACCGCCCCAGGCCACGAGCCAAGACGTTCACGGGCATTTGCCGAGGCTGTTAGCGGGGCGCCTCGCCCGCGGTCAGCTGTTGGCCTACTCGGTCGCACGCTGCACGTCGCGCATGATCGGCGTGCGCATGATCGCGAGCTGCTCGCCTGCAGCAGCGCGCCAGCTCACCGCCGCGGCTTCGGTGCGATACTGCGGCAGATGACCGTCGAGCGAGTAGACCACGCATAGCGCAAGGCTCGCCCAGACCGCCGCGCTGAAATAGAGCGACATCCAGGCAATCTCGTCCTTCCAATGCGCGATGTCGTGCGTCACCACCCAGCGCGTGCTGACGTCATAGAGTCCCTCGATAAATCCCAGGAGCTTGCCGCCCTCGGCGTGCCCCGCGCGCCATCGCGCCAGATACATCGGCACGTCCACCGTCACCAGGAACGCCAGGTAACCTGCGATGCCGACAATCGCGATCAACAGCGCCCAGTAGACCGGGCCGTGTATGTCCGGCAGCAGCCGGCAAAGCGCCACGCCGACCAGGAGAAAGGCGACCGCCCAGATCGAATTTTCGATGGCGTTGCCGAGATAGTTGGTGGTTGCCACCGCATACCAGGAGAAGCCCTCCGCAACGAGGATCAGCGGCACGATCACCCAGGCGATGTTCGAGGTGGTGTCCGCTCCCGCCATCCGACCGAGCTGGTTTAGGATGATCGCCCATTGCGCGGCGAAGCAGAGTTCGGCCACGGTCGCGACGGAACGGCCAACAGCGACGCTCGACAGCCAGGTGTCAAACAGGCAGATGCGCTGGACATCGGCGCGCGGCAGGACCGACCTGAAGGCGCAGCCGAAGACATAGGCGGCGCAGAGCAGCAGCATGAGCTGGAGGTCGGAGCTGTTGCCCGGCGCGCCGGTCGGATGAAACTCCCGATACAGCAGGAACCAGAACGCGATGTTGATGCTGCTGACCAAAGTCAGCAGGCCCCACCACCAGGCCAAGGGATTTGACCGCGCCCGCCACAAGTTCATCGACCGCTCCGAACGTAATCGAACTGACATCACGAAGTAGCAATTCTGTCACAAACTGGCGGTTCCTGGTGACAAAAATGTGCGTGAGGCTGACGTTTTCGGGGCGGCTTGATCAGTCTTGGTGAAGCCGGTGTGAGCCGCGCTTCGGTTTCACCTCTCCCAACGAGAGAGGTCGGATCGCCTCGAAGATGCGATCCGGGTGAGGATTACGGTGTTTGCTGAGACCTGCGGCCTTCGCCCGCCGAACGCGCTTAAGCGCTCGTCACATGGACGCCCGGCTTCCGCCCGGCATTCCACTTGCCGCCGATCGCCCGCTCGATCTGCGCCGCCAACTGAAGCAGCAAGCCGTCATTGGCCTGCTTGGCTTGCGCCTGGATGCCGAGCGGCAGGCCATTCTCGTACGCCGCCAGCGGCAGCGAGATTGCCGGGATGCCGCAGAGATTGGCGAGCGGCGTGAAGGCGAAATTGCGCCAGAGATTGCCGAACCAATCCAACACCGAGGGATTGTCGCTGATCGTGAGGTATTCCCGCGTGCCGACCTTCGGCGTCGGCAGCGCCGTGATCGGGGTGAGGATGATGTCCCATTCCTCGAAGAAGGCGCCGAACCCGCGGGAGGTCGTGTTGAACACCGCCTGCATCTGCGCCCGCTCGGTGAAGCTCGTGTGCCGGCCCGCTTCCCAGATCAGGATGTTGATCGGCTCGACCAGATCGGCCGGCGGTCGCTCCAAGGCGCGAAGCTTGAGCAGATTGCCGATCACCTGCGCGAAATTGCTGATGTAGCAGGTGGTCTGGGCGTCGAAGGCGGCGCGAAAATCGACGGTTGGCAACGCGTAATCGACGCGATGACCGAGGCTTTCGAGGAAGCGGCCGACCCTCTCGAGCTCGGCAGCCATATGCGGCGTGGCGCGGTAATCGCCCCATTGATGCGAGAGCGCGATCTTAAGCGGCTGCGGATCGCGCGTGATCATCTCGGCGTAAGGCTCGGGCGAAGTCCAGAACGGCATGAACTCGCCGGGCGCGGGGCCCCGGCAGGAATCGACGAAGGTCGCGGTGTCGCGCACCGAACGCGACTGGCAGCCCTGGATCGAAACCAGTCCGGACAGATCGGATAAATGCGGCGCGAGCGAGAACACGCCGCGCGAGACCTTCAGCCCGATGTTGCCGTTGACCCCGGCCGGAATGCGGATGGAGCCGCCGCCGTCGGTCGCATGCGCGATCGGCACGACGCCGGCCGCGACCATCGCCGCGCTGCCGGCCGACGAACCGCAGGTGGTGTAGTCCGTGTTCCAGGGATTGCGCGTGACGTAGACGGCGGGATTCTCGGCCGAGCTGCAGACGCCGAACTCGGGCGTCGTCGTGCGGCCGATCAGGTTGAGACCCGCCAGGCGCATCTTGGTGGTCAGAAAGGTATCGGCGCTGGCGCGATTGCCGCGCATGAAGAGCGATCCCATCTCCTGCAGACGGCCGCGCATGGTGGGGCCGAGATCCTTCATCAGAAAGGGCAGACCGGCAAACGGCCCGGCCAGATCGGTGCCGTCCCTGGCGGGATCGCTCACGGCGTCGTCGAAGAGTTCGACGACCCCCGAAAGCGCCGGATCGACTTTCGCTACACCCGCGGCCGCCTGCCTTGCCAATTCCGCCGGGGTCAACTCGCCGGCTCTGACGCGCGCAGCGAGCGCCACGCCATCGTGCTGCGCCCATTCCTCCCAGCTCATCGGCAAAGTCATTCTGATCGATCCTTCAAGGCGGCCGCCTACTCCGCCGCCTGCCGCACGTGGCGCGCGGTGGGCGTGCGCATGGTCACGAGCTCTTCCGCCGCCGTCGGATGCAGCGCGAGCGTCGCGTCGAAATCGGCCTTGGTCGCCTTCATCTTCACCGCGATCGCCACCGCCTGGATGGTCTCGGCGGCATAGTCGCCGACGATGTGGCAGCCGACCACGCGATCGGTCAGGCCGTCAACCACGAGCTTCATCAGCACGCGGGTGTCGCGGCCCGACAGCGTCGCCTTGATCGGCCGGAACGTCGTCTTGTAGATGTCGACGCGGGCAAATTGCGCGCGCGCCTGCGTCTCCGTCAGGCCTACGGTGCCGACCTCAGGCTGCGAGAACACCGCGGTCGGAATGTCCGCGTGATCGACCTTGAGGTCGCGCTTGCCGAACACGGTATCGGCGAACGCGTGGCCTTCGCGGATCGCCACCGGCGTCAGGTTGAGGCGGTGGGTGACGTCGCCGATGGCGTAAATGTGCGGCACGTTGGTCTGCGAATATTCATTGACTGCGATGCCGCCGTTTTGCGGATTGATGGCGACGCCCGCTTTTTCCAGGCCGAGATTGGCGACGTTGGGATGCCGGCCGATCGCGAACATCACCTTTTCGGAGGCGAGGCTCGATCCGTTCGACAGATGCGTGACGTATTCCTTGCCGTAACGCTCGACCTTCTCGACCGTGCAGGCGGTCAGGATGGTGATGCCTTCCTTTTCCATTTCGCTGCGCACATGCGCCCGCACGTCGTCGTCGAAGCCGCGCAGGATGTTGTCGCCGCGATAGATCACCGTCACATCGGAGCCGAAGCCGGCGAAGATGCAGGCGAACTCCAGCGCGATATAGCCGCCGCCCTGGATCACGATGCGCCTGGGCAATTCCGGCAGATGAAACGCCTCATTCGAAGAGATCACGTGCTCGATGCCGTCGATCATGCGGCCGTGGTTCGGCGCGCCGCCGGTGGCGATCAGCACATGTTTGGCGGTGACCTTCTCTCCGCTCGCAAGGCGAAGCGCATGCGCATCCTCGAACACCGCGCGCGTCTTGACGATGCGGGCGCCCGACTTTTCGACGTTGGCGGTATAGGCCGCCTCGAGCCGCGCGATCTCCTTGTCCTTGTTGGCGATCAGCGTCGGCCAGTCGAAGCGCGCGTCCGGAATGGTCCAGCCGAAGCCGGCGGCATCCTCGATCTCGTGCCGGATATGCGAGCCGAGCACGAACAGCTTCTTGGGCACGCAGCCGCGGATGACGCAGGTGCCGCCCATGCGGTATTCCTCGGCGACCATGACGCGGGCGCCGTATCCCGCCGCGATCCGGGCCGCGCGAACACCGCCCGAACCGCCTCCGATGACAAACAGGTCGACGTCGAAATCAGCCATCTCTCACCTCGACCTGTCTTTGACGTCCGACCAGATCTGCTTGCTAGATCTGCTTGCCGCGCTTGCGCATCTCGGCGCGGAATTCGCCGTTGACGATCTCGGCGAAGTGCTGCGCCCACTGATTCATGTAGTTCATGCTCATCTGGATCGCCTGCGGCTCTGTGGTCAAAAGCTTCTGTCCGAGAGGAGACTTATAAAACGTCACCAGGTCCTTCAATTCCTGCTCGGTAAATTCACTGGCATAGATCTGCGCCATGCCGTCGCCGATCTCCTTTTCGCGGCCGGCGAGGTTCTTGGCCACGATCACCGCAACCTCGTCGAGATCCTTCTGATAATTGAGGTTGGTCTGCAGCAGCGTGTCCTTGGTCCGCTGAACGATGTTCGGCACCGCATTGGTGTACATCGCGGAGGCGTGCTTCAGAGCCAGGATCTCCTTGGCCGCTGCGATCGCCGCCGGGCTCGGCGGCTTCGGCGCCGCTGCCGGTTGCGCGCCGGCCGGCAGCCCCGCCACCACCAAGGCGAGCAAGAGGCTCGCAGCCGGCAACATTCTGAAAACGCTCTTCATTCCAATCTCTCCTTGATGGATTTGCGGCTCATCGCCGGTCAACAACGCGTATTCCCTGCGCGCCTGCCAGTATCGCGGTACTGGCCAACCCTACGAACAATCCGTGCTCGACGACGCCCGGTATGGCGCTGAGAGAGCCCGCCAGACGGCGGGCGTCTTGTATGCGACCGAGATGGGCGTCCACAATCCAGTGTCCGCCATCGGTGACAAAAACGTGGCCGTCCTTCTCGGTGCGAATCATCATTTGGCCGGAGACGCCGCTGTCGCGAAACGCGTCCGCCATCGCTCGCTGCGTCGCGGCAACCCCGAACGGGATCACCTCGACGGGCAGCGGAAAGCGGCCCAGCGCATCCACCCATTTCGAATCGTCGGCGATCACGATCATGCGATCGGAGGCGCTGGCGACGATCTTCTCCCGCAACAGGGCACCGCCCCCGCCCTTGATCAGATCGAGATCGGGGTCGATCTCGTCGGCGCCGTCGATGGTCAAATCGAGCCGGTCGATCTCATTCAGGGTTGTCAGGGGAACTCCGCACCGCAGCGCATCCGCCCTCGTCGTTTCCGACGTCGGCACGCCTACGACCTCGAGGCCGGCGCGGACGCGCTCGCCCAGCAGTTCCACAAAATGCTTGGCGGTCGAGCCGGTACCGAGGCCGAGCCTCATGCCGTCGCGCACCTGTTCCAATGCGCGCGCCGCCGCCTGCCGTTTCAATGCGTCCATCGATACCAAAACGAGCCCCTGGAGATAGATTGCCGCCGGTCCTGCCGACCCCCTCGCGCCGGCGCGCATATCTAGCCCCGTTTGGTCCGCCCGGATAGCGGTATCGGTGGGACGCAGGACGAAATCGGAAGGCGCGATGCTGTCCACAGTGTGGCCTTCCTGCCCTTGCGGGATCGGATCAGGACCGCTAGCGGTTCTTACGATGGCAGCGCTTCCCCTCATTGTTTTCGATCTGGACGGCACGCTGGTGGACACGGCGCCCGACCTGATCAGCGCCCTGAATTTCGTGCTGGAGCGCGAGGGCATGGCCCCTGTGCCGCTGGCCTCCGCCCGCAAGATGATCGGCGCAGGCGTCCGCAAGCTGCTCGAGCGCGGGCTCGAGCTGGAGGGGCGGATCACCAGCGCCGAAGACGTGAGCCGCCTCGCCGCCGACTTCATCGACTATTACGCCGCCCACATTGCCGATGCCTCGCGCCCGTTCGAGGGACTCGAACGGACATTGGACGAGCTCGCGGCGCGCGGCCACCGGCTTGCGGTCTGCACCAACAAGCTGGAATGGCTGTCCAAGCGGCTGCTCGACCAACTCGGCTTGAGCGCGCGGTTCGCGGCGATCTGCGGCGCCGACACGTTCGGCGTGTCCAAGCCGGATCCGGCGATCTTCCGCCAGACGGTCGCACGGGCCGGCGGCGAGATGTCCGCGAGCATCATGGTGGGCGATGCCGGGACCGATATCGGGGTCGCCCGCCGCGCCGGGGTTCCCGTGATCGGGGTCAGCTTCGGCTATACCGATGTTCCGATCGCCGAATTGAAGCCGGACAGGGTCATTCACCACATGCGCGATCTTCCATCGGCTGTGGATGATGTCTGGGCGCCGCCGAAACTCCAGGCAAGCATATGAAAATGCATAGGAATTCGGAGCACGCGTGGAGTCTGTTAACCAACTATTAACATTTGACCCTGCGCTGTTGCGCCCGCGTCCGGAGGCTCTTATGGTCGCGCCGGGGATTGCGGCGCCCTGCCGCAGTAAGTGACGGGTTCATCATGCGTCGTGTTCTTGCGATTGCCTTAGCGGGGGCGACCCTGGGCGGCTGCTCGTCGTC
>JBLMWS010000020.1:0-10720 GCA_050257355.1 Gemmatimonas sp.
AGCGAGATCTCGTAGCAGCCCAGGTCCCACAATCGCTTCGCGACATCGGCGACCGCCTGCGGTTTGATCTCGCCGTCGAACGGGCAGCCGAGCACGCAGGAGACATAGCCGCGCACCTTCACCCCATCGGCCTTGGCATGGACGAGCACGGGTTTGAAACGCTCGATCGACTCGGCAATCGAGCAATTGATGTTGGCGCGAGAAAACCCTTCCGACGCGGCCGCGAACACCGACACGATTTTGGCGCCGGCCGCGCGCGCGGCCTCGTAGCCCCTCTCGTTCGGCACCAGGACATGGAACTCGGCGTTCTCGATGTGACCGACGCCGCGCAGCACGTCGGCCGATCCCACCATTTGCGGGATCGCCTTCGGCGAGACGAACGCGCCCACTTCCACGGTGCGCAAGCCGGCATCGACCAGCCGTTCGACGAAAGCAATGCGGTCGGCGACGCTGATCGGCGTTTTCTCGTTCTGCAGGCCGTCGCGCGGCCCCATCTCGATAATGCGCACCTCGTCCATTCGACGTCCGCTCATTCGCCTGCCGGCTCGACTTCGGCGAGCTCGACGCCCTCCTGCACGATGTCGCCGACCTTGCACTTGACGGCCTTCAGCACGCCGGCGAACGGCGCGCGCAGGGTCTGCTCCATCTTCATCACTTCCAGGGTCAGGATCGCAGCGCCCTTGTCGAGCTTCGCCCCCTGCTCGGCCAGCACCGCGACCACGGTGCCCGGCAAGGGAGCCACGATCTTGTCCTCGCCACTCTGTTCTTCGGTCTCGCCGCCGAAGGGATCGACCCAATGCAATTCGAAGCGGCCGTTGCGGGTGCGCAGGTAAAGTTCATGCCCATCGATCATCGCAACCACAGCCGTCTTCACGTCGCCGCGCGTGAGATCAAAGCTCTCGCGCCCGGTCCGGCTGAACGCAAAGGCAACTTCGTCTGCGCCAATCGCAAGCGTGGACGGTCCGTTGCCATAACGCAGCGTCACCTTCTGCTCGGCGCCGTGTCCCTGCCGAAAGGAGAAAACCCGCTCGCGGCGGCCGACCGGCATCCAGCCGAACGTCTGCCAGGGCGACCGGGCCTCAGCTCTCGCGGCCTCCGTCTCTCGGATGATAATCGCAGCAACAGCCGCGCACAGCTCGAGTTCGCCCGCGCCACCCGGTGCAGGCGTCAGCGCCTTCAATTCGCGCTCGATGAATCCGGTGTCGATCGCATTGGCCGCGATCTGCGGATGGCCGACCAACGCCGAGAGAAAGGGAATATTGGTGACAATGCCACGGACGTCGGTCTCATCCAGACCGCGCTTAAGCCGTTCGATCGCCCCTTCGCGGGTCGGCGCCCAGGCGATCATCTTCGCAAGCATGGCGTCGTAATAGGGCGAAACCGCATCGCCGGCGCGATAGCCCGCATCGACGCGCAATCCGCCGTTCTCTTGTGGAAGCCGCCAAGCATTGATCTTCCCGACCGAGGGCATGAAGTTCCTGGCCGGATTCTCTGCGTAGACGCGCGCCTCGATGGCGTGTCCATGAAGCTTGATCTGATCCTGCGCGAGCGGCAGCTTTTCACCAAAGGCGACGCGCAGCTGCCATTCGACGAGATCGATGCCGGTGATCAGCTCGGTCACAGGATGTTCGACCTGCAAACGCGTGTTCATCTCGATGAAGAATACGTCTTTGCCGTCGGAGACGAACTCGATCGTGCCGGCGCCGACATAATCGACTGCGCCTGCGGCCTTGCGCGCAGCAGCGCAGACGGTCTCGCGCTGGGCCGCATTGAGGGTCGGCGACGGCGCCTCCTCGACGACTTTCTGGTGCCGTCGCTGCAGGGTGCATTCGCGCTCGAACAGCGACATCAGATTGCCATGCGCATCGCCGATGATCTGCACCTCGATGTGCCGGGGATTATCGACGTATTTCTCGATCAGGAGGCGGTCGTCGCCGAACGCCGCCTTGGCCTCGCGCTTGGCGCTGATGATCGCCGGGGACAGTTCGGCTGCCGAGCGGACGATGCGCATACCGCGGCCGCCGCCCCCGGCAGAGGCCTTGACCAGGATGGGGAAACCGATCGTGTTGGCCGCGTTGGCAAGCGTCGCCTCGTCCTGAGCCTCGCCGTGATAGCCCGGCACCAGCGGCACGCCGGCCTTTTCCATCAACGCCTTGGAGCCGGATTTCGAGCCCATCGCCGTCATCATATCCGGGGTGGGACCGACGAACACAAGCCCCGCATCCGCGCAGGCCTGCGCGAATTCGGCGTTTTCGGACAGGAAGCCGTATCCGGGATGCACGGCCTCGGCGCCGGTCTTGTGTGCGGCCTCGATCACGCGTTCGATGTTGAGATAGCTGTCACGCGCCCGCGCCGGCCCCAGCAGCACGGCTTCATCAGCCATCTCGACATGCATGGCCCCGCGGTCGGCCTCCGAATAAACAGCGACCGTGCGCAGGCCCATCTTTTTCGCGGTGCGAATGACACGGCAAGCGATTTCGCCGCGATTGGCGATGAGGACGCTCCGAAAGGGACGATACAGTTTGGAACGATCCATGCGTCACATCCTGAACAGGCCGAATCTCGTGGATTCGATCGGCGCATTCGCGGCTGCCGAGAGGCCGAGGCCCAATACCAGCCGCGTGTCGGCCGGATCGATCACGCCGTCGTCCCAAAGCCGCGCGGTCGCGTAGTAGGGATTGCCCTGGCTTTCATATTGAGCGCGGATCGGGGCGCGGAACTTCTCCTCCTCCTCCGCCGACCAGGCGTCGCCCTTGCCCTCGATATTGTCGCGCCGGACCTGGCTCAGCACCATCGCCGCCTGTTCGCCGCCCATCACGGAGATGCGCGCATTCGGCCACATCCAGAGGAAGCGCGGGCTGTAGGCCCGGCCGCACATGCCGTAATTGCCGGCGCCGTAGGAGCCGCCGATGACGACCGTAAATTTCGGCACGCCGGCGGTCGCAACGGCAGTGACGAGCTTGGCGCCGTCGCGTGCGATGCCTCCGGCCTCATATTTCTTGCCAACCATGAATCCTGTGATGTTCTGCAAGAACACCAGCGGAATGCCCCGCTGGCAGCACAGCTCAATGAAATGCGCGCCCTTCAGCGAGCTTTCGCTGAACAGAATGCCGTTGTTGGCGACGATGCCGACCGGAAAGCCCCAGATATGAGCGAAGCCGCAGACGAGCGTCTGGCCGTAAAGCTTCTTGAACTCATCGAACTCGGAGCCATCCACAATGCGGGCGATGATGTCGCGCACGTCAAACGGCTTTCTGCCGTCGACCGGCACCACGCCGTAAATCTCCTCCGCCGGAAACCGGGGTTCGCACGGTTCGCGCATGTTCAGCGCATTGTGCCGCGGCGGTTTGAGCGTGGCGACGATCCGGCGCGCGATGCCGATCGCGTGGGCATCGTTCTGGGCGTAGTGATCGGTAACGCCGGATTGGCGCGAATGCACGTCGGCGCCGCCGAGTTCTTCTGCGCTGACGACCTCGCCGGTCGCCGCCTTTACCAGCGGCGGTCCGCCGAGGAAAATCGTGCCCTGATTGCGCACGATGATGCTCTCGTCCGACATTGCCGGGACGTAGGCCCCGCCGGCGGTGCAGGAGCCCATCACGATCGCGATCTGAGGGATACCCGCCGCCGACATCTGCGCCTGGTTGTAGAAAATGCGGCCGAAATGCCGTTCGTCCGGGAAGATCTCGTCCTGCAGCGGCAGGAACGCGCCGCCGGAATCCACCATGTAGACGCAGGGGAGATTGTTCTGACGCGCAATATCCTGGGCGCGCAGATGCTTCTTCACCGTCATCGGATAATAGGTGCCGCCCTTGATGGTCGCATCGTTGGCAACGATGACGCATTCGCGACCCTCAATCCGGCCAACCCCCGTGATGATGCTGGCGGAATGCACGTCGCCGCCATAGAGACCGTAAGCGGCGAGCGGCGACAATTCCAGAAAGGCCGTGCCGGGATCGACGATAAGGTCGACGCGCTGGCGCGCCAGCATCTTTCCACGCGAGGTGTGGCGGGCCCGGGAGGCCTCGCCGCCCCCGCCGGAGACGGTATTCAGTTTCTCCCGGAGATCGGCAACCAGCGCGCGCATGGCGTCGGCGTTGCGCAAAAAGTCCGATGATGCGGGGTCGATCGAGGAATGCAGCGGCATGGCTTTCCGCGGATTTATCGGGCGCCGCAGCCGGGTGGCTTGCGCCAAGGTGTCACTTGCAAGGCCGAGCCGGCAGTTCCGCTGCGACCGGGGTCCAAAGCCCCGGCCGGCGCGGCGCGCGAGAGGCTAATGGGTCCAGGGTTCGCCGCGCCGGAACGAGAAATTGTCGGCATAGGCCACCGGCCGACGCATCGATTCCTGCGGCTCGATCACTTGATAGGGAATGCCCTTGCGCTCGCAGTAGGCGACCGCCTCATCCTTGGTGTGGAAGCGCAGCGTGAGTTGCTGCTTCATGTCGGTCGAGGAGGTCCAGCCCATCAGGGGTTCGATGGCGCGCGGCTGCTCCGGCTCGTAGTCGAGCTGCCACTCTTTGTAGGCGGCCTTCCCCGACTGCATCGCGTTCTTGGCGGGCTTGAAAATCCGTGCGGTCATGGATGGTTGGCACCTCGAAAAACGGCTGGCTTGAAGGGTGTGGTCGAAACGTCCAAGATAGGATAGAGCCGCCGTTCATAGTCTGAACGGTGATTCCTCTTTCCGGGATGTTACCTTCGTCCGACCCGTATAGTCATTATACTGCGCTGTGACAATCGCGACGCGGCAATGACGAGCTGGGCGGCTTTGGGGACAAATCCGTCTTCAATTTCAAAACACAATTCGCGAAACCGCCATGAAAATCAACGCCACCCTGCCGGACAAAGGACGCGATCTTCGCCTCGACCTGTTTCGCGGGATCGCGAACTGGGCGATTTTCCTGGACCATATCCCGGACAACGTCGTGAACTGGGTCACGACCCGGAACTGGGGTTTTTCCGACGCCGCCGACCTCTTCGTTTTCATCTCGGGCTACACCGCCTCGTTCGTCTACGCCCGGATGATGATCGAACGCGGCTTTATCGTCGGCGCCACCCGCCTCACCAAACGGGTCTGGCAGCTCTATGTCGCCCACATCATTCTGTTCGTCATCTACATTGTTGCGATCAGTTACCTGGCACAGCGCTTCATGGATTCCGAACTGATCAACGAGTTCAATGTCGTAGGCCTCGTCGATCATGCGACGGATACTTTGGGGGCGGGACTGCTGCTCAAATTCAAGCCGGTCAATCTCGACGTGCTGCCGCTCTACATCGTCTTGATGGGATTTTTCCCGCCGGTGCTTTGGTTCATGCTGCGGCAGCCTGACCTCACCATGCTGGCTTCTGTCGTGCTCTGGCTGTTGGCGCGGCATTTCGGCTGGAATTTCAGGTCCTATCCCGAGGGCACCTGGTACTTCGATCCCTATTGCTGGCAGGTCCTGTTCGTATTCGGCTCGTGGTGCGCCCTTGGTGGCGCCAAACGGGCAGCCTGGATCATCAATTCCAAGCCGGCACTCTATCTTGGCATCGCCTATCTGATCTTCGCGCTGATCATGACCATGGCCGGCCGTTTTTCCGATTTCGGAGCAATGTTTCCGGATTGGCTCTATTCCGCGTTCAACCCGAACGACAAGACCTACATGGCGCCATACCGCTTCATCCACTTCGTCGTGATCGCCATGCTCGTGGTCCGCTTCGTTCCGAAGACCTGGCCGGGGTTGGAGTGGCGGCTGTTTGATCCCGCGATCGTCTGCGGTCAGCAGTCGCTGGCGGTGTTCTGTATCGGCGTGTTCCTGTCCTTTGTCGCGCATTTCACGCTGAGCCTGAGCTCCGGCTCGTTCCTCGCCCAGCTTTTGGTGAGCGTCGCCGGCATCGCTATCATGACCACGGCTGCCTACTACATTTCCTGGTCCAAGCGGCAGGACAAACCGGCCAAGCCCGTTGCACCGCCAAAGCCGGCATGACGGGAAGAGTCCGGGTTTCGCCCATCAGCGCCGGCCCTTCCGTTTCGGATTGGTGCCGACCAGGCGGCCTCGCGAGGAGACACCGCCCCACGAGGCGGACCAGGCAAGCGCGGCGTCCGACACCGGCGCGCTGGACCGGTCAACGGCTTGGCTTCGCTTCCCCTGCAGCGCGAACATGGCCCCTTGCGGATCAATGCAACGGGCGATCCAGGTCCCATCCCAGAGGTCGATCGGCCCTTGGGCGATTCGTCCTCCCTCCTCCGTCATCCGCTCAATGGCTGTGTCGAGGTCGGCGACATCGAAGTAATAGAGCCAGAACGGCACCGGCGTTGCGGCAAATTTGGTGAAGACACCGCCCAGGGTGCGTCCCCCAACGGCGAACAGATCGTAGGATTCCACCGGTGCGGTTTCGTCAGGCGCTTTTTGCCAACCGAACAGCGCGCGATAGAAATCGAGCGCCGTCCTGCCGTCTGCCGCGAGCAACTCGTGCCAACCAACACGACCGGTTTCGCTCGGGACCGCCTCGCCCGGGCGCCCATATTTCAGCCCCTCGACCAGGCCGAGCGTTGCAGTTTGCGGGTCGGCGACCACGGAGATCCGGCCGATATTGCTGTCGGTCGGGGGCACGTACACCGTGCCACCCAGGCGCCTGAGGTGATCGACCGTGCCGTCTATATCTTGCACTGCGACATAGCCGACCCATCGCGGCATGGCGCCTTTTTTTCGTCCCTCTGCCGGCAGCTCCATCGCACCCGCAACCGGGGCACCGCGATTGCTAAAGAGGCGATAAGCGAACTGGGATGTGGAGGCATCTTGGGTATCCCAACCCACCACCCTGCGGTAAAACGTTTCGGCCGCCGGCAAATCCGTCGTCAGCAGTTCGTACCATGCGAAAGCTCTGGGATGGTCGAGCATTCAACCGTCTCCAATCGCCTGACAACCGCATTGGACGACGCATCGCAATATGAGCATTCGCCGTGTGCGCCACTGCCAATCACGACGTTTCTCTTCTGCTCTCTTCTGCGCTGTATTCATCAAGATGAACAACAACTGAATATGAAACGACGAGTTGGTGAAGCGGTCCAACTTGCCTGACGTCTAAGCCGGGCGTACAATTTGCGCGGCAGGGCTTGAAAACACTTTGACAAGGTATGGAGGATGCGACGATGCCTCGGGTGAAGCAAGCTTCGATACGGAAGCGCGTGACCAAAGCCGCCGCCGTGCCGGCCTTGGGGGCCGCTGGACTCGGTCTTTCGCTGGCGAGCGGCGCATCCGCATCTACGATGCCGACTGCGGATGTCCCCCAATCCCTGAATACGCTTGCCAACCAGCGCTTCGTTCTCGGCGAAGAGGAAATCGCCGACGTCAGTTTGGCCACTTTCCACCTGTTCGACAAGGAGAGCGGCGCGAGCGGGCTGCAGCAGGTTGCTCACGGCTGCCGCTGTGGCGGCTGTCGCGGATGCGGCTGCCGCGGATGCAGAGGCTGCCGGGGTTGCCGTTGTGGTGGCTGCGGGGGCTGCGGTGGTTGCTGCCTGTCCTGGGGAAGCTGCCGCCTCTGTTGAGCAGCGGCGCCTTTCGATTGTGTAACCACAAAGGCCGATTCGATTGGCCGGGCTTAATCGACCCGGCCAATTGTTGTGCCTGTCAAAGTGCGCGTGCCAATCGCGGCGTAGCGGCGGTCGCCGACGCCGGACCAACATATTTCCAATCAAAACGAAAAATGTTCGCGCGCGGCTTGCAGCCGAACGTATGGTCGACGCGCAATCAGGCGTCTGCCAATGATCGAGCCTCCTCGCCAGAACCCACGTGCTAAGACGATGACCGCCAATCGCAAAACCCGCCAGACGCGACCGAACGGCGAGGATGTTCTGCAGTTCGCGCCGAATTACACCGCCTATGTGCTGCCCGGCGACGTCGTCTGCCTCTATTCCGAGGATCGCAAATTCTTTTTGCACGGTGAGCTCTATTCCGCACTGGCTCAGGCCATCGGCGAGCGCGGCAAAAGCGCGCAACGGCTCGTCGCCGAGTTGCAGCGGAAATTTCCGGCCGACCAGATCCAGGAAGCACTGAGGCGCCTGATCGAGCGGGGCTACGTCTTGCCGGTCACGGACTCGTTTACAGGGCCAGTGGCCGGCTATTGGGCGAGCCTTGGGCTCGCTCCGGCCGCGGCTGCGAGCAACCTGAAGAAATGTCGGGTACGCATCGAGGCGATCGACGTACAAGGCGCCAAGGAACTGGGCGCTGCCATGCGCGAACTCGGCGTTGCCGTCGTCAACCGCTCGCCCGATCTCACCATCACCCTCGTCAACGACTATCTGGAGCCGCGGCTCGCTCAACTGAACAAGCAGCGCGTGAAGGACAAATCGGCATGGCTGCTGGTGCAACCATCCGGCGTGTTTCCGCTGGTCGGGCCGGTCCTCAACCCACCGGAGAATGCCTGCTGGACTTGCTTGTTCGACCGCATGATCAGGAATCGCGAGATCAAGGGCTTTCTCGATCGCGCAGCTGCGCGGCCGGTAGCCGTCTCGCCGCTGGTGCGGCAGACCTTTGGTCAAAGTGCGATCCATCTTGCCGCGGTCGAAATCGCCAAAGCCATCGGCTCCGATTTTCGCACTGAGCTCAACGACCACATTGCGAGCTTCGACCTGCTCGGCGCGACGGTTGCGAAGCACTACGTGGCGCGGCGACCGCAATGTCCCGATTGCGGCGAAAAGAAGCTGCGCAATCCGCGGCGCGCGCCCACGCCCGTCGAGCTCGGTCCCGGCGCCACACTGGTGATGACCAGCGGTGGCTATCGCACGGTCACTTCCCAGGCAACGGTTGCGCATTATCGCAAGCACGTGAGCCCGCTCACCGGCGTGGTCAAGAAGCTCGAACGCATCCAGGCCAACCTGCCGCTCAACACGAACTTTTTCGCCCAGCACAATTTTTCCGCACCGGCGCAAAGTCTCGATGAACTCCGGTCCGGATTGCAGGGCGGCAGCTTCGGCAAGGGTTCGACGGCGGAGCAGGCGGAGGCGAGCGCGCTGATGGAGGCGATCGAGCGCTACTCCGGAATCTTTCAGGGCGACGAGATCCGGATCAAGCGGCGCTTCACCGATTTTGCGCCGGGCGAGGCCATTCTCCCCAACGACGTGCAGCTCTTCAGCCAAAGGCAGTTCGAGACCCGGCTGCAGGAGGAGCACCCACATCCGGTACCGCCGCCGCTCGATCCGGCCGAGAAGATCGACTGGACGCCGGTCTGGTCGTTGCGCGATCGGCGCTTCCGCTACGTGCCGACCGGGCTTGCGTATTTCTTCTACCACGACGCGCACACGGATTCGAACGGCTGCGCTGCCGGCAATACGCTCGAGGAGGCCATCGTCCAGGGCTTTCTCGAACTGGTGGAACGGGATTCTTATGCGATCTGGTGGTATAATCGGCTTCGCCGCGCCGAACTCGATCTCGACCAGTTCGACGATTCCTACGTGCGCGACCTCAGAACTCAATTCGCCGCCGCAGGCCGAAAGGTGTGGGTGCTTGACGTCACCAGCGACCTCGGCGTCCCGACCTATGTCGCGATCATGCACTGGATCAGGGACGGCCACGAGAACATCGAGTTCGGCTCGGGCGCGCATTTTGATCGCCGCATAGCGCTGCTGCGCGCGCTGACCGAGCTGAACCAGTTCCTGGCGATCGGCATGATGGACGGCGCCAGCGGCGACAAGCCCTCGCTCGACGGCGTCACTCCGCTGCGCCTGCAGGACCATCCGTTTCTGCTTCCGGCCGAGAACCCGGTTGTGCCACCCGCGCCTGGCCTCAAGCTCGCCTACAACAGCCGCGCCCAGGTCGAGGCTTGCGTCGATGTCGCCCGCGACGCCGGTTATGATTTTCTGGTGCTCGACCAGACCCGCCCCGACGTCGGCGTGCCGGTCGTCCGGGTGATCGTTCCCGGTTTGCGCCATTTCTATCTCCGCTTCGGTCCCGGGCGCTTGTATGATGTGCCGGTCAAACTCGGCCTGCTTGACCGGCCGCGGCTGGAAAGCGAGCTCACGCCGTTCCTGCCGCACACCTGATGGAATCCGGATTCCTTGCGCGCGCCCTCCAACAAGCCAGGCCGAACGACGCAACGCCCGAACCTTTCTGCGAGGTTGAACGAGCGCGTCATTCTGGAAACACAAGGCGGCGGTCATCTCGCTGCAAACGTCGACGGCTATCCGGTCGAGCTCGGTGAGTTCAGTCCCGAGGCGAGCCGGCGCGCGACAGCGTTGCGCGCCGGCCTGCCCCTTGCCTCGTTCGCGGCCGCGCGCAACGCTGCCGCGCAGGAGATCCAAACCCTGATCCGCCGGCTGGCGCGGCGCGGCTTGATCGAGTACCGCCTCACCCATGGGCGAAAGGATCTGGCCGTTATCGAGCCGCAGATCGCGGAGTACTGGCCGCACGCGGCGAAGTTGCGCGCAAGCGACCGCCTGGTCCTGTCGCGCTTTGCCTATCTGCGCCGCCGCGGCAATGCGCTTGTGTTGGAGTCGCCGCGCGCCGGCGCGCTGTTTCGGATCTGCGAGCCGACAGTTGCAAGCTTTCTTGCCGAACTGTCCCGGCCGCAGACGATACGCGAATTGAAGCAGCGGCGCGGCTTCCCCGGGCTTGAGCTTCTCGCGCTGCTTGCCGACTGCGACATCCTGTTGACGCTTGCGGCCAAGGCCGGTGATGGCCTGCGACCGCAGGAGGGCGACCCTGATCTCGTACTGTGGGACTTTCACGATCTCGTCTTCCACACGCGC
>JBLMWS010000021.1:0-4923 GCA_050257355.1 Gemmatimonas sp.
CGATCATCCCGATCCGCTCTCGGAACTGGAACGGCTGGAGCGCCTCAGCCGCGAGTTCTGGGTCAGTTTTCGCAAATTTCTGCCGACGCGGCAAAATCCCGCCGGGATTACCGACCGCACCGTGATCGACGCGGCCGTTGCCGCAACCATCGCGGCGAAGCAATGACGGCCGATCCGCTGATCCGGATCGAGGGCCTGCGCGTTCTCTTTCACGGCGACGATGGCCGCACCACGCATGCGGTCGACTCCGTGGACCTCTCCGTCGGCCAGGGCACGACGCTTGGCCTGGTCGGAGAATCCGGCTGCGGCAAGAGCGTCACCTCGCTTGCCATCATGGGACTGTTGCCGAAGCGGTCGGTCGAGATTTCCGGCGCGATCCGCTTCGATGGGTTCGATCTCCTGCACACGTCAGACGAGAACCTGCGGGACCTGCGCGGCAATCGGCTTGCCATGATCTTCCAGGAACCGATGACCTCGCTCAATCCGAGCTTCACCATCGGCGACCAGATCATCGAAACCATCTTGCGACATCGCGGCGGCTCGCGCCGTTCCGCCCGCGAGCGCGCCATCGAGCTGCTGCGCCGGGTGCACATTCCCTCGCCCGACAAGCGCATCGACGACTATCCGCACAAGCTCTCTGGCGGTATGCGCCAGCGGGTGATGATCGCCATGGCGCTTGCCTGCGACCCGCATTTGCTGATCGCGGACGAGCCGACGACGGCGCTCGACGTCACGCTGCAGGCACAGATCCTCGACCTGATGCGCGAATTGAAAGCGGCCAGCGGTGCGGCAATTATCCTGATCACCCATGATCTCGGCGTGGTCGCCGAAATCTGCGACGAGGTCGCGGTGATGTATGCCGGCGAGATCGTCGAGCGCGCATCCGTCGACGAGTTGTTTGCCTCGCCGCAGCATCCTTACACCGTCGGCCTGCTCGGCTCGATCCCGCGGCTCGATCGCCGCGCCGAACATCTTGCCACCATCGAAGGCATGGTACCCAACATGAGCAACCCGCCAGCCGGTTGCCGGTTTGCGGCGCGTTGCCCGTTTGTCGACGCCATCTGCCTGAAAGCGCCGCCGCCGCTGATAGCGCTCACCCCACATCACGCCTCGCGCTGCATCAAGTCGCCGTTGGAGAGATTGGTGTAATGACCCCACTGCTCGAAGCCGAGGGCCTCATCAAGCATTTTCCGGCCGGGCGCTCGCTGTTCGGCCGACCGACTTCGTTCGTGAAGGCGGTTGACGGCGTCAGCTTCAGCGTCAAAGCGGGCGAGACCCTGGCGCTGGTCGGCGAATCCGGTTGCGGGAAATCCACCGTCAGCCGCCTGGTGCTGCGCCTGATCGAGCCGGATCAAGGCTGCATCCGCTTCGAGGGCCACGACCTGCTCGCGCTGGACGTGCGCGAGCTGCGCGCGTTTCGCAGGAAGGCACAGCTGATCTTCCAGGACCCCTATGCCTCGCTCAATCCACGCATGACGGTGGGTCAAATCCTCACCGAGCCCTTAGCACTGCACGAGCTGGTGCCGTCTTCCGGCCGTCGCGCGCGGGTAGACGAATTACTGCGCCTGGTCGGGCTCGAGCCGCGCGCGGCGCGCCGTTATCCGCACGAATTTTCCGGTGGCCAGCGTCAGCGCGTCGCGATCGCACGCGCGCTCGCGGTCGAGCCGAAATTGATCATCTGCGACGAGCCGGTATCCGCGCTCGATGTCTCGATCCGCTCGCAAATCCTCAATCTGCTGCGCGATCTGCAGAAGCGGCTTGGGCTCGCCTACATTTTCGTGTCCCACGATCTCGCCGTGGTCAAGCACATCGCGGACCGCGTCGCCGTCATGAATCTCGGCAAGATCGTCGAGACCGCGACGACGGATGCCTTGTTTGCCTCCCCTCGCCATCCCTATAGCCGCGCTCTGCTCTCGGCGATTCCCGTGCCCAAGCCGCGGGCGAAGCGCAGCCGCATCGTGCTGCAGGGCGAGTTGCCGAGCGCGCTCAATCCACCCTCGGGCTGCCATTTCCACCCCCGTTGCGCCTATGTTGTCGAGCGCTGCCGGAGCGAGTTGCCGAGATTGACCGATGATGGCAGCGGCCACGCCGCTGCCTGCCACCGCATTGGGGACTTGCCGCCGGCGCAAACGATCATTCCCGCCGATGGCGGCTTCTCGCCGACATTGGAGAAACTCGTGGCGGCTTTCAGCCTTCCGGCGGAACGACCGCCGACGGCCGCGGCTGGTATAATCGGCTCCGGCTCGCCGGCAGCCTCTTAGATGCAGCGTTTAGATTAAGGGAGCACACCGATGCGCATATGGCGATTGATGATCATGGTGACGGCCGGGTTGATGATGCTGGCGACGCCCGCCCTTGCCGAGACGACGCTGCGCATCGGCCTTGCCGAAGATCCGGACATTCTCGATCCGACGCTCGCACGGACCTATGTCGGCCGGATCGTGTTCTCCGCGTTCTGCGACAAGCTCTTCGACATCGACGAGCACCTCAACATCGTGCCGCAACTCGCGCTTTCGCACGAGACGTCAGCCGACGGCAAGGAGGTCACGATCAAGCTGCGGCCCGGCGTAAAATTCCAGGACGGAGAGCCGTTCGACGCGGAAGCGGCGAAATTCTCGCTGGAGCGACATCTCAACTTTCCGGGCTCGTTCCGCAAGCCGGAGCTCGCCGCACTCGATCATGTCGAGGTCGTCGATCCCCTCACCATCAAGCTGGTGCTGAAGACGCCCTTTTCGCCCTTGATCGCGCAGCTCACGGACCGCGCCGGCATGATGGTCTCGCCCAAAGCGGCCAAGGCAGAAGGCGACAAGTTCGGCCTGCACCCGGTCTGCGCCGGGCCCTACAAGTTCGTCGAGCGGGTGCCGCAAGATCGCATCGTGTTCGAGAAGTTCGCCGACTACTGGAACAAGGATCACGTCTTCATCGACCGTATCGTATTTCTCCCGATCGTCGATGCCACCGTGCGCCTCGCCAATCTGAAATCCGGCGGGCTTGATCTGATCGAGCGCGTGCTCGCGACCGACATCAAAGATGTGTGGGCCGATCCCAACCTCGAGCTCTCGACCGCGATCGAGCTCGGCTACCAAGGCCTCACGCTCAATATCGGCAAGGACAAGGCCAAGGGGCCGCTGAGCCAGTCGGCCAAGGTGCGCCAGGCGCTCGACCTTGCGATCGATCGCGAAGCCCTCAACCAGGTGGTGTTCAACGGCGAATTCATGCCGGGCAATCAATGGGTCAACCCCGAGCATCCCTATTACCAAAAGGATTTTCCGGTCCGCCCGCGCGACGTGGAGAAGGCCAAGGCGCTCCTGAAGGAAGCCGGGGTGAGTACGCCGGTCAGCGTCGACTTCATGGTACCGAAGGGCGCGGAAACCGAGGCTGTGGCCCAGGTGATCCAGTCGATGGCGGCCGAAGCCGGGTTCGACATGAAAATCAGGGTGACGGAGTTCGCGACATCGCTCAAGCAGGCGGAAGCCGGCGACTACCAGGCCTTTTTGCTGGCCTGGAGCGGACGGATCGATCCCGACGGCAACTCCTACGTCTTCCTGCACAGCAACGCGCCGCAAAACTACAGCGCCTGGAAGAATGGTGAAGCCGACAAGGCGCTCGACAGCGCACGGCTGGTCACCGATACCGCGCAGCGCAAGGCAATCTATGGAAAGCTGACCAAGCTCGTGATGGACGATGAGCCGATCCTCTATCTCTATCATCGCCGGCTGTTGATTGCGCATACCAAGAAGCTCGAGGGCTACAAGCAGATGCCGGACGGGCTGGTCCGCGTTGTCGGGCTGAAGCTGAAATGAGCATGACCCCGGTTGTCTCATTGCATGCGGGCGTGCGCGCCCCATGCTGAACTTTCTCGCCCGCCGGATCGCGCAGCTGGTCCCGACGCTGTTCTTCGTGTCGGTGCTGATCTTCTCGCTGCAGCATCTGCTGCCGGGCGATCCCGCCCTGGTCATGGCGGGCGAGGAGCGCGACCCGGCCGTGATCGCGCAGATCCGCCATCAATACCGGCTCGATCAGCCGATCCCGGTGCAATATGCCTATTGGGTCAAGGGTGTATTGTCGGGTGATTTCGGCGAGTCGCTTCGGATCAAGGTGCCGGTACGCGAATTGATCGCACAAAAGCTGCCGGTTACGCTGCAGCTTGCCTCGATGGCGATCCTGATCGCCTTCTTCATCGGCATTCCCGCCGGGATCATTTCCGCGGTGAAGCGAGGCACGCCCTGGGATTACGGTGCCAACCTGTTTGCGCTCTGGGGCATCTCCACGCCGAACTTCTGGCTCGGGATCATGCTGATCTTCTTCTTCTCCATCAAGCTTGGCTGGCTCCCCGCCTCCGGCTACGTGCCATTCTCGGAAAACTGGCGCGCGAGCCTTGCTTCCACCATCATGCCCGCATTCGTACTCGGCAACGCTATTGCGGCAATCCTGATGCGGCATACCCGCAGCGCCATGCTGCAGGTGCTGGAGAGCGATTATGTACGCACGGCCCGCGCCAAGGGCCTGTCCGAACGTGCCGTGATCCTTAAGCACGCCATGCGCAATGCGCTGACGCCGGTGATCACGCTCGGCGCGCTCGAGCTCGGGACCCTGCTTTCCGGCGCGGTACTCACCGAGCAGATCTTTTCGATTCCGGGCTTCGGCAAGCTGATCGTGGACGCTGTGTTCAATCGCGATTACGCAGTCGTACAGGGCGTCGTGCTGGTGACGGCAACGATCTACATCACGCTGAACCTGATTGCCGACGTCGCCTATATCCTCGTCAATCCGCGCCTGAGGGGCTGATCGCATGACTGATACTGCCCTTTCCATCATGGCCGCGACCGGCGCGGATGACACGCTGGAAAGTCCGTCGCGGCGCGCGCTGCGGCGGCTCGTCAAACGCAAGGGCGCGGTTATAGGTCTCGTGGTGATCGCAAC
>JBLMWS010000022.1:0-25186 GCA_050257355.1 Gemmatimonas sp.
GACGGCCAGCTCAAGATCGAAGAGATGCAGGGCGGCACTTTCACGATCACCAATGGCGGCATCTACGGTTCGCTGATGTCGACGCCGATCCTGAACGCGCCGCAGTCCGGTATTCTCGGCATGCACAAGATCCAGGAGCGGCCGATGGCCGTCGGCGGCAAGATCGAGATCCGCCCGATGATGTATCTGGCGCTGTCCTATGATCACCGGGTCATCGACGGCAAGGAAGCCGTGACCTTCCTGGTTCGTGTCAAGGAAAGCCTGGAGGATCCGGCGCGGCTGGTGCTGGACTTGTGATCTGACGGCTTCAGCGGAATGTCTGGATGGGTCGCCTTTTCGGAAATCGTCAGGAATCTCGCCCTGACGGTTGCCGCTATCGTCGGCGCCATTTTGGCCTGGAGACAGCTGTCGCCCGCCAGCTTGCAAGCTCGGTCGGCCTCCATACAGGCTAATCTTGCAAGACGCGCCCATGTCACGGAACTTTTCAATCGGGCCGTCGGCCAACTGCGAGATCCCAATCTTGAGGTCCGCTTGGCGGCAATCTATGTTTTGAGAGAGGTGGCGAAGGATTTTCCCGATCTTTCGAATCCGGTTTTCGAGCTCCTTCAGGCTTACTTGAGGGTAGGTAATATCGATTACGGAGACGATGAACCGCCAATCGATATCAGAGAGATCGTGAGGCTACTCCGCAGCAGACTGGGAGAATCCGATGAATAGGTCTGAAGATATTACTCGAAAGAGCACTCTCGATTTACACGGCGCTTTTGTCCGACGGACCGATCTCAGCGGTGCGTCGCTTCGCGGGGCCAATATGAGGAAGGTCGATGCGACAAACGCAAACTTTCGCGGAGCAGATTTTGAAGGCGCCCTGCTTGACGGGGCAATACTTCGAGGGGCGGATTTGACGGGTGCAAAAAACCTTACGCTAGAGCAGCTGTCTAGCGCAGTCATCGACAGTGGGACGATCCTACCGAGTTACATCGATAGGAAGAAGCTTCAACTGTCGCCCGTCGAGAAATGAAATAGCGGTTTAGGCGCGGGGCTCCAATTGACCAATAAAGTCGTTATCATCACCGGCGGCAGCCGCGGCATCGGCCGCGCCGCCGCGCTTGCCGCTGCCGCGCGCGGTTATCGCGTCTGCATCGGTTACGCCAGCAATCAGGCAGCGGCGAACAGCGCGGTTGCCGCGATCGAAGCGAAGGGCGGCGAGGCCATTGCCGTCAAATGCGACGTCGGCGAGGAGGGTGACGTCCTCGCGCTGTTCAAGGCCGCCGACAAGCTCGGTCCGCTTTTCGCGCTCGTCAACAACGCCGGCATTGTCGGGCCGACGTCGCGGGTGGACGAGATGTCGGCCGAGCGCATCCAGCGCATGATGGCGGTCAACGTGACCGGCAGCATCCTGTGTGCGCGGGAGGCGGTGAAGCGGATGTCGACGCGACACGGCGGCAAAGGCGGGGTCATCGTCAATTTGTCCTCGGTGGCCGCCAAGCTGGGCTCGCCGAACACCTATGTCGATTATGCCGCATCGAAAGGCGCGATCGATTCCTTCACGGTTGGACTGGGACATGAAGTTGCCGCCGAGGGCATTCGCGTCGCCGCGATCAGGCCCGGCCTGATCGACACCGAAATCCACGCATCGGGCGGTGAGCCCGATCGCGCCCACCGGCTTGCGCCGAACGTCCCCATGAAACGGGTGGGCACTGCAGAGGAGATCGCCAACGCGATCCTCTGGCTGATGTCGGACGAGGCCTCCTACGTGACCAGCGCCATCCTGGATGTCTCGGGTGGGCGTTAACGGCGGTTACGGTCAATAAGCATACAGGACTTCAATCATGCCCATTTACGATCTCGTCGTCATCGGCACCGGTCCGGGCGGATATGTCTGCGCCATCCGGGCAGCGCAGCTCGGCATGAAAGTCGCCGTGGTCGAGAAGAACGCGACCCTCGGTGGCACCTGCCTCAATGTCGGCTGCATGCCGTCGAAGGCGCTGCTGCATGCCTCCGAGATGTTCGAGGAAGCCGCGCACTCCTTCGCCAAGATGGGCGTGAGCGTATCGGCACCGAAGCTCGACCTGCCCGCCATGATGAACTTCAAGCAACAGGGCATCGACGGCAACGTCAAAGGCGTCGAATTCCTGATGAAGAAGAACAAGATCGACGTGCTCCACGGCCTCGGCAGAATTCTCGGCACCGGCAAGGTCGAAGTCGCGGCCGACGGCAAGACGCAGCTCGTCGAAACCAAGAATATCGTGATCGCGACCGGCTCCGACGTGGCGAAGCTGAAGGGCATCGAAATCGACGAGAAGCGCATCGTCTCCTCGACGGGCGCGCTGTCGCTGCCCAAGGTGCCCGAGAAAATGCTCATCGTCGGCGCCGGGGTGATCGGGCTCGAACTCGGCTCGGTGTGGCGCCGGCTCGGCGCCGAGGTCATGGTCGTTGAATTCCTGGACCGTATCTTGCCGGGGATGGACGGCGAGATCGCCAAGCAGTTCCAGCGCATCCTGGAAAAGCAGGGCCTCGTGTTCAAGCTGTCATCCAAGGTGACGGGCGTCGACACGTCGGGCAAGACGCTGGCGGTGAAGATCGAGCCGGCCGCAGGCGGGGCGTCGGAGAGCTTGGAAGCCGATGTCGTCCTGGTCGCGATCGGTCGCGTGCCCTACACCGAAGGGCTCGGATTGAAGGAAGCCGGCGTCGCGCTCGACAATCGCGGCCGGGTACAGATCGATCCGCATTTTGCCACCACGTTGAAGGGCGTCTATGCCATTGGTGACGTGGTCGCCGGTCCCATGCTCGCGCACAAGGCGGAGGACGAAGGTGTTGCGGTCGCCGAAATCATCGCCGGACAGGCCGGCCATGTGAACTACGACGTCATTCCTGGCGTGGTGTACACAACCCCGGAAGTCTCGGCCGTCGGCAAGACCGAGGAAGAGCTCAAGCAGGCGGGCATTGCGTATACCGTCGGCAAATTCCCCTTCACCGCCAATGGTCGTTCCAAGGTCAACCAGACCACGGATGGGTTTGTAAAAGTTCTCGCAGATGCGAAGACCGATCGCGTGCTGGGCGTGCACATCATCGGCCGCGAGGCCGGCGAAATGATCCATGAGGCGGCCGTATTGATGGAGTTTGGTGGCGCTGCAGAAGATCTCGCTCGCACCTGCCATGCGCATCCGACTCGTTCGGAGGCAATCAAGGAAGCGTCACTTGCAGTCGGCAAGCGGGCCATTCATATGTAAGTGATGCGCCCGGGGAGAATCGGGCGGGATAAACTGGATGCTGCGCCGACTTCTTCAACCCGTCTGGATCCTGCTGGCGATCGTCTTTCTGATCGAAGCCTGGCTCTGGGATCATCTTGAACCCATCGTGGCGCGGGTGGTCGCAGCGATTCCGCTGCAGTCCTTCAAAGAGTGGCTTGCCGAGCGCGTCGATTCGCTCTCGCCGGCGATGACGCTGATCGTCTTCATCGTGCCGGTGCTTCCGCTGTTTCCCCTGAAGATGATCGGAATGTGGCTGCTCATGCACCAATATTGGATGAGCGCTTTCACCACCATTCTGTTTGCAAAGTTCTTGGGCGTCGGCATCACCGCGTTCATATTCGACGTGACGCGGCCGAAGCTCCTGGAGATGGCCTGGTTCGAAAAGCTGTATGATGCCGTGTTGACCCTGCGCGCCAAGTGCAAGGCGCTGGTCGATCCGGTGAAGGCCAGAATTCTCGAAATATTGCGCGGTGACAGCGATCGCTGGACCGCTCGCGCGCTGAAATTGATCCTGCGCTTCCGCAAGAGCGTGCACGAGGCAAGATAGGCTACGCTAGCTGATCCGTCATCCTGAGTTGCTCGCGAAAGCGAGCCTCGAAGGATGAACGGCCCCGCTGCATCAGGCGGGCCGTCGCCCTTCGAGGCGGCTGCGGCCCGCGGCCTCTCGGGGTGGTGGTGCTGCAGCGAACGCGCAGGTCAATGCAGCGGCAACAGATGCGGTTCGAAGAAGCCGAGCGCGGTGACGGCGATGCCGGTAAGCGTCAGTAGTCCGGATATCCAGGCCAGCGCCAGGATGCCAGTGATGATCGTCGCCGAGGCCAGCACGATCGCGATCTGGAACGCGGCAGAGCCGAGTTCGAAATGATGGTACTTCGCGGTCGCCAGATCGCGCTCCTCCTCCGCGCGTTTGGCGCGGTGTGCCAGCTGTTCGGTGCCTTCGCCGGTCTCCGGCTCGGAGCGGTAGCGCGCTGCCGTCTTCTGCCAATCGTCGATCTGCTTCTGCGCCGCTGCGCGCGCTGCGTCATCCGTTGCGGCGTTCAAGCCGAGTTTGGTCTGCTCGGCCGCAGTCTGCACGACGGTACGTCGGATCGTCTTCGCCTGAAAGAAGGCCCAGAGGTTGGAAGCTTCGACGTTCTTGCTGATGGTTTCGGTTTGCGCGCCCTTGCCCAGCGTCTCCGATAAGGCAAGGCAGAGCGCAATGATTGCGATCAGCAGCGCAATCTTCTTGTTCTCGCCGGCGGCTTCCTTGGCGTGATCCGCCTGCTCCATGCTTTCATGCGCGCTCATGATTCCCCTCCGGATGACGGTGTGGCCACACGATTGCCGGAACAGCAGTTTGAGTGCAAGGGGCAGCTTGCGGGTGATCGGTGGGTGTCAGCTTGATGAACAGCGCTTCAGCTGCGCGGATGGGCGCTGCGATAGACCTCGAGCAAACGCTCGCTGTCGATGCCGGTATAAATCTGTGTGGTCGAGAGCGAGGAATGGCCGAGCAATTCCTGGATCGCGCGCAGATCCCCGCCGCGCGACAACAGGTGGGTCGCAAATGAATGCCGCAGCGCATGCGGGGTGGCGCTGTCGGACAGGCCGAGCGCGCCGCGCAGCCGCGCCATGGTGAGCTGGATGATACGGGCATTCAGCGGACCGCCGCGCGCGCCGACGAAAATAGGCCCCTCCGCCGGCAGCGGATGCGGACAGATCGCGACGTAATCCGCAATCAGCTGCAGCACGTTCTGCAGCACCGGAACCATGCGCGTCTTGTTACCCTTGCCGGTGACGGTCAGCACGTCGCCGGCGCCGGGTAGCGGCACCTCGCGCCGCTTCAAGGAGAGCGCTTCCGAGATGCGCAAACCCGATCCGTACAGCAGCGCCATCACCGCGGCATCGCGCACCAAGATCCAGGTCTCGCGCTCCTCGCCGGCGCGCTCGTCGGCATCGGTCAGGCGCTTGGCTGCCGCGATGTGGATCGGTTTGGGCAGGCTCTTGCCGATTTTGGGCGCCCGGATCGCGGACAATGCACCGACCTTGCCCTTGCCCTCGCGCTCGAGAAATCGGCCGAACGAGCGCAGGCCGGCGAGCGCGCGCATCAGCGAGCGGCCACTGATGTCGTCTGCACGTCGCATCGCCATAAAGGCCCTGACATCGGTGGCCTCGAGGCCCGCGAAGCGCGCCAGCGTGACCCGCGTACCCCAATGCTCGCTCAGGAATGCGAGACACTGGCGAAGGTCGCGCCCATACGCCTCCAGCGTCTTCGGCGACAGCCTGCGTTCGGCGCGCAGATGCGACAACCAACGCGCCGTCTCGACCGCGATCGTCTCATCGGCACAGTCGAGTTCGATCGGTACGATCGCAGGCAGGGTTCGGACCATCGGCTATCGGCGCCTCGATTCCCGTGATTATATCGCACCGCTTTCCTTTACTCATCGCTAAGAATGCGGATCGCCGCTAAGTTATCTCTCCGATGGACCACGCCCCCCGCACCAGCTTTGCATCCGCCGCAGCGACGCGCATCGTCGATGTGCTGGTTCCGGTCGCGCTGAACCAGACCTATTCCTATCGCGTGCCGCGAGGCATGGAGCTGAAGGCGGGCGATGTCGTCGGCGTACCGCTCGGCCCGCGCGAGGTAGTTGCGGTGGTCTGGGGCGAAAACGCCAATCCGGATCCGCGGCTGCACAACCGCCTGAAGGACGTCGCCGAGAAGCTCGACGTGCCGCCGCTCAAGGACGAACTGCGCTCGCTCGTCGATTGGGTCGCCAATTACACGCTCGCCTCGCGCGGCATGGTGCTGCGCATGTGCTTGCGTATGGGCGAGCATCTCGGCCCCGAGCGCATGCGTGTCGGCGTGCGGCTCGCCGGTCCGCTGCCGCAGCGGCTGACGCCGGCGCGGAAGCGGCTGCTTGCGGTGCTCGCCGATGGACTGCTGCACGGCAAGGCCGAAGCCGCGCACGAGGCCGGCGTCTCGACCGGGGTCGTCGACGGGCTCGTCGACGAAGGCACGCTGGTGGCGGAACCGCTGCCCCCTGTGGCGCCGCCGCCCGCGCCCGATCCGTCCTACGCCCAGCCCGAGTTCTCCCGGCAACAGCGCACCGCCGTCGATACAATGCGCGCGCTTGCCGCGAGCGGCAGTTTCCATGTCGCTCTGCTGGATGGCGTCACCGGCTCCGGCAAGACCGAAGTCTATTTCGAGGCGGTTGCGGAAGTCATTCGCCGACGCAAGCAGTCATTGATCCTGATGCCGGAGATCGCGCTCACCGGCCAATTTCTCGACCGTTTTGCGCAGCGTTTCGGCGTGCGGCCGATGGAGTGGCACTCCGAACTCACCCCCCGCACCCGGCAGCGCAATTGGGCGGCGATCGCGGCGGGCGAGGCGCCGGTCGTGGTTGGCGCCCGCTCGGCGTTGTTTCTGCCCTATGCCGATCTCGGGCTCATCATCGTGGATGAAGAGCACGACCAGTCGTACAAGCAGGACGACGGGGTGCATTACCATGCGCGGGACATGGCCGTGGTCCGCGGCCATATCGCGAAGATTCCCGTCGTGCTGGCGTCCGCGACGCCGTCGGTGGAGACCGAAGTCAATGCGCGCAAGGGCCGCTACCAGCGCGTGGTGCTGCCGCAGCGCTTCGGCGGCGCGCATATGCCGCATATCGAGGCGATCGACCTGCGCCGCGAGGCGCCCCAGCGCGGACGGTTCATCTCGCCGCGCCTGGCCCAGGAGGTCCAAAACGCGATTCTGCGTCGCGAGCAGGCGCTGCTGTTCCTGAACCGCCGCGGCTATGCGCCGCTGACGTTGTGTCGCGCCTGCGGCCATCGTTTCGCCTGCACCATCTGCGACGCTTGGCTGGTAGATCACCGCTTTCGCCAACGCCTGGTCTGTCATCATTGCGGCTTCTCGATGCCGCGTCCGCACGTTTGTCCGAACTGCGCGGCGGAGGAATCGCTGGTTGCCGTGGGTCCCGGCGTCGAGCGACTGCAGGAGGAGGCCGCATCCCTGTTTCCGAATGCGCGCACCATGGTGCTGTCGAGCGATCTGATCACGTCGATGGAGACCATGCGCAGCGAGCTGAACGAGATCGCGGAGGGCCGCGTCGACATCATCATCGGCACGCAACTGGTGGCGAAGGGCCATCACTTTCCGCGGCTCAATCTGGTGGGCGTTGTCGATGCGGATCTCGGCCTCGGCAATGGCGATCCGCGTGCGGCCGAGCGCACCTGGCAATTGCTCAACCAGGTGATCGGACGCGCCGGGCGCGACCAGGGCCGCGGCGTCGGCTATCTGCAGACCCATCAACCCGAACATCCCGTGATGAAGGCGCTGATCGCCTGCGACCGCGAGGCATTTTATGCGAGCGAGGTCGAAGCGCGTGAACGCACGCTGTATCCGCCGTTCGGGCGGCTGGCGAGCCTGATCATCTCGGGCGGCGATCGTGCCACGGCGGAAGGATTTGCGCGCAAATTGGCGGCCACCTCGCCGCGCGACGAGCGCGTGCAGCTATTGGGACCCGCCGAGGCGCCGCTCGCCGTCATCAAGGGCCGCTATCGCTTCCGCCTGCTGCTGAAATCGGCGCGCAATTTCGACCTCTCCGATTATTTGCGGCACTGGCTGGCCGCCGCGCCCAAGGCCACCGGCAATCTCAAGCTCGAAGTCGATGTCGATCCGCAGAGCTTCCTGTAACGCTGCTTTCCGCGTTGCCAAAAGGAAAGCCCGCCGTCATTGGCGACGGCGGGCTTCGTGTGTCAGCGCACAACCAGTTCTGTCGTCCTGTTCAGGGCGCAGTACGCGATAGCGCTGAATGGAGGTGTGAGCTGCGCGAGAGGCGCGCCGCTTAGCCGACGACTTCCGCGGTGACGCGGCCGACGCCGGCGCTGGTCAGGCCGACGGCACGCGCCGCGGCGGTGGAGAGGTCGAGCACCCGGCCCCGAACGAACGGGCCACGGTCGTTGACGGTCACGACGACGCTGCGGCCGTTGTGGGTGACCCGGAGCTTGGTGCCGAAGGGCAGCGAGCGATGCGCACAGGTGAGCGCGTTCTGATCGAAACGCTGGCCCGAGGCGGTCTTGCGGCCGGATTCATTGCCGTAGAACGAGGCGACACCCGAGAACACGCGCCCGATCGCTCCGAACGGAGACGACCCGTTCGCCTCCTGCGAATTCGTGCTGTGCCAGGCGCCGCCCGACATGTGCAGGGCATGATGGCTGTGATGGTGCCGAGGATGATAGTGGTGGTGCCTGGATTTGGCCGAAGCCTCGGTGGCAGTTCCACCGACCAAGAGAGTTGCGGCGACAACAGCAAGCGCCGTACGCGAGCGGGCAACCCGGCCCGCCGTCCACTTATTCCGTGCTTTCATTCAGATTAGTCCCTTTGGTAGAAGTATTGCCACATGTGTGGCAAGTGGTACCCCCATCTCGTTGTGGAGACGGCGCCGTTTCGCGGTTCAATAAGGCGTGAATTGGGCAGTATTTCCGTTTTGTCTCAGGCTGAAATATCTTGTGACCGATTCGGATCATCAACAAAGGTTCCGTAATACGGCGCGTTAATGGAATTTTAACCTATTCAATACTCATATCTATTTACAAATACAGTTTTCGTGAGTTGTTGCGCGGTCGCTGTAAGTAAAGAGTCAGTTAAACCCAGGCGGCAAATTCAGATGGTTCCTTGCGCGGCGCTCATGGCGCTATGCGTTGCGCATAGGAACAAAGCGGGCCATCGTGGCGGCCGCCGTTTCGGCTGGATGAAGCGGCGATCTCGACAAAATTTCGCGCGAGAGAATTCCGGGCAAGGTCACCGCGAAAACATGAGGCACAAGGTGCATTTGCCGCGTCGCCGTCATGTTGCACGTGCGGCCCTGCTATGTTAGCAAAGCCGCGATTTTTGCAGATCCCGGTGCCCTCGCGTGCCGGTTAAAAATCGAAGTCCCGCTTGAATTCCAAGGGCTTGGATCGCTAGGCGCCGCATTTTGCGGCGACGGTTTTTCCCTTGCGAGTTTGACAGCTAAAAGAGCAAGTCTGTGGCTGCTGAAGATCCGTCTGTTTCGGGAGTGTCGGGCCGTTATGCAACGGCCCTGTTCGAATTGGCCCGCGATGAAAAAGCGATCGATGCGGTCGCGGCCGATCTCGATAAGTTCGAGGCCCTGCTCAACGACAGCGCCGATTTGAGGCGGTTGGTCCGCAGTCCGGTGTTCTCGGCTGAAGTGCAACTGAAAGCTCTAAGTGCGGTGCTGGAGCAGGCTGGTATCGCCGGCATCTCCGCCAATTTCCTCAAGGTTCTCACCGCCAACCGGCGGCTGTTCGCGGTCGCGGACGTGATCCGCGCCTTCCGCGCGCTGGTTGCCAGGTTCAGGGGCGAGGCGGCGGCCGACGTGACGGTAGCGGAGACGCTGAGCGAGAAGAATCTCGACGCGCTGAAGTCGGCACTGAAATCGGTGACCGGCAAGGACGTCACCCTCAATGTGAAAGTCGATCCCGCGATCATCGGCGGCCTCGTCGTCAAACTTGGCAGCCGCATGATCGATAGTTCGCTTCGCACCAAACTCAATTCGATCAAGCACGCGATGAAAGAGGCAGGCTGATGGACATCCGCGCCGCGGAAATTTCCGCGATCCTCAAAGATCAGATCAAGAATTTCGGCCAGGAAGCCGAAGTCTCCGAAGTCGGGCAGGTGTTGTCCGTCGGTGACGGCATCGCCCGCGTCTACGGTCTCGACAACGTCCAGGCCGGCGAGATGGTCGAGTTCGAGAACGGCACCCGTGGCATGGCGCTCAATCTCGAAAACGACAACGTCGGTATCGTGATTTTCGGCGCCGACCGCGAGATCAAGGAAGGTCAGACGGTGAAGCGCACCCGCTCCATCGTCGATACGCCGGTCGGCAAGGGTCTGCTGGGACGCGTCGTCGACGCGCTCGGCAATCCGATCGACGGCAAGGGGCCGATCCAGGCGACCGAGCGCCGCCGCGTCGACGTCAAGGCGCCCGGCATCATTCCGCGCAAGTCGGTGCACGAGCCGATGGCGACGGGCCTGAAGGCGATCGACGCCCTGATCCCGATCGGACGCGGCCAGCGCGAGCTGATCATCGGCGACCGCCAGACCGGCAAGACCGCGATCGCGCTCGACGCCATCCTGAACCAGAAGCCGCTGAACGCGACCGGCGACGAGAAGATCAAGCTCTACTGCGTCTATGTCGCGATCGGCCAGAAGCGTTCGACCGTTGCCCAGTTCGTGAAGGTCCTGGAAGAGCAGGGCGCGCTGGAATATTCCATCGTGGTTGCCGCCACCGCATCCGATCCGGCGCCGATGCAGTACATCGCGCCGTTCACCGGCTGCACCATGGGCGAATACTTCCGCGACAACGGCATGCATGCCGTGATCATCTACGACGACTTGTCGAAACAGGCCGTCGCTTATCGCCAGATGTCGCTGCTGTTGCGCCGTCCGCCGGGCCGTGAGGCTTATCCCGGTGACGTGTTCTACCTGCATTCGCGCCTGCTCGAGCGCGCCGCCAAGCTCAACGACGAGAACGGCGCGGGTTCGCTGACGGCCTTGCCGGTGATCGAAACCCAGGCCAACGACGTGTCGGCCTACATTCCGACCAACGTCATCTCGATCACCGACGGCCAAATCTTCCTGGAGACCGATCTGTTCTTCCAGGGCATCCGGCCCGCGGTGAACGTCGGTCTGTCCGTGTCGCGCGTCGGTTCGTCGGCGCAAACCAAGGCGATGAAAAAGGTCGCCGGCAAGATCAAGGGCGAGCTCGCGCAATACCGCGAAATGGCGGCGTTCGCGCAGTTCGGAAGCGACCTCGACGCCACCACGCAGCGCCTGCTCAACCGCGGTTCGCGGCTCACCGAGCTCCTGAAGCAGCCGCAATTCTCGCCGCTGAAGATGGAAGAGCAGGTCTGCGTGATCTGGGCGGGTACCAACGGCTATCTCGATCCGCTTCCGGTCAACAAGGTGAAGGCGTTCGAGGACGGCCTGCTGTCACTGCTGCGCAGCAAGAACGCCGATCTGCTCAACACCATCCGCGACAGCCGCGATCTCACGGACGATACCGCGGCCAAGCTGAAGGCGGTTGTCGAAGGTTACGCCAAGGCCTTCGCTTAGTAGCGGGCTCGTCATGGCCGGGCTCGCCCCGGCCATCCACGCCTTCCGGCGATGGTCGATGAGACAGAGGCGTGGATGTCCGGCACACGCTGCCGGGCACGACGGGGGAAGAATAGCGGGCCGGACCGAACGGGGGCTCGGCGGGGTGAGAGCTTAGAGAATGGCGTCACTGAAAGACATGCGGGTGCGCATCGCCTCCACCAAGGCGACGCAGAAGATCACCAAGGCCATGCAGATGGTCGCCGCGTCGAAGCTGCGGCGGGCGCAGAGTGCAGCCGAAGCTGCGCGTCCCTATGCGGAAAAGATGGAAGCGGTGATCGCCAATATCGCGAGTGCCGCTGCGGGGTCCCCCGGCGCGTCGCCGCTGCTTGCGGGCACCGGCAGGAGTCAGGTGCATCTGCTCCTGGTCTGTACCGGCGAACGCGGCCTGTCGGGCGCCTTCAACTCGTCGATCGTGCGGCTTGCGCGTGAGCGGGCCCAGGCCCTGATGAACGAGGGCAAAGAGGTCAGGTTCTTCTGCGTCGGCCGCAAAGGATATGAGCAGCTCCGCCGCCAGTACGAGAAGCAGATCGTCGAGCACATGGATTTGCGCAGCGTGCGGCAGCTTGCCTTCTCCAATGCCGAGGATATCGCCAGGAAGGTGATTGCGCGCTTCGATGCCGGCGAGTTCGACGTCTGCACGCTGTTCTATTCGCGTTTCCGCTCGGTGATCGCGCAGGTGCCGACCGCACAGCAGATCATTCCGCTGGTGATTGAAGCTCCTGCTGCGGGCGCGACCGCAACCTCCTACGAGTATGAGCCGGAAGAGGACGTCATTCTGCCGCGCCTGCTGCCGCGCAATCTGGCGGTGCAGGTGTTCCGGGCGCTGCTCGAAAACAACGCCTCTTTCTACGGCGCGCAGATGACCGCGATGGACAACGCCACCCGCAACGCCGGCGAGATGATCCGCAAGCAGACATTGATCTACAACCGCACGCGCCAAGCGATGATCACGAAGGAACTGATCGAGATCATTTCCGGCGCCGAGGCGGTCTAACGAAATTTCGGTTCGAAGGAGATAGTTGAATGGCCACCGCAGCCAACCAGATCGGTCGCATCACGCAGGTCATGGGCGCCGTCGTCGACGTCCAGTTCCAAGGACATCTGCCGGCGATCCTCAATTCGCTCGAAACCAAGAACGGCGGCAATCGCCTCGTGCTCGAGGTCGCGCAGCATCTCGGTGAATCCACCGTGCGTACGATCGCGATGGACGCGACTGAAGGTCTGGTTCGCGGCCAGGAAGTGGCCGACACCGGCCGTCCGATCGCGGTGCCGGTTGGTGAGGGCACGTTGGGGCGCATCATGAATGTCGTCGGCGAGCCCGTCGACGAAGCCGGCCCGATCAAGGCCGCCGAGGTGCGCGCCATCCATCAGCCCGCGCCCGAATACACCGAGCAGTCGACCGAAGCTGAAATTCTCGTCACCGGCATCAAGGTCGTGGACCTGCTCGCGCCTTACGCCAAGGGCGGCAAGATCGGCCTGTTCGGCGGCGCCGGCGTCGGCAAGACCGTGCTGATTCAGGAGCTGATCAACAACGTCGCCAAGGCGCACGGCGGCTATTCGGTGTTCGCCGGCGTCGGCGAGCGCACCCGCGAAGGCAACGACCTCTATCACGAGTTCATCGAATCCAAGGTCAATGCCGACCCGCGCCACCCCGATCCGAACGTGAAGTCGAAATGCGCGCTGGTCTACGGCCAGATGAACGAGCCGCCGGGCGCACGCGCCCGCGTCGGCCTGAGCGGGCTGACGGTCGCCGAATATTTCCGCGACCAGGGCCAGGACGTGCTGTTCTTCGTCGACAACATCTTCCGCTTCACGCAGGCCGGCTCGGAAGTGTCGGCGCTGCTCGGCCGCATTCCCTCGGCGGTGGGTTACCAGCCCACCCTCGCCACCGACATGGGCGCGCTGCAGGAGCGGATCACCACGACCACCAAGGGCTCGATCACCTCGGTGCAGGCGATCTACGTGCCGGCCGACGACTTGACCGACCCGGCGCCGGCGACCTCGTTTGCGCATTTGGACGCCACTACCGTGTTGTCGCGCGCGATCTCGGAAAAGGGCATCTACCCGGCGGTGGACCCGCTCGACTCGACCTCGCGCATGTTGTCGCCGCTGGTCGTCGGCGAGGAGCACTACGCCACGGCGCGTACGGTCCAGCAGATCCTGCAGCGCTACAAGTCGCTGCAGGACATCATCGCCATTCTGGGCATGGATGAGCTGTCGGAAGAGGACAAGCTCACGGTGGCGCGCGCCCGCAAGATCGAGCGCTTCCTGTCACAGCCGTTCCACGTCGCCGAAGTGTTCACGGGCTCGCCCGGCAAGTTCGTCGAGCTCGCCGACACGATCAAGGGCTTCCGCGATCTGTGCGAAGGCAAATACGATCACCTGCCGGAGGCTGCCTTCTACATGGTCGGCACCATCGAAGAGGCGGTCGAGAAGGGCAAGAGACTGGCCGCCGAGGCCGCCTGACGTCCGTGCCCCTCATTGCCGAGCAATGGCGTGAAGCGCGTCTTCAAGCTGAGAGCCCGGCAATCCATCGATAAGGAGCATTCTGATTGACGGACCCGCGGGTCTAGCCCGCGGGTGCAATCGGAGAGAATGGAAACACCATGGCAACCTTCCGCTTCGATCTTGTCTCGCCGGAAAAGCTCGCCTTCTCGGGCGACGTCGATCAGGTTGATATTCCGGGTACCGAAGGAGATTTCGGTGTGCTCGCAGGACACGCGCCGGTGATTGCGGCGATCCGGCCGGGCATTCTGACGGTGCGGACCGGCACCGAGCAGCAGAAGATCATCGTCCTCGGCGGCTTGGCCGAGGTTTCCGGAGAGGGGCTTACCGTGCTTGCCGAGGTTGCGACCTCGCTCGAGGAGCTCGACCGCGCCCGGTTTGCGGAGACGATCACGGAAATGGAAGAGAAGCTGAAGGAGAAGCAGGGCTCCGAGCTCGATCAGTCGATCGAGCGGCTCGATCATTTCCGAAGCATCCAGAACGAGCTCAACACCACCGCCTTGCATTAAGTAGGCGCGCGCCCCGAGGCGGCGGGCTTCCGCGACTCCAGTCGCCGCAGCGGCATCGCTGCGCGATTGATCCGGTAAGCCGGTTGCACCCTGGCCGGTCCGGCGGCATTCTGCCGTGGATTGCTGGCCGGGGCTGATTTCCATAAACGAAAGATTGCTGCGATTTTTGCAGCCGATATTGCCGGCTATTCGCGGTTGGTCGCCGAAGACGAAGAGGAGACGCCGCGGCGGTTGGCTGCCTATCGCGCCGTCACCGACGATTTCGTTTACGGTCGGTCCGAATTGATCTCCTTCCTCGCCTCGCTTTGCGCGGAGAGATGGCTGGCATTCACCCGGCAAATAGCGCGAATTGCCGCGCCACCTCGCGGTAGACATCGCGCCGGAACGGTACCACGAGCTCGGCAATCCGGTCGAGCCGCTCCCAACGCCAGCAATCGAATTCGGCAGGCTGACCGTTGCGCTCTGTGAGCGGATCGATGTCGGCCTCGTCGCCGGTAAAGCGCAGGGCAAACCATTTTTGGCGTTGGCCCCGGAATCGGCCGAGCCGGTGCGGCGGGCCGTCATAGGGCGGAAATTCGTAAGTGAGCCAGTCGGTCTCCGCGAGATAGTCGGCCCTTTTGACGCCGGTCTCCTCCCAGAGTTCGCGCGCGACCGCCGCGCGAAGATCTTCGCCCTCGTCGACCCCGCCCTGCGGCATCTGCCATTCGAGACCCCGAAGGATGATTTCGGGCCCGTCACCGCGAATGCGACGGCAGATCAGAACCAGGCCGGCCGGGTTGAACAATGCGATTCCGACATTGGCGCGATAGGGTTTATCCGTGGACATGGGTACGACTTGTTTATTTCCAGACCCCACAAGCTTTAGCCGCCCGCAAGCACTGCAAATTCCTGCACCACGCGCTCGTAGACCGGGCGTTTGAACGGAATGATCAATCGCGGCAGGTTTTGCATCGGCTCCCAGCGCCAGCTGATGAATTCAGCCTTATGGCCGTCGCCGGGATCCTGGACATTGATCTCGCTATCCTTGCCGGTGAAGCGCATGGCGAACCATTTCTGCCGCTGGCCGCGATAGCGCCCCTTCCAGGCGCGGCCCGCCACCGTGCGCGGGATATCGTAAGTCAGCCAATCCGGCATTTCGGCGAGTTTTTCGACCGAGCGGACGCTGGTTTCCTCATAGAGCTCGCGTTTGGCTGCGTCCCAGGTGTTCTCACCGGGATCGACGCCGCCTTGCGGCATCTGCCAGATATGGGTTTCGTCGACATGCTCGATGCCGCTGGCGCGGCGGCCGATAAAGACCAGCCCATCCTTGTTAATCAGCATCATGCCGACGCAGTCCCGGTAGGGCAGATCTTCATAACGCGCCATGCAAATAACCCGCTTCTCTGCCGCGACCGGCTTCACGTGTCGCCGTTGCGCACACGTCTAGCTCGATTTTGATTTCAGCATCGCCGTTGTCAATGGCACGAGCATCACGCCGCGGCTATCGAGGCCCTTGATCCAGTTGCCGATCCGTTCGATCGAGACCGGCAGCGCGGAGGCGGTGCCGATGGCGTAGCCGCGCTGCTTGGCGAGTTCCTCCAGCTTGGCGAGTGCGTGGTCGATCTCGCCGGGCGTCGGAACTGCATCGACGACGCTATCACCCTTGCCGAACGGCATGGCGACCGCTGTCGCAACCGCCGGCGCTACGCTGCGCGGAGCCGAGCCGTCATCGAAAAAGCCGAGGCCCCGCTTGGCGGCCTCGCGCAGAATCGGCTGCATCACCGGCTCGGTCGCGACAAACCGTGCTCCCATGAAGTTGGCGATGCCGACATAGCCCTGCAGGCGGCTCAAGTGCCAATACAGCCGGTCGAGGTTTTGCTCAGGTCCGAGCGTCGTCAGCAGCGTCTGCGGTCCGGGATCGTTGTCCGGGTAATCGTAGGGCTCCATCGGGATCTGCAGCAGGATCTCGTGGTGGTGCGCGCGGGCCTGCGCGGCAAGCTTTTCGGGATCGGCACCATAGGGCGTGAAGGCGAGCGTCACCGCGCCCGGCAGCTTCATGATGGCATCGGTGGTCTTGGCGGCGCCGACGCCAAGACCGCCGATCACGATCGAGACCACCGGCATTTTCGCCGCCTTCGCGCGATCGGCATCAGCCGCATAGACGGTAAACGGTTTGAGTCCGTCGGCGATTACGGGGATCATTCCATAGCGGGATTTTTCCAACAGTCGTTGATCGATGCCGGTTATCATGGCCGGAGCGGCGCCGTTGTCGGCATCTTTCGCGCCGCCTCCGCCTGGAATCACCACGTCATGGCGCGCACCGCTCGAACCGTCGATGATGGTAACCGTCTTCTGATCGCCCGCCGCGTTCTCCCGTTCCGGCGCCTTTGCGCTCTGCTCAGGACCTGCAGCGGCAGCCGCCGGGGGCCTTGTATCGGCTGCCTTGCCGCCGCCGGCCGCGGGCAGGCCGACATGCGCGACCGGCTCGCCGCCAAGCGGATCGTCGTTGAAGATAGCAAACCCGGCGAAGGCGAGCAGGAACAGGCCCAGCAGCACGGCCAGCGCCTGACTGGTCGTGAACGGCAGCCGCAATCGGCGCTTGCGGCGCGCCACGTTCTGTCCGAGCGGGGCGCTCAGATCGTCGACGGTCTCTGCCATGAAGCTTCCCGAATCAGTCGGAGCGACGATACCACGCCACGCCGATGCCGCATCACCCCGGCGGGAAGCGGGGCCGGGCCGGCCTGCCACGGGCGGACAGGCCTGCTGGCCGAAAAAAGGGCGGCCCCTCAGACCGCCCTTTTTGAGATCAGGTTCGTTTATCGGATCAGTGCGCCGGCACGTCGGTCGCCGGCTTGTCGGCTGCCGGCTTGTTGTCCGTCGGCGCAGGGCCGGGTGCCGTCGTGCTCGCCGCGGTCGCCGTGGACTTGATGCCGTGCAGGAGGTCGTCGGCCATCTTCAGGGCCTTGTCGTCCTTGGGGTCGGGCGGGACATAGGACTGCGAGCCGGTCTTTTCCTCGCCATCCGATTTGAGATGGCCGCGCAGCGAGGCTTCACCCTTGGTGTCGGTCCGCGATTTCAGCTCGTTCGGCACATCCTGCAGAACCTCGATGTCGGGAACGATGCCCTTGGCCTGGATCGACTTGCCCGAGGGCGTGTAGTAGCGCGCCGTGGTCAGGCGCAGCGCGCCGTTGCCGCTGCCGAGCGGAATGATGGTTTGCACCGAGCCCTTGCCGAAGGAGCGGGTGCCGACCAGTGTCGCGCGCTTGTGGTCCTGCAATGCGCCGGCGACGATTTCGGACGCCGACGCCGAGCCGCCATTGATCAGAACGATCAGCGGTTTGCCCTTGGTCAGATCGCCCGGATGGGCCGAACGGCGCTGAGTCTCTTCCGGGTTGCGGCCGCGGGTCGAGACGATCTCGCCGCGATTAAGGAAGGCATCGGAGACGGAGACAGCCTCTTCCAGGAGCCCGCCCGGATTGTTGCGCAGATCGAGGATGTAGCCCTTGATCTTGTCGCCGAGCTGGCTCTGCAGATCGGCGATGCTCTTCTTCAGCCCCTCGGTCGTCTGCTCGTTGAAGGTGGTGATGCGGATGTAACCGATGTCGTCGGCTTCGACGCGCGAACGCACCGAGCGCACGCGGATGTTGTCGCGCACCAACGTGACGTCGATCGGCTTGTCGGCGCCCTTGCGGATGATCGTGAGCTTGATCTTGGTGTTGATGGGGCCGCGCATCTTCTCAACCGCCTGGTTGAGGGTGAGGCCCTGCACCTGCTCATCGTCGAGTTGGGTGATGATGTCATTGGCAAGGATGCCGGCGCGCGAAGCCGGCGTATCGTCGATCGGCGAGACCACCTTGATCAGGCCGTCCTCCATGGTGACCTCGATACCGAGCCCGCCGAATTCGCCGCGGGTCTGCACCTGCATGTCGCGGAAGCTCTTCGCATCCATGTAGCTCGAGTGCGGATCGAGGCCGGATAGCATGCCGCTGATTGCGGATTCGATCAGTTTGCTGTCATCGGGCTTTTCGACATAGTCGCTGCGCACGCGTTCGAACACGTCGCCGAACAGGTTGAGTTGGCGATAGGTGTCGGCGGTCGCCGCTCTCGCGCTTGCTCCCATCAGCATGACGCGCGGCTGGGTCACGAGCAGCGTCAATGCCGCACCGGTGGCAGCGCTGAGGAGAACTACTGAAGTCTTGCGCATCATCCGCGAACCTTTTCGCCTTCTTTTGCGACCCACCATGGGCCTGGATCAATGGGAGTGCCGTCCTTACGGAATTCCACATAGAGCACGGGTTGACTGACGTTGGGTGCAAAAATCGACGCGACCTGGGATCTCGTACCCATGGTGGCGACCGGCTCTCCTGTCAGAACAAACTGCCCGATATTGACCGAAATGCGCTCCATCCCGGCGATCAACACATGATATCCGCCCCCGGCATTGAGGATCAAGAGTTGACCATAGGAGCGGAAGGGGCCGGCATAGACTACCCAGCCGTCGCACGGCGTCGTCACTTGCGCACCGGGCCGGGTTGCCAAAGAAATGCCTTTTTCTACGCCGCCCGCCCCGTCGGAGCTGCCGAAATCGCGAACCTTGCTGCCGTTGACCGGGAACGCCAATAGACCTTTGGCCGAGGCAAAAGCAATTGCGGGGCTGGTCCGGTTGGGGTTCTTCAGCGCCGCCAAATCGGGCTTGCCGCCGGGCGCGCCCTTGAGGTTGGCGCTGGCGGCTGCCTTTGCCGCGGCGTTGACTTCCTCCTCCATCTTGGTGATCAGGCCCTGCAGCGTGTCGACCTGCTTGGCAAGAGCAATGGCGTGCGCGCTCTCCGCCGCCATGTCCTGTTCCATCGCCGACTGCTGGCGCTGGCGTTCGTCGATCAAGGCTGCAAGCCGGGTCTGGTCGTCCTTCAGCTTATCGCGGTCGGAGGCCAGCTGGTCGCGTTCGCTGGCGATCGATTTGCGAACGGTGACCAGCTCGCCGAGCTCACCGGCAAGCCTTTCGGCGCGCGTGCGCAATTCGGGAACCACGGCGCCGAGCAGGATCGCCGTGCGTAGCGACTGCAGCGCATCCTCCGGCCGCACCAGCAGCGCCGGCGGTGCGCGCCGACTGGCGCGCTGCAACGCCGCCAGCACTTCGACGATTTCAGAGCGCCGCGAATCGAGCGAGCCGCGAATCTGCTGCTCGCGTCCGTCGAGCGAATGCAATCGCGTCTCGGCGTCGGACATGCGGCCTTCGAGGTCCCGCACCTGCGCGGCACTATCGATCAGTTGCTGGTTGAGCTTGCTGCGGTCCTGGCCGATGGCGGCAATTTCCGCCTTGAGCTTGGCTTGCGCCTCGGCCGCCTTGTTTTGCGCGGCCCGTGCCGCCTCGAGTTCCTGTTCGCGCTGCTTGATGGCATCAGGCGACGCGGCCGCTTGCGCCGGCGCAGCCGCGGTCTGGGCCGAAGCAGGCATGGGCCCGGCCAATCTGGCGCACAGCAACAGACAAGCCAGGGCCAGAGAGGAAAGCGCGCGGCGGCGAACGGTGTCCAGGTAGGAGGCAGGGGGCCGCGCGCGCTGCATAAGTTCCGAAAGCAAATCTTGTGGCGCGCATTACGCGCGATGATAGGGGTGTCCCGACAAAATCGTTGCCGCACGGTAGAGCTGCTCGAACAGCATCACGCGAACCATTTGATGCGGCCAAGTCGCGGCCCCGAAGGCTACCTTGAACTTCTCAATGTTGGATTTCTCCTTGGCGGCCAATTCGGGCGAAAGTCCGTCCGCGCCACCGATAACAAACACGGCGCTCGGGGTCGACCGGTCCCGCCAGCGCGACAGCCTCAGGGCCAAGCCTTGACTGTCGATATTCTCGCCGCGTTCGTCGAGGGTGACAAGCACGGACTTCTCCGGAATCGCCGCCGATATCGCGGATGCCTCCTCGGCGATACGCGCGGTCGCATCGCGGGCGCGGCTTTCGGGAATTTCGCAGATTTCGAGATTGTGGAAGCCGAGTCTGCGGCCGATGTCGTCAAACCGCTTCCGATAGCGCTCGGCGAGCTCGCGCTCCGGCCCCTGTTTCAGCCGGCCGACGGCAACGACAATAATCCGCATGGGCATTTTCCGGCAAAGTGAGATTTGGGTTTGCCGCAGAAAATGCGTCGACTCAATAGCCCGCTCAATAGCCCGCACGCCGAGACGCGCGTGCGCGAGACTGTCACGCGCTTGAGCCGATTCGACATCGGCCCGATCGGCTAGACGACCTTCGCCCCCGAGGGACCTTGCGTCCACAATCTCTCGAGATTGTAGAACTCACGGACCTCCGGTCTGAACACATGCAGGATCACGTCGCCGGAATCGATCAGCACCCAGTCGCAATTGGGCAGGCCTTCGACATGGATGTTCTTGATGCCGGTTTCCTTCAGGCTCTTGGTCACATTCTCGGCGATCGCACCGACGTGCCGGTTGGCCCGGCCCGAGGTGATGACCATGTAGTCGGAATATGCCGATTTGCCGCGAAGGTCGATGGTGACCGTTTCTTCCGCCTTCATATCGTCGAGGCGGGAGAGGATCGTATTCAGCGTCTTGTCGGCGTCAGGTTGCGCCTTCAAGGCCGCAGCTTCGGTCGATGTTTTACGCGTGGTTCTCTGAACCTTCGGTAAAACAGACTTGGACAATACAGGTGTCGCCAGGGACCATTCCTTTCGCTGTATCGCGGGAGACCGAATCCGACCCCCCGCCTTCATACTACCCATGTGGGGTTAAGGGTTTCAACATTCCAGTGCCGCCGTAACCCCGCCTGCGACACCATATCCTCCACTACTTCCAGCTTCCGTCCGGGTTCCGCAGCCCGGTCGAGGACATCGTGAGCTTCGTACCCGTGAGGAAGACCCACGCCGGCGGACGATGGTCGGCGAGCCGGCTCGCTTCGCTGTCGGGCAGGCGATAGCGCGCAAGTGCTTGCGCTGCAGGCGCGGCCAATGCACGAAAGCTCTGGGGCGGTCGATCGATCACGGCGATCGGCACCTGGCGCGCGATGCGGCGCCAATTCTGCCAGCGATGGAATTGCGCGAGATTGTCGGCGCCCATGATCCATACGAAACGCAGCTGCGGAGCGCGGCGGCGCAGGAAATTGATGGTGTCGTCAGTGTAGCGCGTGCCGATGACGGATTCGAGACAGCTGACCTGGATACGCGGGTCGTCCGCCATCCCGCGTGCGGCCTGAAGCCGCGCCTCCAGATTGCGCTGCGCGCGCGGATCCTTCAGCGGATTCCCGGGCGTCACCAGCCACCAGATGCGATCGAGTCGCAGCCGCTTCAGCGCGAACTGGCTGATCGCGCGATGGGCGACATGCGGCGGATTGAACGACCCACCGAGCAGGCCGATGCGCATGCCGTCGCTGTAAGGCGGGAGTGCCTGCGCCACCGACATCGACGCAGCTGGACCTTCCTTCACCTCAGCTCCACCGGGCGAAAGACCTCACGGCCGCGTCTGCCCGCTGCCGTGGATGCGATATTTGAAAGTCGTCAGTTGCTCGACGCCGACCGGGCCGCGCGCGTGAAACTTGCCCGTGGCAATGCCGATCTCCGCGCCGAAGCCGAACTCGCCCCCATCGGCGAACTGGGTCGACGCATTGTGCAACACGATGGCGGAATCGACCTCGTTGAGGAATTTTTGCGCGGCTTTGGCGTCATCGGTCACGATCGCGTCGGTATGATGCGAGCCATGATGGTGGATGTGGGCGATGGCGCCGTCCACGCCGTCGACGAGCTTTGCGGCGATGATCGCGTCGAGATACTCCGCATCCCAATCCTGCTCCGAGGCCGGCTTTACCCGCGCATCGACCGTCTGCACGGTCTCATCGCCGCGCACTTCGCAGCCCGCATCGATCAGCATTTCAACCAGCGGCTTCAGCTTGTCGGCGGCGCCGGCGCGGTCGACCAGCAAGGTCTCGGCCGCACCGCAGACGCCGGTGCGGCGCATCTTCGCGTTCAGCACGATGTCCTTCGCCATCTCCAGATTGGCGGCGTGATCGACATAGACGTGGTTGACGCCCTCGAGATGCGCGAACACCGGCACGCGCGCTTCCTGCTCGACGCGCGCGACCAGGCTCTTGCCCCCGCGTGGCACAATCACGTCGATGGCCCCGTTCAAGCCGGTGAGCAAGAGGCCGACCGCGGCACGATCGCGTGTCGGCACCAGGGTGATGCAGGCTTCCGGTAGCCCCGCCTCGCGCAGGCCCTGCACCAGGCAGTCATGGATCGCGCGGCAGGACCGGAAGCTGTCGGAGCCGCCGCGCAGGATCACCGCGTTGCCGGATTTCAGGCACAGCACGCCGGCATCGGCGGCGACGTTGGGGCGGCTTTCGAAGATCACGGCGACCACGCCGAGCGGCACCCGCACGCGTTCGATGGTCATGCCGTTCGGGCGCTGCCAGCTTTCGGTGACGACGCCGACGGGATCGGCGACGTCGCGCACGATGGCGATGCCGTCGGCCATCGCATCGATGCGGGCCTGTGTCAGGGTCAGGCGATCGACGAAGGCGCCGGTGGCGCCGCCGGCACGCACGTCGGCAACGTCCTCGGCGTTGGCCGCGAGGATCGCCTTTGCGCCCGTGCGGATGGCCCGCTCCATGGCCGCGAGCGCACGGTTCTTCTGTTCGCTCGGCGCCAGCGACAACACCCGCGCGGCGGCGCGGGCGCGGCTCGCAAGGTCGTTCATCAGGGACGGCAAATCGTCGTTGCCGTCGATAGCCTTCAGGGGCGCGGTCATGCCTGGTCCAAGCTCGAATTAAGGCCATGTCCTAGAGCATGATCCGGAAAAGTGTGAAGCGGTTTTCCGAAAAGATCATGCTCAATCAAAGGGCTAAAGCGCGATCGCGATTCAACCCAATCTCATCGCGGTTTAGCACGGAAATCGACGGTTTGGCGAGGCGGGGAACCGGCATGGCTGCCGGGCGCCGCCTTGGCCCGCAATGGACGAAGCCGGCGACGGCCTATTTGCCGGGAGCCGGGCCGGTCGGGCCTATCACCAGATCGTCCCGGTGGATCATTTCGGCGCGTCCGCTGATCCCGAGGATCGCCATCACGTCCGAGGAGGAGTGGCCCTTGACCCTGTCGGCGTCGTCGGCGTCGTAAGCCACAAGACCCCGGCCGATTTCCCCGCTATCCGGGCCGCGGACCACCACCGCGTCACCCCGGGCGAACTGGCCCTCGACCCGGATCACCCCCGCCGGCAGCAGGCTCTTGCCGGCGCGCAAGGCGTTGACCGCGCCGGCATCGATCGTGAGCGTCCCCTTCGGCTCCAGGGAACCGGCGATCCAGCGCTTGCGGGAGGTCACCGGGTTCGCCGGCGTGAGGAACCAGGTACAACGGCCGCCATCGGCGATCGCGGCAAGCGGATGCTCGATCTTGCCGGAGGCGATCAGCATATGGGTGCCTCCGGTGGTGGCGATCTTGGCCGCCTCGATCTTGGTGCGCATGCCGCCGCGCGACAGTTCGGAAGCCGCTTCCCCGGCCATCGCCTCGATCTCCGAGGTGACGGCCTCCACCACCGGAATCAGTTTCGCATTCGGATTCTGCGAGGGCGGCGCGTCGTAGAGCCCGTCGATATCGGAGAGCAGGATCAGGAGATCGGCACTCGCCATGGTGGCGACGCGCGCGGCGAGCCGATCATTGTCGCCATAGCGGATCTCGTTGGTGGCGACCGTGTCGTTCTCGTTGATCACGGGCACGGCCCGCCACTCCAGCAGCTTTGCGATGGTCGAACGCGCGTTGAGATAACGGCGGCGTTCCTCGGTGTCCTGCAAGGTTACGAGAATCTGGCCTGCGCCGATGCCGTGATCGCCCAGCACCTCCGACCAGATCCGCGCCAGCGCGATCTGTCCGACGGCGGCGGCGGCCTGGCTTTCTTCCAGCTTGAGCGCGCCGCGGGGCAGTTTCAGCCGGCTGCGGCCGAGGGCGATCGAGCCGGACGAAACCACAAGCACGTCACAGCCCTCGCCATGGAGTTTCGCGATGTCGGCCGCAAGCGCGGACAGCCACGACGCGCGCACCTCGCCCGCATCGGAGTCGATCAAAAGCGAGGAGCCGACCTTGACGACGATGCGGCGGAAATTCTTGAGCTGGGGGCGGCGGGCCATGGCCATGCTTTTGCAGCAGGATCATCTGGCGCGCAAGGTGAGCTCGCGAGTTCGCGCTGAAACGGAGTGAGGATTGGCTTGAGCCTATCCCGGCAGCGAACTCCGTGCACCTCTCCCCGACGGGGAGAGGTCGATTTGCGCAGCAAATCGGGTGAGGGGCCGCGGCTCGATCGAGAGACCATAACCCCTCACCCGGATCGCATCATCCGATGCGATCCGACCTCTCCTTCGGGAGAGGTGCACATAGCCGCGACAGTTCGATCTGGTTCAGACGGCTGCGCTACGCGCTCCACGGCTCGGCTTCGGCGGCGCGCTTGGCCTTGCTCGTGACCTGCTTGTCGCCGATCACGTCGGCAAGCGCGTGCAGGGCCTCCTTGACACCCTTGCCGGTCGCACCGGACAATAGCAGCGGCGTCTTCTTGGCGGCGCGCCGCAAGCGGTCCTTCTGCTTTTTCAGGTGATCCGGGTCGACCGCATCGATCTTGTTGAGCGCGACGATCTCGATCTTTTCCGCGAGATTGCCGCCGTAAGCCTCGAGCTCGGCGCGTACCGTCTTGTAAGCCTTGCCGGCATGTTCGCTCGTCGCGTCCACCAGATGCAACAGCACCCGGCAGCGCTCGATATGGCCGAGAAAGCGGTCGCCAAGCCCTGCGCCCTCATGCGCGCCTTCGATCAGACCGGGAATATC
>JBLMWS010000023.1:0-12506 GCA_050257355.1 Gemmatimonas sp.
TTCAGCGCGTTCTCGACCAGGTTCTGCGCCACCTGCACCAGCTCGTCCCGGCTGCCGGTGACCATCAGCGGACCCTTGGCGTCCAGCGTCAGTTCGCAGCCGAAGTCCTGGGCCGCGCCCGACATCACGTCGCGCACATGGGCGGCGACTTGCGCCAGGTCCACCTCGCCCTGCGGACGCACGTGCTCGTTCATCTCGATACGCGAGAGGGACAGGAGATCGTCGATCAGGCGGCGCATGCGCTCCGCCTGGCTGCGCATCAGCCCCAAGAACTTCGCCTGCGCCTTCTCGTCGTTCCGGGCCGCGCCGAGGATGGTTTCGAGGAAACCGGTGAGGGCGGTGAGCGGGGTCCGGAGTTCATGGCTGGCATTGGCGACGAAATCGGCGCGCATCTCCTCGACCCGGCGCAGCGGCGTCTGGTCGTGGAAGGTCATCAGCATGCATTTTTCGGTGCCGCCGAAGGCGGTGGGTACCGGAACCGGCGTGATCATCAGCTCCATCCAGCGATCCACCGGGACGTGATCGAGATAGGTCGCCCGCCGCGGCTCGGTGGTGGCGATCGCCTCGCGCAGCGCGGTGATGATCTCGGGCGAACGCAGCGCGAATTGCGCGAGCTCGTTCTTGCGCAGCGCCGGCGCAAGCTGCGCCGCGGCGGCATTGAGATGGATGACGCGGCCGGCGCGATCGAGCAATACCGCCGGATCCGGCATGCCGGCCACCACGGCGGCGACGGCCGGCGCCTCGACCGGGATCGCCCCGCTCCTGTCCTCGCGGGAGATCGAGGTATGATGCAGCCGCCAGGGCACGAGCGCCGCCGCCGCCATCAGGGCAAACACCACGCCGGCGCGCACCGGCGACAGTTCGCCGAACGCGACCAGCACCGACAGCGCAAGCCCCGCGACCAGAAGCACGATGGCCGAATGGCGCAAACGGTCAGGCCAGGGTGAAAAGAAGGAGGAGGAAGAAGGAGGCGCTTCGACTGCCATCGGCAAGGCTTCTCCGCTTGGGTCCTCGTCAGGCTCCGTGATCGCCACGCTCTCTCACATAGGCTGCCTCGCGCGGGGGTCCCGCCTCCAGGTGAGCCTCCAGACCACGCGCGGCTGCCTGACGCAGGCGCTTCGACCGGGCACCCAGGATAAGCTCTCGAAACGTCAGCAAGATTACAGAAATGACGAACGGCACGATATAATAAAGCAGGCGGAACAGCAGCATCCCGGCCAGGAGCTCTTCCCGGTCCATCTGCCAGAGGCCGATCAGCATCGCCGCGTCGAACACCCCGAGCCCGCCGGGCGAGTGGCTGGCAAAGCCGAGCAGCGTCGCCGAAACGAAGATCACGGCGACGACGACAAAGCCGAGATTGGGCTCGTCGGGCACCAGCACATACATCGCGAGCGCGCAGAAGGAGAGATCGACGATCCCGATCGCGATCTGCAGGAGCGTCAACGAGCCGCCCGGCAGCACCACCGTCCAAGGTCCGCGGCCGACCGCCCGCGGCTGGATCGAGACCCAGACCACGTAGCCGACCAGCGCACAGATGATCACGACGGCGAGACCCCGGTTGAGCCAGGGCGGCAACTGATCGATGTTGGCCGCCGCCTCGGGATGGAAGGCGATGCCAAGCCCCAGCACGGCGGCATTGCCGAGCCAGAAGGTCAGCCCTGCGACGAAACAGATCTTGGCGACGTCGATCGCGTTCAAGCCCCAGGCGGAATAGATGCGATAGCGCACGGCGCCGCCGGTGAAGACGCTGGCTCCGACATTGTGGCCGATCGAATAGCTGGTAAAGGCGGCGAGCGCATTGATGCGGTAGGGAATCTGGCCGTGGCCGATCGCGCGGACCGCAAACAGGTCGTAGAAGGTCAGCGTGAAATAGCCGGCCGCAACGAACACCGCCGCCTCGGCGATCTGCCGCGGCTCGGTGTCCTTGATGGCCTCCATCACATCATCGACATTGATCCCGCGCAGCATGTGATAGAGCACATAGCAGGCGACGGCGATGACCGTGACGCTGACCGCAACCCCGAGCCTGTGCAGGATTTGCTTCTGGCGCAGCAACGAGATCGCCCTGCGTATGGCTTCCAGCATCTAGACCTCGAACGGGATGCGCGGCACCAGCGCCGATGAAGAACCGGGATCAAGCGCCACGTCTCTTGTCGGAAGACGTGGTAGCGCGTTTTGCGCCGGAGTGAAATCCGCACGGTGCACAAAAACGCGCTGCTTCAATGTATTAGGAGGAGATTAAAGATGCAGGAATGCACGGTTTCGCTGCATTCGCGCCTCTCGCGCCATTGAACCCGCAAAAATCCGGGTGGCACGGCTTTTCTCAGGTTATCTCACGTGACCGGAAACACCCCTGCCGCAGCGCAAACCTTCGTCTCATGCGCGATCCAGGTACCCGTTTGCATGGGCCTTGACGGGGTCCTCGAAAATCGCCATTGCAGTTGTCATGCGGCGAAAGCCAAACCTCTCGTAGAAGGCTTCCCGGCCCGGCACCGCGTAAAGGATGATCTTCTTGTGGCCCGATGCACGCCGTACCAGGCGAGCGACGATCTCCTTGCCGAGACCCTGTCCCTGTTGGCTCGGCGCCACCGCGATGTCGCAGAGATAAGCGCAATCCCGCCCGTCCGCGAGCACCCGTCCGGCCGCGACAAGGCGCCCGCCCGCGAAGGCAAACAGGCGAAACATGCTGTTGGTGAACACGAGTTCGAGGTCACGCGGCAGCTTGTCGCCGAGCGGCGCTGCGCGATACAGCGCCGAGAGTTCGTCCCAGTCGATGCCGGCGAGATCGTCCTTCCAGGTGATCGACATCTATAACATCACCTCCGCGCCGCTGCGACCGCTTTGACGATCTCGTCCGCGTTCGGGAAATGCAACCACGCTCGTTTGGCTACGATCTTGTCGCCGACCTTGACCTCAAAGATCCCTCCGCGACCGGGCACCAGCTTCGCGTCGACCGCGAGTTGCTCGTGCAATGCGGCGGCGACATCCTTGGCGCGCTTTTCATAGCCACAGGGCCGACAATAAGTGATCGAGACGTCCGACATGTGATCTGCTCCCATGTAACTTCCTCCCGATGTTTGCTCTGGTCGCTCACGCCGCCCGCTTGGCGCGGCTTGACGCCGCCTCGATCCCCGCGATCCATCCCGCAACCGAGCGGCCGATCGCCTCGGGATGATCCTCCTGCAGGAAGTGCCGGCCCGGCCCGAGCCGGAGGACGGCGCAGCGCTGCAAGGAGGCCGCGAAGCTAGTCGCATAGTCCGGCGAGACAAGGGCGCCTGGCTCGCCGACGAACAGGAGTTTCGGATAGGTCGAGGCGCGAAGCGCCGCATGCGCAGATTGCAGCGCCGCGTCGACGTCCGCCGGCTCGCCTTCGATCGGCAGGTCGCGCGGCAGCGCCAGCATGGGACGGCGGCTCGCGGCACTCGTGAACGGCGCGCGATAGACCGCCATCTCCGCATCGCTCAACTGCCGCAGCATCCCGCCCGGCAGCACCCGCTCGATGAAAGCATTGGCCTGCAAGATCATCGCCTCGCCTTCGCCCGGCGTCCTGAACTTGCGGAAACTCTGCTCCCGCACGCCGCCGGTCGGATCGAAATCGGTCCAGCTCGACATCGGGCGGATGAACTCCATGAAGGCGAGCCCGCGCACGAAATCCGGACGGCGCGCAGCGAGGTGAAACGCCAGCGCCGTGCCCCAATCCTGCGCGACCAGATAGGCCGAGCCGATGCCGAGCTGTTCGATCAGCGCGTCGAGATAACGCGCCTGATCGAAGAAGCGATAGGCGACATTGGGCTTGCCGGACTGGCCGAAGCCGATCAGGTCGGGCGCGATGCAATGGGCGACCGGCGCAACCAGTGGCAGGATGTTGCGCCAGATGAAGGACGAGGTGGGATTGCCGTGCAGGAACAGCGCGACCGGCGCATCCTTTTCGCCCGCCTCGCGGTAAGCCATGTCCGAATCGAGCACGGCCAGCTTCGGCAATGTGGTGTCTGGATTGGTCATGTCAGGATTCATGTCAGTATTCATGTCAGTATTCATGGCGACGGCTCCTTGAACACGGTTTCGAAGACGATCCGTTTGAAGCGTTCCAGTGGCGCAGGCCCGCGCTCCACCTTCATGCGCAGCATCGCGCCCTGCCACGACGCGAGCAGGAATTCGGCAAGTTCGTCCGGCTCGAACCCGGTGGCGATCTCCCCCGCCTTCTGGGCCTCCGCGATGCAGGCGGCGAAGGGGGCGCGCCACTCCTGAAAAATTTGCGCCAGCTGCGTGCGCAACAGCTCGCTCGAGCCGGAAGCCTCCAGGCTGAGATCGCCGATCAGGCAGCCGCGGCCAAAGCCATCGGCCTCCAGCCTGCCGGTGATGATATCGAGATAACGCCGCAGGCGTTGCCGCGGCGTCAACGACGCATCGTCCAAGGCCTGGGCGACCAGCGTGCGCGTGTGAGCGAAATAGCGCTCGAGCACCTCGGAGACGAACGCCTCCTTGGAGCGAAAATGATTGGTGAACGATCCCTGCGGCGCACCCGCCGCGGCGGTGATGTCACGCACACTGGTGCCGCTGTAGCCGGTGCGGAACATGGCCTTGAGGCCGGCGTCGAGGATGGCGTCTCGGAGCGATGGCTTGGGCATAAGACAAATAATACGTACGTACGTATTATTGTCAAGTGGCGATGATTGACCCGCACCCCGGCTGCAACATGCGCCGAAGAAGCACAGGACAGGGCAAAGGGGCAGTTCTACGCCGGCGGCGCTGTTCGCTTGACGACCCATTCCCGCAGCAGCGATCCGATCGCGCAGCCGACGAGATAGGGCGCGAACATCAGGAGCAGCAGGTCGAGCCAATAGCCGAAGCGGCCGGGGACGATGCGGGTGAGCGCCAGCGCCACGAGAACGGCCGCGAGCACCGAGAGGATCAGCGTCCAGCGCCGCGACACGGTGCGGACACGGCTGACCACCGCAATCCAGCCCATGCCGAACCCGAGCAGGAGCGAGGCCAAGAGCCATCCCCAATGAAAGGCGATCATGTAAGCCATTGGCCTATCTCACCAGGAATTCGATGCGGCGGTTTTGCGCCTTGCCTTTGTCGGTGTCGTTGGATGCGACCGGCTGGCTCGAACCATAGCCGACCGCGGTAAATCGGTCCGCCGGCAGGCCGGCCTTGACGAAGTAATCGAGCACGGCTTTCGCACGCCGTTCCGAAAGCACCTGGTTGGCGGCCTCGTCGCCGTCGGAGTCGGAATGTCCGGCAATCTCGATATGGGCGTTCGGGCAGCGCAATGCGGTTTCGATCAGGTGATCGAGCAGGCCGGCGGAATCGGAATCGATCGTGGCGCGGTTTGTGAGAAAGCGGATCTGAGCCTTCGACAACAGATCCTTGAACAACTGCTGGCAGACCGAGCCGTCGACCGGCGCCGACGCGGGCTTGACCGAAATGTCCGCCTTGACCTGCCAATCCTTGGGAAATTCCTTCGGCAAGCCGGCCTTGATCTGCGCGGCGGCGGCGTCATACAGCGCATCGCCCGTGATCTTCACTTCGCGATCCGATACCACCAGCGTAGCCGTGGAGAGCCGCGAGAGCACGCCCAGCGCCGGAATCACCGCGTTGACGAAGCCGTAGGGCGCGCCGACGCTCGTCTTGAGCTTGTCGACCACTTTCTCGCTGAAGAATTTTCGCGAGGCAGAGCCAAGGATCGCGGCATGAACGTTGTCGTCAGGTACATAGCCCGACAGTGTGAGCGTGACCGCGACCGGATCCTTGTTCGCCTGGAAGACGTAAGGCGGCGCCTTGAGGTCGTTGGCAGCGACCGAAAAGCCCTGCGGCAGGTTCTTCAAGGCGTCCGCAATCGCCTCCCTGCCGCCGAGATCGCGTGCAGTGCCCGATAGCCTCACGCCCCGGTCCGAGATCGCGAGCTTGCCATCCTTCAGCTTGCCGACCTGGCCGAGCAGAAGCGCGGCTGCGTCTTCGAAATATTCGGGGGCGCCGCGGGCAAGGTTCATCTGGTCCGATATCTCGATGCCCTTCACCTGGTCGCGCGCGATGTCCATCAGCTTCGCCTTGACGGCCGGCAACGGTGCATTCCCGGCGAGCGTGATCTTGGCCACCTCCCGCTGCACCGACCAGACGAACGGCTTTGCCTCGGGCACCACGCGCGTCTCGTCATTGACCAGCCGCACGCCCGGGACCGATTCGACCGCGATCAGCGCGCCGTGGCGGCCTTCCTCCGAAAAGGCGTCCGCGCCGAAGGTGACGTCGCGGCCGTCAGCGGAAATGCTCACCTTGTCGAGCACGATGCCCTTGACCGCAGCCGCGGCTTTTCCGGCGAGGTCCGCCTCGACCGCATCGGTATTGTTCCAGGCGGCAATCGCCCACAAAAGGACAAGCGGCACCACGCCCGGCCACCATTTGCTGCTCCACCTGAAAAGTCCGCGCATCCAACTACCCATACGGTCCGAGAAGCGGAGAGAAATCAAACCGTTGCGGGGCTGTCAAACCGGAAATCGACGGCGCATGGGAGAAGTGCGACGAATGGTCCGGCCCATCGACGACGTCCACCGCGCGCATGCTGTCGTTTCAGCGGTTTCGTCGTCGCGACGAAAGGTTGGGACGCAAGCCGGGAGGCGACCCGCAGACAGCCATCAAGCGGACGCATAGGCCAACGGCGGTCGCAAGCGACGGCTGTCCAGACTTGGGGATCCCGACTTGGGCATCCTGACTTGGGATCGTGACTTGGGATCGTGACTTGGGGTCGTGACTTGGGGTCGCGGCCATGCGGTCGGACCAGGGGGAGCGCGCCTTGACTTAATCCCGTCTCCCAGCTTCACACATGACGCAATGTTGGGAGGCTTCATGTTCAAGGATCTGTTTTCACTCTCCGGCCGCATCGCCTTGGTCACCGGCGGCTCGCGCGGCATCGGCCGGATGATCGCGGCGGGCTTTCTCGCTCAGGGCGCCGCCAGGGTCTACATCACGGCGCGGAAAGCGGGACCTTGCGAAGCCACCGCAAAAGAATTGACCGCGCAATATGGCGGCGAATGCATCGCGCTCCCGATCGACATTTCCGCGCTGTCCGGCGTCGAGGCGCTGGCCGCCGAGATCACCAAGCGCGAGCCGCGACTCGACATTCTCGTCAATAACGCCGGTGCCGCCTGGGGCGCCGATTTCGACGAATTCCCGGAAAGCGGCTGGGACAAGGTGATGGACCTCAACCTCAAGACGCCGTTCTTTCTGACCAAGGCGCTCGCAGGCCGCTTGCGCGCCGCAGCCTCCGCCGAGCGCCCCGCCAAGGTCATCAACATCGCGTCTATCGACGGCATTTTCGTCAACCCGCTCGAGACCTATTCCTATGCCGCGAGCAAAGCGGGGCTGATCCATCTGACGCGGCGGATGGCGGTGAAACTGATCAAGGACCACGTCGTGGTCACGGCCATCGCGCCGGGCCCGTTTGCCTCCGACATGAACCGCGCGGCGCGCGACCATGCCGACGCGGTCGCAACCCGCGTGCCCGCGGGCCGCATCGGCACGGATGAGGACATGGCGGGCGCAGCAATCTACCTCGCCTCGCGTGCGGGCGATTATGTGGTGGGCACCACGCTCACCGTGGACGGCGGCGTGGCGTTCGCGAGTGCGGGGATCAAGGGCAGCGGCTGGGATGAGTGAAAGCGGCCGCGAATGCTTTCGCCATAAATTCGGTCGTCATGCCCCGCATATGCGGGGCATCCAGTAACCACAAGCGCCCGTAATACTTGAAGATCGTGGTTACTGGATCACCCGCACTTCGCGGGTGATGACAGCCTTTAAACCGGCAAGACTGGCGCAACTACCGCCGGGACGACATCACCTCACGTTTCGATCTTCACGTATTCGAAATCGCCGGGCCTGTTGTCGATGCCCACCTTGGGCGGCGCGATCCATGGGGCGAATTGGCCGATCTCGGTGACCGGTTGCATCAGGGAGGCGATGAAGTCGCCGTCGCTCCGCGACGGTAGCCATTCGTCGCGCCGCCTGGTCCAGGTCGCATCGTCGATCAGCACGCCGTCGGGCGTCGCATGCACGTCCTTGAACTCGCCGATGGCGCGGTGGAAGGCGGTGTGCGGCAGCGCCAGCTTGAAGTCGTAGCCCGCGGTCGAAATCACCTTGTTCCAGCGCAGGAGGCCCTTGACGCAGTCCTGCGAGTAATCGTCGCGCAGCCGCATGTTGAGCGCGGTCAGCGCCGGCTCGTCGACCCGCTTGATCTCGCCATTGACGAGCTTGAGAACCGGATAGGTCGCGTTCTTCAGCTGGTGGTCGTCGTCGATCTGCGTCTCGTGATAACGGCCCTTGATGCCCGCGTTGAAGGCGTTCGCCGCATTGGTCGAGACCTCCGAGCCGAACAGGTCGAGCGAGAGCGAATAATGCAGGTTCAGCTTCTTCTGGATGGTCGGCAGATCGATGACCCCGAGCGCGCGCACCTTGTTGACGTCGGTCGGATCGTCGATGCCGGCCGCCCTCATGGCCTCGCAGGTCCGCTGCACCACGCGGGTGATGCCGGTCTCGCCGACGAACATATGATGCGCCTCTTCGGTCAGCATGAAGCGGCAGGTGCGCGACAGCGGATCGAAGCCCGATTGCGCCAGCGAGTGCAGCTGCATCTTGCCGTCGCGGTCGGTGAAATAGGTGAACATGAAGAAGGACAGCCAGTCCGGCGTCTTCTCGTTGAAGGCACCCAGCATACGCGGTGAATCGGCATCGCCCGAACGGCGGCGCAGAAGCTCGTCCGCCTCCTCGCGGCCGTCGCGGCCGAAATATTTCTGCAGCAGGTAGACCATCGCCCAGAGATGGCGGCCCTCCTCGACATTGACCTGGAACAGGTTGCGCATGTCGTAGAGCGAGGGCGCGGTCTTGCCGAGATGGCGCTGCTGCTCGACCGAGGCAGGCTCGGTGTCGCCCTGGATCACGATCAACCGCCGCAGCATGGCGCGATGCTCGCCCGGCACTTCCTGCCAGGCCGGCTCGCCATAATGCTCGCCGAACGGAATCTTGCGGTTCTCTTCCTGCGGAGCGAGCAGGATGCCCCAGCGGTAATCGGGCATCTTCACATAATCGAACTTGGCCCAGCCGCGCGGATCGACCGAATAGGCCGTGCGCAGATAGACCAGCGACTGCTGGAAGCCCTCCGGCCCCATGTCGTTCCACCAGTCGATATAACCGGGATGCCAGCCTTCCAGCGCTTTGAGCACCTGGCGATCGGCCGCGAGATTCACGTTGTTGGGGATCTTGGTGGAGTAGTCGACGTGCATCACGTTCATGTTCATGGCCTGCTCCTTGGACTTTCTCCGTCGTCAAGCCGGGGACTCGAGCCGGCCATGACGAAGACGGTTAAACTCTGGTCATATCGAACCGGGGCTTCTGGCCGCTGCCGTAGCGGCGCAGCGCGCCCTCCTCGCCGACCGCATTGGGGCGCTGGAAGATCCAGTTCTGCCAGGCGGTGAGGCGCGCGAAGATTTTCGATTCCATGGTCTCCGGGCCGACGAAGCGCAAATTCGCTTCCATGCCGGTGAGGCTGTCGGGCGAGAAGCTCGCGCGCTCCTCCAGGAACACGCGAATCTCGTCATCCCAATCGATGTCGTCGAGCGCGAAGGTGACGAGGCCGAGCTCTTCGGCCTGTTCGGCATCGAGCGGCTCGCCGATTTTGTCCCGCGCACGGTCGAGATCGGACGGATCAGCCTGGTAGCGCGATTGCAGCCGCGTCAGGCCGTGGCTCATCGGATACGCGCCGAAATTGAGCGCGGTGAGCTGCAGGGTTGGGGCTGCGCGGTTGTCGCCCTCGCGCGAGCCGATCAGCATGTAGGAGCGGTCGGCGGCGAGCACGAGCTCGGCGAGCGTGCCGACGAAGCAGGAGCCGGGCTCGACCAAGGTCACCAGCGTGCGCGAGGTGACGTCGACACGCTTGAGCACGCGCTTCCAGAAGTGCCTGATCTCGTTGACCAGCCAATGCGCCTTGTTGGCTTCGAGAAAGGCCTCATAGGCCGCGACGCTGGCGGGATCGCCATGCGACTTGAACACGATGAGCGCGGTCTCGAGCTCGTTGGCGCGCAGATGCAGGATCGCGTCGTCGAGCTCGCGTGCGAGCTGCAGTGGCCAGAACGCGGCCCCTTGCGCGAGCATGCCGTCGATGTCGGCGGGCGGCACGCTATCCGGCGCCTGGATCGAGATGGTGGCGATGCGCGCGGCGCGGTCGACATCGACGCTGACAAAGCCGTAACGGATGCTGCTGCCGTCGATTGCCCGCTTGAGCGGGGTCAGCGCAACGCCCTTGCCGTGACCTTGGCGCGGCGAGGCTTGCACGAATTCCTTCGCGCGCTCGGCGAGCTTGGCTTCCAGTTTGCTGTTCGGCGCAATCTCATCGACCAGGCGCCAGGAGACCGCGCGCTTGCCCTTGATTCCTTCCTCGATGGTGCAGAAGAAATCGGCGTGGTCGCGACGCACCTTGCGCTTGTCGACGACGCGGGTCAGTCCGCCCGTACCCGGCAACACCGCAAGCAAGGGCACCTCCGGCAGCGCCACCGAGGACGAGCCGTCATCGGCGAGCATGATGTGATCGGTCGCCAATGCCAGCTCATAGCCGCCGCCGGCCGCGGTGCCGTTCACCACCGTGATGTAGCGCTGGCCGGAATTCTCGGAGGAGTCCTCGATGCCGTTCCGGGTCTCGTTGGTGAATTTGCAGAAATTGACCTTATGGGCATGGGTGGCGCCCGCGAGCATGCGAATATTGGCGCCGGCGCAGAACACGCGGCTCTTGCCCGAGCGCAGCACCACCACCTTCACTTGCGGATGTTCGAACCGCAGCCGCTGCACCGCGTCCGCGAGTTCGATGTCGACGCCAAGATCGTAGGAATTGAGCTTGAGCTCGTAGCCCTCGAACAGGCCGCCGTCCTCGTCGACGTCCATGGTCAGTGTCGCGACCTCGCCCTCGACCGCCAGCTTCCAATGGCGGTAGCGGGAGGGATTGGTCTGGAAATCGATGAATGTCGCGCCGTTGGCGAGAACCCGGTCTTCCCCGGCCATGAGCCACCCTTTGTTGCTGTCAGGTGTTATCGTTACATGCAATATAATGCATGATATTGGGATGGTCTAGATCATTTTCAGAAAACATGCATTTTTTTGCATGGGGATCGGCAGCGCGATGGCTACGCCGCCCGGCCCTGCGCACCGGCATCCGCGAGGGCGGCTTTGGCGAATTCGGCAATCGCGTTCAGCGTCGGAGCGGGCGCTTCGCGATGCGGCGAATGTCCAATGCCCGGAAGCAACCTCACCTCGACCGGGCAGTAGCATTCCTCCCGCGCGATCTCGATCTGGCGCGTCGTGCCGTACTGGTCGGCCTCGCCCTGCAGGATCAGCGCGGGAACGCGGATATAGGCGAGGGAGTCCGAGATGTCCCAATGACGGAACTGCGGATCGAGCCAGGCGCCGTTCCAGCCGTAAAAGGCGTTGTCGACGTCCTTGTGCCAGCGCGCGAGTTTTGTTCGCAACTCGGTGGTCTCGTAAGCCTGCTTGATCTCGGCGATGGAGGCGACCGAGACATCCTCCACCACGAAATGCGGCGCGATCAGCACGAGCCCCGACAGCCGATGATCCTGCACGCCGCCGGCATAGATCGCCGCGATCGAGGCGCCGTCGGAATGGCCGACCAGGAGTCCGCGGCGAAAGCCGATCGTCTCGAGCAGTCGCGGCAAGACGTCCAGCGCCTCGCGATGCATGTAGTCGAGCCGACGCGGCAGGCTGACCGGCGATGAGGCGCCATAGCCCGCGCGCGAATAGACGAAGACCCCGGCGCCGGTCGCGGCCTGCAGCTGTTGCGGAAAATCGCCCCACAGTGCGGCGCTGCCCAGCCCCTCATGCAGCATGACAATGGTCGGCGCGCGGTCCGGCGCGGGACCGAGCATGCGGTATTCGAGATCGGCGGCGCCGATGCGCAAGGTGCCCGAGGCTTGAGGTGTCATGCGGCTTCTTACTCCGTCATTTCGGACAGTTCGCGAAACGCGCGCTGATCCGGAATCTCGAGATTGTTGTGTGTCGATCGAGATTCCGGGTTCGATCCTTTCGCATTGCCCCGGAACGACGAGGCAGCCTCATGCCTGCTCGCGCAGCTTGAACCTCTGAATCTTCCCCGTCGCGGTTTTCGGCAGGCTCTCCACCACCTCGATCCAGCGCGGATATTTCCACACCCCGATCTTTTGCTTCACATAGTCCTTGAGCGCCTCGTTCAATCCGTCGCGCCCGGCGTCGGCGCGCAGCACCACGAAGGCTTTCGGCTTGAGCAGGCCTTCCGGATCGGCTTCGGGCACCACGGCGGCTTCCAGCACGGCCGGATGGGTGATCAGCGCGCTCTCGACCTCGAACGGCGAGACCCAGATGCCAGACACCTTGAACATGTCGTCGCTGCGGCCGCAGAAGGTGTAGCGGCCGTCGGCATCACGGACATATTTGTCGCCGGTCCGCGTCCAGTAGCCCTCGAAGGTGGAGCGGCT
>JBLMWS010000024.1:0-6320 GCA_050257355.1 Gemmatimonas sp.
GGTGTGCTCGATCACTTCAACATCCGGACCCGGAAACTCGCCGAGACCGTCCGCTTCTACGAGGACATCCTCGGCCTCGAGAACGGAGCCCGGCCGAATTTCGCCTTTCCCGGTGCGTGGATGTACAGCGAAGGCAAGCCGGTGGTCCACCTTGTCGACATTTCGCCGACCCAGGAGGCGCAAAAACCCGATTCCGGCTGCGTCCATCACGTCGCTTTCGTCAGCCGGGGCTTTGACGCCATGAAACACCGCCTGCAATCCAGGGGCATGCGGTTCGAGGCGCGCCAGGTTCCTGGCGGCGATCTCTGGCAGATCTTCGTCCACGATCCCAACGGCGTCATGATCGAATTGAACTACGAGGCCGCCCAAGAGAACGCCGCCGCTGCGCCGTCCGAGACTGCCGACGATATTGGCACGAAGGCCATCTCTTAGGGTGTGTGTGACTCTCTGTTGGGGTGTCGGCTCTTAAGGACGTGATGACGCGCTGGGCCTTCACCTCTCCCCAGTGGGGAGAGGTCGGATTGCATCGTCAGATGCAGTCCGGGTGAGGGCCGAGCCTGTCCCTCAGCCGATGCGGCGCCACGGTCCGCGGGAGGTGCAAACGACCTCCTTGGTTGTTCCTCCGCAAATCCGCCACGGGAACCGCTGTTCTTTTCCCCTGATCCGTCCTATCTGTCGCCCCAAGACGGATCGGCAGGAGAAGCGTTTTGAGCGTCACGCAGCAACAGGTTCTCGATGCACTCGCCAAGGTGAAGACGCCGCGCGGGGTCGGTTTGACCAACGCCAACGTGCTGTCGGCGATTGCGGTCAATGACGGCAAAGTGTTCTTCTCCATCAATGTCGATGCAGCCGAGGCGCGCGCCTGGGAAAGCGTGCGCGCAGAGGCCGAAAGCGCGGTGCGCGCATTGCCCGGCGTCACCACCGCCATGATCGCGCTGACCGCCGAGCGCAAGCCGGGCGCGGGCGCCGCGGCGGCATCGCGTCAGGGCGTGCCGCCGGTCTCGTCACATCGGCCGCCGCACAATCCCGCCGGCTCGCCGATGGCGCGGCAGGCCGAGATCCCCGGCATCGCCGCCGTGATCGCGGTCGCCTCCGGCAAGGGCGGCGTCGGCAAGTCGACCACTGCACTCAATCTGGCGCTGGGCCTGCGCGATCTCGGCCTGCGCGTCGGCCTGCTCGATGCCGATATCTATGGCCCCTCGGTGCCGCGATTGACGGGGATTCGGGAGAAGCCCGAGCTCAACGACGAACGGAAGATGATTCCGATCGAACGTTTCGGCCTTGCCGTCATGTCCATCGGCTTTCTGGTCGAGGAGGACACCGCGATGATCTGGCGCGGCCCCATGGTGATGTCCGCGCTCACGCAGATGCTGCGCGACGTCGTCTGGGGCACGCTCGACGTGCTGGTGGTCGATATGCCGCCGGGGACCGGCGATGCGCAGCTTACCCTCGCGCAGAACGTGCCGTTGAAAGGCGCGATCATCGTCTCGACCCCGCAGGACCTGTCGCTGATCGATGCGCGGCGCGGGCTTGCGATGTTCAAGAAGGTCAACGTGCCCGTGCTCGGTATCGTCGAGAACATGAGTTATTTCCAGTGCCCGCACTGTGGCACCCGCTCGGACATTTTCGGCCATGGCGGGGCGCGCCACGAGGCCGAGCGGCTGGGCGTTCCGTTCCTGGGTGAAATTCCGCTGCATATCGCGATCCGGGAGACCTCGGACGCCGGCAATCCGGTCGTGGTCAGCGAGCCCGACGGGCCGCATGCGGCGATCTACCGCGCCATTGCCTCGAAGGTCCGTGAACAACTCAAGAGCGTGATCGCCGCGGCCTGAAAAAGCAGGGCTTTTATGCCCATGCGACTTTCGTTTAATCAGCGCTGTCATGCCTTGGTTGCGTTTTGGTCGGGCGCCTTTCCGTGTTAAAGGCCGCCGCCGGAGCGCTTCGGTTTGATGTCGCATATGGTATCGCCGAAAGCCGTAGGAATTTTACGAAAACGCGCCAACAAAGCGCGCCAAAAGGAGAAGGCCTTAAAATGAAGCGTCGTGATTTTTTGAAAGTTTCGGCAACCGGAGCAGCGGTGGCGGCGGTGGCTTCGCCCGCGATCGCGCAGTCCTCGCCTGAAATCAAATGGCGCATGACCTCCAGCTTCCCGAAGTCGCTGGACACGATCTATGGCGGCGCCGAGTACTTCGCCAAGCAAGTCGCCGACATGACCGACAACAAGTTTCAGATCCAGGTCTTCCAGGGCGGCGAAATCGTCCCCGGTCTGCAGGCGCTGGATGCAACCTCCAAGGGAACGGTGGAGATGTGCCACACCGTTTCCTACTACTATGTCGGCAAGGATCCGACCTTTGCGATCTACGCCTCGGTGCCGTTCGGCCTCAACGCGCGGATGCAGAATTCCTGGTGGTATCAGGGCGGCGGCATGGAGCTCGGCAATGAGTTCTTCAAGAAGGCTGCCAATGTGATCGCGTTTCCCTGCGGCAACACCGGTACGCAGATGGGCGGCTGGTTCCGCAAGGAGATCAAGACGGTCGCGGATCTGTCGGGCCTGAAATTCCGCATCGGCGGCATCGCGGGCCAGGTGCTGCAGAAGGTCGGCGTCGTGCCGCAGCAGCTTGCGGGCGGCGACATCTATCCGTCGCTGGAGAAGGGCACCATTGATGCGGCCGAATGGGTCGGCCCCTACGACGACGAGAAGCTCGGCTTCCAGAAGGTCGCCAAGTACTACTACTATCCGGGCTTCTGGGAAGGCGGCCCGACCGTCCACGCTTTCTGCAACCTCGACAAGTGGAACCAGCTGCCGAAGAGCTACCAAGCGGCGGTGTCGAACGCTGCTGCCAACGCCAACAGCTGGATGGCGGCGCGTTACGACATGGAGAACCCCAGCGCCCTGAAGCGGCTGGTCGCGGGCGGCACGCAGCTGCGTCCCTTCACCAATGAGGTGCTGGAGGCCTGCCTGAAGGCCACCAACGAGCTGTGGGCCGAGATTTCCGCCAAGAATGCCGACTTCAAGAAGTCGATCGACGCGATGCAGGCCTACCGCTCGGATGAGTATCTGTGGTGGCAGGTTGCCGAATATACGTTCGACAGCTTCATGATCCGCTCGCGCACGCGCGGCTGATCTTGTTCTAAAGTCGTAATGCAAGGCCCGGCGTCTTGATGACGCCGGGCTTTTTTGTGCCCCGGAACCAACGGGGGATGGAAATCCGGAACCGGATGCTCCATGCTGCGCGCAAGCCTCGGCAAGAAGGCAAAGCACGCACAATCAGAGGGAGAAAACATGAAACGACGCGACTTTATCAAGACCGCGGGCCTGGGGCTCGCGGGTGCGACCACTGTTGCCGCGCCTGCCATCGCCCAATCAATGCCCGAGCTCAAATGGCGCATGCCGACGAGCTGGCCGAAATCGCTCGACACGCTCTATGGCGGCGCCGAGATGATGGCCAAGATGGTTGCCGAGGCGACCGACAACAAGTTTCAAATCCAGACCTTTGCCGGAGGCGAAATCGTCCCCGGCCTGCAGGTGCTCGACGCCGTGCAGAACGGCACGGTCGAGATCGGCCATACGGCATCTTATTATTATTTCGGCAAGGACCCGACCTTTGCCTTCGGCACATCGGTGCCGTTCGGGCCGAACATGCGCCTCAGCCAGGCCTGGTACATGCTCGGCGGCGGCAAGCAGCTGCTCGACGAGTTCTACAAGAACTACAACGTCATCTCGCTATTGGCCGGCAATACCGGTTGCCAGATGGGCGGCTGGTTCCGCAAGGAGGTCAAGACGGTCGAGGATCTCAAGGGCCTGAAATTCCGGGTCGGCGGCTTTGCCGGGCGAGTGCTGCAGAAGCTCGGCACGATCCCGCAACAGATCGCAGGCGGCGACATCTACCCGGCCCTCGAGAAAGGTACGATCGACGCCGCCGAATGGGTCGGACCTTACGATGACGAGAAGCTCGGATTCTACAAGGTCGCGCCGCACTACTATTATCCCGGCTGGTGGGAGGGGGGGCCGACCCTCTTGACCTTCGTCAATCTCGACAAATGGAATGCGCTGCCCAAATACTATCAAGGCGTTCTCACGCAGGCCGGCCATTATGCCAACAACTGGATGATGGCCAAATATGACCAGGCCAACCCGGAGGCGTTGCGGCGGTTGCTCGCGGGCGGCACGAAACTGCACGCTTTCTCGCCCGCGATCATGGAAGCGTCCTACAAGGCGGCCAAGCAACTATACGGCGAAATTGCCGCGACCAATCCCACCTTCAAGAAGATCTACGAGTCGCAAACGGCGTTCTCCAGGAGCGGCTATTCTTGGTTCCAGGTCGCCGAGGTCAACTACGACTACTTCATGTCGCGTCACGCGCAGAGCTGATCGCTCTCAGCCTACGCAAGGGCAAAAGCGGAAAGACCCCGGAGCGAAAACTTCGGGGTCTTTCATTTTTTGGAGGGCCTTTTCGCTATTGCTTGGGCGGACCGAGATCCAGTGGCGGCATCTCGATCGGCGGCACCTCGATCTTGATGCTGTTGATATCGACCTTCGACTGGACACCCTTGTAGTGCATCACCATCGAAGGGAACAGGATGACCAGCAGGACCATGATGACCTGAATAAAGACGAACGGTACCGCACCCCAATAAATCTGCCCGGTAGTGACGGGCTCCATGCGTTTGCCGGTGACGCGGTCGATGTATTTCTCCTTCGGCGCCACCGAGCGCAGGTAGAACAGCGCAAAGCCGAACGGCGGATGCATGAACGAGGTCTGCATGTTGACGCCGAGGATCACGCCGAACCAGATCAGGTCGATGCCGAGATGTTCGGCGGCGGGTCCCAGCAGCGGAATCACGATGAAGGCGAGCTCGAAGAAATCGAGGAAGAACGCCAGCACGAACACGAACAGGTTGACGAAGATGAGGAAGCCGACCTGTCCGCCGGGCAGCGAGGTCAGCATGTTTTCGACCCAGACGTGGCCGTTGACGCCGTAGAAGGTCAGCGAAAACACGCGGGCGCCGACCAGGATGAAGACGACGAACGCCGATAGTTTGGCGGTCGATTCGGTGGCCTGGCGGACCAGGTCCCAGCTCAGCCGCCGCTTCAGGGCACCGAGGATCAACGCTCCGGTGGCGCCCATCGCGCCGCCTTCGGTCGGGGTCGCAAGACCGATGAAGATCGTGCCCAACACCAGGAAGATCAGGAACAGCGGCGGTACCATGACGAACGTGGTTTGCTGCGCCATCTTCGACAGGAAACGGAAGCCGGTGAGCTTGTGGATCACCCAATTGACGACGGCAACGCAGAACGCGAACACAATGCCGTAGAACATGCTCAGCACGACGAAATCGGCGCCCTGCGTGTCCGAATTCCGCATCATGAACCAGCCGAAGACGCAGCTCGCGATGAACAGCACGCCGAGCGAAAGCAGGCCCCGGCTGCCATCGTCTTCGCGGAAACCGATGGCCTCCTTCGGCAGGACGGGGGCGGCTTTCGGGAATATGATCGACACCGCGAAGGCGTAAAGAGCGTAAATGCCCGAAAGCACCAGTCCGGGAATGAAGGCGCCTTCGTACATGTCGCCGACGGAGCGGCCCAACTGGTCTGCCATCACGATCAAGACCAGCGACGGCGGGATGATTTGCGCGAGCGTTCCCGAGGCCGCGATGATGCCGGTCGCCATGCGACGGTCGTAGCCGTAACGCAGCATGATCGGCAGCGAGATCAGTCCCATCGAAATCACGGAAGCCGCGACCACGCCGGTGGTGGCAGCGAGCAGCGCGCCGACGAACACGACGGCGTAGGCAAGGCCGCCGCGAACGGTACCGAACAATTGCCCGATGGTGTCGAGCAGGTCCTCAGCCATGCCCGATCGCTCGAGCACCAACCCCATGAACGTGAAGAAGGGAATGGCGAGTAGCGTGTCGTTGCTCATCACGCCGTAGACGCGCTCGGGCAGTGCCTGCAGGAAATCCGGCTGGAATTCGCCGAGCTGGATGCCGATCACGGCGTAGATCAGGCCGACGGCGCCGAGCGAAAATGCCGCCGGATAGCCGAGGAGCAGCACCACGACCAGCGACGCGAACATAATCGGCGCCAGATTGGCAGTAATAAACGCGATCATCTCTCCCCCTGCGAGCGCCCTCGGCGATCAGTGTTGGTCCATCGCCTCGACGAGGTGTTCGACCTCGGCCTCGATCGCGCTGACTTGCGATTCATGCGGGTCGGAAATGTCCCCTCGCATCACCGCGATGCGCTTGATGATTTCGGAAATGCCCTGGAGCAGGAGCCATGCAAACCCGATCATGATCAGCGATTTTGCCGGCCACTG
>JBLMWS010000025.1:0-58419 GCA_050257355.1 Gemmatimonas sp.
TGCCGAGAATACCGGACTGCGGCGCGTTCAGGATCGGCGTCGACATCAGCGAACCGTAGATGCCGCCATTGGTGATCGTGAAAGTGCCGCCCTGCATCTCTTCGATCTTGAGCTGGCCGTCGCGGGCCCTGCGGCCGTAATCGGCAATCGATTTCTCGATTTCGGCAATCGACTTCTGGTCGCAGTCGTGCACCACGGGCACGACCAGCCCGCGGTCAGTGCCGACCGCGACGCCGACATGGTAGTAGTTCTTGTAGATGAGATCGGTGCCGTCGATCTCGGCATTGACAGCGGGAATATCCTTCAAGGCCTGCACGCAGGCCTTGGTGAAGAATCCCATGAAGCCGAGCTTTACGCCGTGCTTCTTCTCGAACACGTCCTTGTACTGGGCGCGCATCGCCATCACGTGGCTCATGTCGACCTCGTTGAAGGTCGTCAGCATCGCCGCCGTGTTCTGCACGTCCTTCAGACGCCGCGCAATGGTCTGGCGCAGCCGCGTCATCCGCACGCGCTCCTCGCGCGCCGCATCATCGGGCGCGGACGGCGCACGGACCTGCACCGCGGCGGCCGGCTGATTGACGGGCGTCGGCGCCGAGGCCGCGCGCTCGATCGCGGCCAGCATGTCGCCCTTGGTGACGCGGCCGTCCTTGCCCGAGCCCGGTACGGTGGACGCATCGATACCGCTTTCGGCCGAAAGCTTTCGCACCGACGGCGCGAGTGGGATATCCGATGGCGCAGCCTTGGGCGCCGCAGCGGGAGCCGGTGCCGCAGGCGGCGCGGCGGGCTTGGCCGCGGCGGGAGCCGTAGCCGGTGCGGCTGCAGGTTTGGCCGCGGCAGCGCCGTCATTGATCTGTCCGAGCAACGCGCCCACCGCGACCGTCTCGCCGTCCTTGGCGATGATCTCGCCAAGCGTGCCCGCGGAAGGCGCTGGCACCTCGATGGTCACCTTGTCGGTCTCGAGCTCGACCAGGGGCTCGTCGACCGCGACCGGATCGCCGGCCTTCTTGAACCAGCGGCCGATAGTGGCTTCGGTGACGGATTCGCCGAGCGTCGGAACGCGAATGTCGGTCATGATGCTTTTCCTCGAAAAACCTGTGCGGTCGAAACTGTTGGGTGTCATCCTCCGCGAAGGCGGAGGATCCGGTGACCCGAACCGGCAATCCTCAAGCGGCACTGGCGCGGGTTACTGGATGCCCCGCTTTCGCGGGGCATGACGGATGGGGATTGCGGCCTAGTTCAGCGCATCGTCCAAGAAGGCCTTGAGCTGGGCGAGGTGCTTCGACATCAAACCGGTAGCGGTGGCCGCGGCGGCTGCGCGCCCGGCGTAGCGCGGACGACGGTGCGTGGCACCGATCTGGTTCAGCACCCACTCCAGATACGGCTCGATGAAGTGCCATGCGCCCATGTTGCGCGGCTCCTCCTGGCACCAGACCATCTCGGCACCCTTGAACCGGCCGAGCTCCATCACCAGCGCCTTCAGCGGCACCGGATAGAGCTGCTCGATCCGCATCAGGTAGACGTCGTCGATCCCGCGCTTCTCGCGCTCCTCGTAAAGATCGTAATAGACCTTCCCCGAGCACAGGATGACGCGGCGGATCTTCTCGTCCGGCACCAGCTTGATCTTCTCGTCCGCCTGCATCTGCGCGTCGTCGTAGAGGATGCGGTGGAAGGTGGTGCCCTTCGCCAATTCCTCGAGCCGCGACACCGCGCGCTTGTGGCGCAGCAGCGACTTCGGCGTCATCAGGATCAACGGCTTCCTGATCTCGCGGTGCAGCTGGCGCCGCAAGACGTGGAAGTAATTGGCCGGCGTGGTCGGATAGACCACCTGCATGTTGTCTTCGGCGCAGAGCTGCAGATAGCGTTCGAGCCGCGCCGAGGAGTGCTCGGGTCCCTGGCCCTCATAGCCGTGCGGCAGCATGCAGACGAGGCCGGACATGCGCAGCCATTTGCGTTCGCCGGAGGAGATGAACTGGTCGAACACGACCTGCGCGCCGTTGGCGAAATCGCCGAACTGCGCTTCCCAAACCGCCAGCGCATTGGGCTCGGCGAGCGAATAGCCGTATTCGAAACCGAGCACGGCCTCTTCCGACAACAGCGAGTTGATCACCTCATAGTGGCCCTGTTCGCCACCGAGATGATTGAACGGGGTGTAGCGGCTTTCATCCTCCTGATCGATCAGCACCGAGTGGCGCTGCGAGAAGGTGCCGCGCTCGGAGTCCTGCCCCGAGAGCCGCACATGATAGCCCTCCTGCAACAGCGAACAGAACGCGAGCGCTTCGCCGGTCGCCCAGTCGATTCCGATGCCGCTCTCGATCGCCTTGGCACGATTGTCGAGGAAACGCTGAATCGTGCGGTGGACCCTGAAACCGTCGGGCACCTTGGTGATCTTGCGGCCGATATCCTTCAGCGTCGCGATTTCGACGCCGGTCACGCCGCGGCGGGCATCTTCTTCCTGGTCAGCGATCTTGAAGCCGGCCCATTTGCCGTCGAGCCAGTCCGCCTTGTTCGGCTTGTAGCCGGCGCCCGCCTCGAACTCGGCATCGAGCCGGGCACGCCAATCCGCCCTCGCCTTGTCGACCTCACCCTCGGTGACCACGCCATCGGCAACCAGCCGCTTGGCATAGATCTCGAGCGTCGAAGGATGCGAGGCGATCCGCTTGTACATCACCGGCTGGGTGAAGGCCGGTTCGTCGCCTTCGTTGTGGCCGTGGCGGCGATAGCACCACATGTCGATCACGACCGGCTTGTGGAATTTCTGCCGGAATTCGATGGCGACCTTGGCGGCGAACACCACCGCTTCCGGATCATCGCCGTTCACATGGAAGATCGGCGCGTCGATCATCTTCGCCACATCGGACGGATAGGGCGAGGAACGCGAATAGCGCGGATAGGTGGTGAAGCCGATCTGGTTGTTGACGATGAAATGAACGGAGCCGCCGGTGCGATATCCCTTCAGGTCCGACAGGCTGAAGCATTCCGCGACCACGCCCTGGCCGGCGAACGCCGCGTCGCCGTGCATCAATAGCGGCAGTACCGAGATGCGCATGTCGGGCGGATCGCCGTGCTGGTCCTGCTTGGCCCGCACCTTGCCGAGCACCACGGGATCGACGATTTCAAGATGCGACGGGTTCGCGGTCAGCGACAGATGAATACGGTTGCCGTCGAACTCACGGTCCGATGAAGCGCCGAGATGGTACTTCACGTCGCCGGAACCTTCGACGTCCTCGGGGTTCGCCGAACCGCCCTTGAATTCGTGGAACAGCGCGCGGTGCGGCTTGCCCATCACCTGGGTCAGCACGTTGAGGCGGCCGCGATGCGGCATGCCCACCACGATCTCCTTGACGCCGAGATTGCCGCCGCGCTTGATGATCTGCTCCAGGGCCGGGATCAGCGACTCGCCGCCATCCAATCCGAAGCGCTTGGTGCCGGTAAATTTGAGATCGCAAAATTTCTCGAAACCTTCGGTTTCGATCAGCTTGTTCAGAATGGCCCGCCGGCCCTCGCGGGTGAAACTGATTTCCTTGTCCGGGCCCTCGATGCGCTCCTGGATCCAGGCCTTCTGCGCCGGGTTGGAGATGTGCATGAACTCGACGCCGAGCGTCTGGCAGTAGGTACGTTCGCAGATCGCCACGATCTCGCGCAACGTGCCGTATTCGAGCCCCAGCACATGATCGAGGAAGATCTTGCGGTCGAAATCGGCTTCCTCGAAGCCATAGGTGCGCGGGTCGAGTTCCTCGCGGTTGGGATGCGCCTCGATGCCGAGCGGGTCCAGATTGGCATGGAAATGACCGCGCATGCGGTAGGCACGGATCAACATCAGCGCGCGCACCGAATCGCGGGTTGCGCGGTGCAACTCGGCCGCAGTGATCTCGGCGCCGCCGGCCTTGGCCTTGGCAACGATCTTGTCCCCGACCGCTTTTTCGACCGTCGCCCAGTTGCCGTCGAGCGCGCCGGTCAGATCGTCGCGCGGGGTCAGCGGCCAGTTCGCGCGGCCCCACGAAGGTCCCTCGACGTTCTTGATAACGTCGGCCGGCTGGTCCTTCAGGCTCCGGAAAAACGCCTGCCACTCGCTGTCGACCGAGGCCGGGTCCTTCTCGTAACGGGCGTAGATTTCGTCGATGTAGCTGGCGTTGGTGCCTTGCAGAAACGACGAGAGGGCAAAGGCGGCGTTCGCGTCTTGGCGAGACATGATGGCGTCCTGGTGATTGACTTCGCGCGACCAAAATGGCGCTGTCGCCGACCCCCGGCAGTGGGTCAGCGCGGCGGTCTTAAGGACCGTTTACCTTATTTAGTGTAAATGTTCAGGCCGAAAAGAACGAAGCGCTGAATCAAGCTTTCAGTTTTTCGGCAAGCGTGTGTCCGAGCCGGGCCGGCGACGGAGACACTGTAATTCCAGCGGATTCCATCGCTTCCGTCTTGGAACGGGCATCGCCCTTACCGCCGGAAATGATGGCCCCAGCGTGACCCATGCGCCGGCCGGGGGGCGCCGTGACGCCAGCGATGAACCCGACCATCGGCTTTTTGCGACCGCGCCTGGCTTCATCCTTGATGAACTGCGCCGCGTCCTCCTCGGCCGAACCGCCGATCTCGCCGATCATGATGATCGAGGTGGTCTTGGGATCGCCCAAGAACTTCTCCAGCACGTCGATGAACTCGGTGCCCTTGACCGGGTCCCCGCCGATGCCCACGGCCGTGGTCTGGCCGAGCCCTTCCTGGGTGGTCTGGAACACGGCCTCATAGGTCAGCGTACCGGAACGCGAGACGATGCCGACGCTGCCCGGCTTGAAGATGTTGGCCGGCATGATGCCGATCTTGCATTCGCCGGCCGTCATCACGCCCGGACAGTTCGGGCCGATCAGGCGCGACTTCGAGCCCGACAGCGAACGCTTGACCCGCACCATGTCGAGCACGGGAATGCCCTCGGTGATGCAGACGATCAGCGGGATTTCGGCGTCGATGGCTTCGCAGATCGCATCCGCCGCGCCCGGGGGCGGCACATAGATCACCGACGCATCCGCGCCGGTCGCCTCGCGCGCCTCCTTCACGGTGTCGAACACCGGCAGGCCCAGATGCGTCGAGCCGCCTTTGCCGGGCGAGGTGCCGCCGACCATCTTCGTCCCATAGGCGATCGCAGCCTCGGAGTGGAAGGTGCCGTTCTTGCCCGTAAAGCCCTGGCAGATGACTTTGGTATTCTTGTCGATCAGGATGGACATGTCTGTTGCTGCTTCCGCGTGGAGGTCGTTTGTCAGTGGATCCGCTTGTAGACGCCGGTGAGCACGTCGCTCCACCCCTCGGCATCGGGCGAGAATTGAATCTTCATCGAATAGCTGTCGTCGTCGATGATTTCGTAGACGTGGCGCGCATTGCCGCGCAACGAGCCGCGCACCAGCGTCAGCACTTTGCCGACCCAGGAGCCGGACGCGGGCGAGGGCGGGAAATAGCCGAGCGAATCGTGCCAGAACAATTTGTAGAGGCGATCATCGCGGTCATAGGTGAAGAGCGCATGCGTGGCAAAGCTCTCCTTGCCGTCACGCATCTGCTTGGTGTCCTGGATCAGGTAGAAGCCGTTGAGGTCGACGCGCGCGACAACGCGCGAGATCGCAGGGCCGCCTTCAGTCCAGCGCGAGGGATAGACCACCTCCTCGCCGCTCCATTCGCCTGCGAACACAGCCAGTTTGCGATGCTCCGGTAGCGGCGTCGGTGCGGCGAGATGGTCCTCGGCCATGGCCGTTAGCTCCCTTTGACGGCCTTTACGATCTTCTGCGCGGCGTCATCGAGATTGTCCGCCGGCAGCACGTTGAGGCCCGACTCGCGGATGATCTTCTTGCCTTGTTCGACATTGGTGCCTTCGAGCCGCACCACCAGCGGCACTTTCAGGCCGACCTGCTTTACCGCAGCGACCACGCCTTCGGCGATGACGTCGCATTTCATGATGCCGCCGAAGATGTTGACCAGGATGCCCTTCACATTGGGATCGGCGGTGATGATCTTGAACGCAGCGGCCACCTTTTCGACCGTCGCACCGCCACCGACATCGAGGAAGTTCGCCGGCGACATGCCATAGAGCTTGATGATGTCCATGGTGGCCATGGCAAGGCCTGCGCCATTGACCATGCAGCCGATATCACCGTCGAGGGCGACGTAGTTGAGGTCGTATTTCGACGCCTCGATCTCCTTGGCGTCCTCCTCGGTCTCGTCGCGCAGCGCCACCACCTCGGGATGGCGGAACAGCGCGTTGTCGTCGAAGGCGACCTTGGCGTCGAGCACGCGCAGGCTACCCTGCTTGGTGACAACCAGGGGGTTGATCTCCAGCATCGCCATGTCCTTGGCGACGAACACGTTGTAGAGCTGGTTCGTCAGCTTCTCGGCCTGCTTGGCGAGATCGCCCGTGAGCTTCAGCGCCTTTGCAACCGCGCGGCCGTGGTGACCCATGATGCCGGTCGCAGGATCGACCGAGAACGAGACGATTTTTTCCGGCGTCGCATGCGCGACATCCTCGATGTTGACGCCGCCCTCCGTCGACACCACGAATGAGACTTCGGACGTTTCGCGGTTGACCAGCAGCGAAAGGTAGAACTCCTTCTCGATGTCGGAGCCTTCCTCGATATAGAGGCGGTTGACCTGCTTGCCTGCGGGGCCGGTCTGCACGGTCACCAGCGTCGCGCCGAGCATCTGCTTGACGTTTTGTTTGACCTCATCGGCCGATTTGGCGATGCGCACGCCGCCCTTGTCGCCGGCGGAGGCCTCCTTGAACTTGCCCTTGCCGCGGCCGCCGGCATGGATCTGGCTCTTCACCACCCAGATCGGCCCCGGGACCGACTTCGTGGCCGCATCGGCATCCTCAGGCCGCAGCACGGGGAAGCCCTTCGACATCGGCACCCCGAATTCGCTCAGCAGTGCCTTGGCCTGGTATTCGTGAATATTCATCAGGGACGCTCCCCAACCCTCATCCGGTAAACTGCTTTAAATCCGCTCCGGTTTCGGCCCTGGTATACCATATACCAAACGAGCTTCAAGGCCTGAAACCGGGTCGTCGGCGATGGAAGGAATTACCGGCCGAGCAGGTCGGGCGCGATCTTCTTGCAAGCGTCGACCAAGCCCCGGACGGCAGCGACCGATTTGTCGAAGGCCTCGCGATCCTTGCCGGAGAGCTCGATCTCGACGATGCGCTCGACGCCCTTGCTGCCGATCACGACGGGCACGCCGACATACATGTCCTTCACGCCGTATTCGCCGTTAAGGTAGGCGGCGCAGGGCAGCACGCGCTTCTTGTCGCGCAGATAGCTCTCGGCCATCGCGATCGCGGAGGCCGCCGGCGCGTAAAAGGCCGAGCCGGTCTTCAGGAGGTTGACGATCTCGGCGCCACCATTGCGGGTGCGGTCGACGATTTCATCGATGCGGGCCTGCGAGGTCCAGCCCATCTTGACGAGGTCGGGCAGCGGAATGCCGGCGACGGTGGAGTAGCGCACCAGCGGGACCATGCTGTCGCCGTGGCCGCCCAGCACGAAGGCGGTAACGTCTTCGACGGAGACATTGAATTCATCCGCCAGGAAGTAGCGGAAGCGCGCGGAATCCAGCACGCCCGCCATGCCGACCACCTTCTTGTTCGGCAGCCCGGAAGCCTTCTGCAGCGCCCAGACCATGGCGTCGAGCGGATTGGTGATGCAGATGACGAAAGCGTTCGGCGCATATTTCTTGATGCCGGCACCGACCTGTTCCATCACCTTGAGATTGATGCTCAGGAGATCGTCGCGGCTCATGCCGGGCTTGCGCGGCACGCCGGCGGTGACGATGCAGACGTCGGCATTGTCGAGCGCCTCATAGGAATTGGCGCCGGCATAATTGGCATCGAAGCCGTCGACCGGTGAAGATTGCGCGATGTCGAGCGCTTTGCCCTGCGGCACCCCCTCGGCGATATCGAACAACACCACATCGCCGAGCTCCTTCAAGCCGATGAGGTGAGCCAGCGTTCCGCCGATCTGACCGGAGCCAATCAAAGCAATCTTGTCGCGCGCCATGGAAGCCTGTCCTTTGAACCCGAGCGGGGAGGTTGGAAGTCGAGTGGCTGTTATCCCTTTCGCCTGATACGTTCAAGTCAGGCCATGCCCAATTGTCGTAGCTGCCTTGAAATCGATCACTTGGCAGTAGCCCCGTCATTCCGGGGCGCTCGGATCGCGAGCGAACCCGGAATCTCGCGCCAGAACTCCTGGATTCCGGGTTCGCGCTTTCCGCGCGCCCCGGAATGACATGCTTGGCCCTTAAGTCTCCACCAGGCCGGTGCTGGCGCCGCTTGCGGCGGAGTCTTTCCGCCCGTGCGGCAGCGCCAAATAGTCATCCGAGCTCATCTCGATCAGACGCGACGAGGTGCGCTTGAACTCGTTGGCCTCGTGCCCCTCGACCGCAACATAGAGCGACATCGGATCGGCCTCGGCCGAGGCCATCAGCTTCACGCCATTGTCATACAGCGTGTCGATCAGAGAGATGAAGCGCTTGGCCGCGTTACGCTCGGGGTAATCCATCACCGGAATGCGGTCGATCAGGATGGTGTGATAATCATGCGCAAGCCGCAGATAATCGGATGCGCCGAGCGGCTTCTCGCAGAGATCGGCAAAGGGAAAGCGCGCTACGCCATGCGATGAGCATGGTACGTGCAGGATGCGGCCCTTGATCGAAATGTCGCGCGGCTTGCATTTGGCGTGGCCGGTCAGCTTCGCCCAGGCCTTGTCCAACGCGGCGTCGGCCTCCGCGTCGGCCGGCACCAACCACATCTGGACGCCGGCGAGCTTTTCCAGGCGGAAGTCGGTCCGGGCATCGAGACGCAGCACATCCATATGGGCCTGGATCTGCGCGATGAACGGCAGAAACAGCGCGCGGTTCAGGCCACCCTTGTAAAGATCTTCCGGCGCGACGTTGGACGTCGCCACCACCACCGTGCCGAGTTCGAACAGTCTTGCGAACAGCCGCCCCAGGATCATCGCATCGGCAATGTCGGTGACGTGGAATTCGTCGAAGCAGAGCAGCCACGCTTCGTCGAAAATCGCCGATGCGGTCAGCGCGATGACGTCGCCATCTGCGATTTCGCCGCGCGCGATGTTTTGCCGGTAGCCGTAGATGCGCTCATGCACCTCGGCCATGAATTCGTGGAAATGCGCCCTGCGCTTGTGCGCGACCGGGCTCGCCTGGAAGAACAGATCCATCAGCATGGTCTTGCCGCGCCCGACCTCGCCATGGACGTAAAGGCCGCGCGGCGGGGTCTCGGCCTTGTCGCCGAACAGCCGTCCGAGCAGACCCTGCTTGCGTGGGGGCTTGTAGCCGGCAAGGCGTCGTTCCAGGCTCGCATAGGCGTCGGCAATCTCGGCCTGCGCAGCGTCCGGCTCGATCGCGCCGGAGGAAATGAGGCCTTGGTACTGGGATTGGAACGAGGAAGAAGGTGGCGTGAGCATGGGCTCTTTCGGCCTCAGCCGGCCGAAAATTGCAAGCCGACATTTGCAGCAGTGGTATGCAGGCAGGGCTGGCCATCCCGCACTCCTTCGTCATTCCCCGCGAAAGCGGGGAATCCAGTACGCCGCGCCCTCCTAATTCAACTTTCGGCGCATCTAAAATAAATGGATCGCCCGCATTCTCGGCCGACAACGACCTTGTGCTGCGGCAGGACTAGGCGCTCAGCGCGTAGGAATCCTCGACCACATAGGGGCCACCGCCGGTCGAGGCGCGCGCTGAAAACAGCACGAAGCGGTCGGCCGTAAAGACCTTGCTCGGGAAATAGCCGCGCAACGAAAGATAGTCGGCGACGTCCTGGTTCGAGGCATCGTAGAGCCGGGCCAGCGTCACATGCGGGGTGAATTTGCGCCCCTCGGGGTCAAGGCCGATACGCTGCATCAGCCGCTCCAGTTCCGCCTGCAATTCGATCAGCGGCCGGCTCGGCACGATGGTGGCAACCACAGCGCGGGGCTTGCGCCCGCCGAAGCTCGAGAGCCCCCGCACGGTCACTTCGAACGGTTTGCGGTCGACCCGCTCCAGCATTGAGGCGATCTCGTGGGCGGAGGCGCCGTCGATGTCGCCGATAAAGCGCAAGGTGACGTGGTAATTTTCGGGATCGATCCAGCGGGCGCCGGGAAGGCCACCTCGCAAACTGGAAAGCGTCTGGCAGACATCTGGCGGGATCTCCAGACCAGTAAACAAGCGCGGCATCGTCAGGACTCCCGATGCTTGAGGCCCAGCCAGAGGAGGACCAGGCCTGGCGACAAATCCCGGCGGCGAATCACCGATGGGGAATTTGTACCGTAGTTATGTGACTCTGCGAAGCATCCTGCGTTAACCAAGCGGAAGCCCGTAAAAGCACGTGAGCGTTAAGCGCGGGCTCGCCCGGTTTTCAACTGCGCTGCCCGCTTATCGTGCCTAAGAATGCCTCCACCGTGGGCAAGATGTTCTTCACGATGATATCGACCCCTGCCGCGGTGGGATGTATCCCATCCGCCTGGTTGAGCTTTGCGTCGGCCGCGACGCCGTTCAGAAAAAACGGGTACAGCGGCACGCTGAAAGATTTCGCAAGCTCCGGATAGATCGCGTCGAAGCGCTGCGCATAGTCGTTGCCGTAGTTCGGGGGCGCCAGCATGCCGCACAGCATCACCGCGACCCCGCGCGCCTTCAGCCGGCTCACGATATCGGACAGAGCCTCGCGCGTGACCTTGGGATCGATGCCGCGCAAGGCATCGTTGGCGCCCAACTCGACGATGACGGCCTGGGTTCCCTCCGGCACCGACCAGTCAAGCCGGTCGCGGCCGCCGGAGGCGGTGTCACCGGATACTCCGGCATTGGTCACGTCAACATCCATCCCCTTCGCCTTCAAGGCTTTTTGAAGCCTGGCCGGAAATGCCGCAGGCCCCGGCAGCCCGAGGCCGGCACTCAAGGAATCGCCCAGAACCACGATCCTGATCGGCTTGGCTTCGCCCGCCGGAGCCGCTTGCGCAAAGGCTGATGGGACCGTCATCATCGCGACCATCAACACGACTATGTGCATGAACAATCGTCCACGGCCCTCGACCGGGGCGGACGAAGTGCCATATGACCGAGCCATGGACAGTCGCATCGAACCCTCGCAATTCTCCGGCCTCGTCCCGGACACCATTTCCATTTCCAACGTCAACCTCTCGCTCGGCACCGGCGCGGCGCGCGTTCATATTTTGAAGGACATCAGCTTGCGCGTGGCGTCCGGCGAGGCGCTCGGCCTGGTGGGGCCGTCGGGCTCGGGAAAATCCACGCTGCTGATGGTGATGGCGGGATTGGAACGTCCTGACAGTGGAGAGGTGGTGGTCAACGGCACCGCTTTCAATGCCCTCAATGAGGACGCTTTGGCGCGTTTTCGGGGCCGGCAGGTTGGCATCGTCTTCCAGTCGTTTCACCTTATTCCGACCATGACCGCGTTGGAGAACGTCGCGGTGCCCCTGGAACTTGCCGGGGTTGCCAATGCGGCCAAGCGTGCCGCGGAGGAATTGACCTCGGTCGGCCTCAGCGATCGTCTGCATCATTACCCGACGCAGCTCTCCGGCGGCGAGCAGCAGCGCGTGGCGCTCGCCCGTGCCTTGGCGCCGGATCCGGCGATCCTGGTCGCGGACGAGCCGACCGGCAACCTTGACGAGGCGACCGGCAAGCAGATCGTCGATCTCATCTTCGGCAAGCACGCCGAACGCGGCATGACGCTCGTTCTGGTCACCCACGATCATTCGCTGGCCGAGCGCTGCGACCGCGTGGTGCGCCTGCGCTCGGGCCGCATCGACAACGCCGGCGCGGACCGCAACGTCGCCTCATGAGCATCGCAGTCGAAGAACTCGGCGGCCGCCGCAACCTGGCGCTTTCGCTGCGCTACGCCTTTCGCGAATTGCGCGGGGGCTTGCGCGGCTTCTATGTCTTCATCGCCTGCATCGCGCTTGGCGTCATGGCGATCGCCGGTGTCGGCTCGGTCGCGGCGAGCCTCGCCGACGGACTTGCGAGCGAAGGCCGCACCCTGCTCGGCGGCGACGCCGCCTTCGTGCTGTTTCAACGCGAAGCCAGGCCGGCCGAGATCGCCTTCCTGCGCTCGCGGGGACAAGTATCCGTGGCGGCCAGCTTGCGCGCGATGGCCAAGACCGCCGGCGGCGAGCTCGCGCTGGTCGATGTCAAGGCGGTCGACGACAGCTATCCGATGTTGGGTACCCTCTCGCTCGCGCCCAACCTGCCGATGTCGGACTTGCTCGCGCAGCGTGACGGCACCTACGGGGCGGCCGTCGATCCGGCGCTGCTCGCCCGGCTCGATCTCAAGATCGGCGACAAGATCTCGGTCGGCCAGACCGCGTTCCAGATCCGCAGCGCCGTCGATGCCGAACCCGACAAGCTCGCCAGCGGTCTCGGCCTCGGACCGCGCTTCCTGATCAGCATCGATGCATTGCGCGCTACCGGGCTGTTGCAGCCCGGCAGCCTGGTGCGTTGGATCTACCGGGTGAAGCTGCCCGACAACGCCTCTGATGACCACGCAGTCGCATCCCTGATCGAGGATGCGCGGCAAGCTGCGCCGCAGGCCGGTTGGGAAGTGCGCAGCCGCGACAATGCCTCGCCGCAGCTCGAGCGTACCATCGACCGCTTTACCCAGTTCCTCACCCTGGTCGGTCTTGCTGCGCTGCTGGTCGGCGGAGTCGGCGTCGCCAACGCGGTCAAGAGCCACATCGACCGCCGGATCGAGGTGATCGCCGTCCTGAAGGCGCTGGGCGCCACCGGACGCGACGTGTTCGCGATCTATCTTGCGCAAGTCGTCGTGCTTGCGAGTCTTGGCGCGGTGATCGGACTTGCCGCCGGCGCCGCCCTGCCCTTCGTCATTAGCGGCCTGTTCGGCAAGCTGTTGCCGCTGCCGGTCGTGCCGGCCTTGCATGGCAGCGAGCTCGCGCTCTCGTTTGTCTACGGTCTTCTGACCGCGCTCGCCTTTGGCCTGTGGCCGCTCGGGCGCGTCCATGACGTACCGGTGGCGGCGCTGTTCCGCGAGGCGGTGGTTGCCGAATGGCACCGGCCGCGCTGGCGGTACCTGGCGCTGACGGCGCTCGTGGTTACGCTGCTGGTCGCGGTCGTGATCGGGCTCGCCTATGACAAGCGCATCGCCGCGCTGTTCGTCGTCGCATCTGTCGTTGTCTTTGCGGTGCTGCGGGGCATTGCCGCCGGCATCATGGCGATTGCCGCGCGCCTGCCCCGCCCCCGCTTTCCGATGCTGCGGCTGGCGATCTCCAACATCTACCGACCCGGTGCGCTGACCTCGTCGGTGGTGCTCTCGCTCGGCTTGGGGCTCGCGGTGTTGGTCACCATCACCCAGATCGACGGCACGCTGCGGCAACAATTCCTGGCCTCGCTGCCCGACCGCGCGCCGTCGTTCTTCTTCATCGACATCCCCTCCTCGGAAGCCGACGGCTTCAACGCGTTTCTCAAGAAGATCGAGCCGCAATCGACGGTCGAGGACGTGCCGATGTTGCGCGGACGCATCGTCGGCGCGCGCGGAGTCCGGGCCGAAGACCTCCACGCTTCGCCCGATTCCGAATGGGTGCTGCAAAGCGACCGCGGCCTCACCTATACCGGCGAAATTCCCAAGGGCTCCAAGATCGTCGAAGGCAAGTGGTGGGGCGCCGATTACAATGGCCCGCCGCTGGTCTCGATCGAAAAGCGCATTGCCGATGGACTCAAGCTCAAGCTCGGCGACGAGATCGTGGTCAATGTGCTCGGCCGCGACATCAAGGCGCACATCGGCAATATGCGCACGATCGACTGGCAGGGGCTCGGCATCAATTTCGTGTTGGTGTTCTCGCCCAACGCCTTCAAGGGCGCGCCCCACACCCATGTCGCGACCCTGACCGAAGCCCATCTGGATCCGGCCGGCGACGGACGCATCATCAAGCAAGTGGCGGATGCCTTTCCGATGGTGACCAGCGTGCGGGTCCGCGAGGTGATGGAGACGATCGCCTCGGTGGTCTCCAACCTGGCGCTGGCGATCCGCGGTGCCAGCGCCGTGACGCTGATCTCGGCGATCCTGGTGCTGGGCGGCGCGCTGGCTGCCGGCCACCGTCACCGGGTCTATGATGCCGTCATTCTGAAGACCTTGGGCGCAACCCGGGCGCGGCTGCTCGGCGCCTATGCCCTCGAATATCTGCTGATCGGACTGGCGACCGCCCTGTTCGGCGTGATGGCCGGCTCGGCCGCAGCCTATCTGATCGTCACCCGGCTGATGACCCTGAGCTTCGTCTGGCAGGCGGGCAGTGCCGCCGGCGTGGTTCTGGCGGCGCTGATCGTCACGGTTGGACTGGGGCTCGCCGGGACCCTGCTGGCGCTTAACCAGAAGCCGGCTTCGGTGCTGCGCAATTTATGAAAAAGCGGCGGAAAACGGCCCCGTTCCCGCCGCCGCTCCGCCGCCCGCCGGGGGGCAAATTCCTTCGAATTCTTAAGGTGTCGCAGCGACATTCGGCCGCGCGTGGAAGCTTGCGGCGGATATGGTAGTTTCCCATTTAATCCTCGGGTCGGATGCAAGGCTTGATGACGCAAAATTAATGTCGGCAAGCCGCGCCATCTGAGATAGGTTTTTTCCGGCGACGCAGCCCGCGCTCTGCCGGACAACATACGGGAATTCGACCATGTCGGATCTAGACCGCAACTACACTTCTCCTTTCGGCCGGGCCGCAGGGCGCGTCGATTCCGCGACCGTCGACGCCGGTCTGCGCGCTTATATGCTGCGCATCTACAACTACATGAGCATCGGCCTCGCCATCACCGGCTTGGCCGCTCTCGGCGTCTACATGGCGGCCGTGACCGGCGATCCGTCGGGCGCCGCGGCCAAGATCGGCAGCGCGTATCTGACGCCGTTCGGTTACGCGATGTTCGTGAGCCCGCTGAAGTGGCTGTTCATCCTGGCGCCGCTCGGCATGGTGTTCGCACTGTCGGCCGGCATCAACCGCTTGGCGCCATCGACCGCCCAGATGCTTTTCTGGGTGTTCTCGGCACTGATGGGCGTTTCGTTGTCGTCGATCTTTCTGGTGTACACCCATACCTCGATCGTGCGGGTGTTCTTCATCACGGCAGCGACCTTCGGTGCGCTCAGCCTCTATGGCTACACCACGCGGCGTGACCTCACCGGCTTCGGCTCGTTCCTGTTCATGGGCCTGATTGGCGTCGTGATCGCGAGCCTGGTGAATCTGTTCCTGGTGAGTTCGGCGCTGCAGTTCCTGGTGTCCGTGGTCGGCGTGCTGGTGTTCGCGGGCCTCACCGCCTGGGACACCCAGCGGCTGAAGAACGACTACATCTACGGCTACGCCTCGGCCGGCGGGGACATGGCGGAGCGCGCCTCGATCATCGGCGCCCTGTCGCTGTACTTGAACTTCATCAACCTGTTCACCCTGCTGTTACAGCTGCTCGGTCAGCGCGACAGCTGATCGATCCACAGAGACAAGCAATCAAGCCCCGGCCTTCGAGCCGGGGCTTTTGCTTTGGACTCTCGCCTTGGGCTCCCGCGACCTGACGAAAGAACGTTGATCCTCCGCGTTCGGCTGGTATGTTTTCACCCATGAGCGCACTCGACATTCGGCCGGCCGACGAACCCGACCTTCCCTTCATCACTGCGATTTATGAGCACGCCGTACGCCACGGCACCGCGACGTTCGAACTGACGCCGCCGGATCTTGCCGAGATGACACGGCGCTACAGAGCGCTGACCGACGGCGGGTTCCCTTACTTCGTCGCCGCGCTGGACGGGCGCGTGATCGGTTACGCCTACGCCGGCGCGTACCGGCCGCGACCCGCCTACCGCTTCACGGTGGAGAACTCGATTTACCTCGAGCCTGCGATCCATCGCCGCGGCATCGGCCTGCAACTGCTGCAGCGGCTGATCATCGAATGCGACGCCCGCGGTTACCGCCAGATGATTGCGGTGATCGGCGATTCCGCCAATGCCGGATCGATCGGCGTGCACGGCAGATGCGGGTTCGAACTGATCGGCACCCACCCGAATGTCGGCTTCAAATTCGGCCGCTGGCTCGACACGGTGATGATGCAACGCGCGCTCGGCGAGGGCGCGACCACTGTGCCGGCGGAGTAGCAGCTATTTCCCGGTCATTCCGGAGCGCGCGCAAACGCGCGACGCCGGAATGGCGGAGGGAGTGCGGTGAGATCAGACCAGCGCCAGCTTGCGATCGATCACCAAGAGCACGCGATCGAGATCGTGGCCGCGGCGCAGGATCAGGCCGGTGGCCGAGATCACGCTGTACATGCCCTGCTTGCGGGCGAGCCGCGGATCTTTCTCGATCCGGTAGATCGGCATTTCGGAAGCGCGGCGATACACCGAGAACACCGCGCGGTCCTTCAGAAAGTCGATCGCATAGTCGCGCCACTCGCCCTCGGCGACCATGCGCCCGTACAGGTTCAAGATGCGGTTGAGTTCGAAACGATTGAAAGTCACCCGGCTCGGCACAGGGCTAGCAACGGCACTGCGTGCCGTCGCGTAACTTGTGCTTGGATCGGCATCCTCCGAGATCAGATTCATGGAGCGCCTCCTGTCATCTCGCTGACATGATCGCGCCAACCGGGAGGAGCCGCAAGGGGTGCTTTGTGCATAGCGGCGAGTCCCACGCGACGAATTGCCCTGCGTTGCAGGAGAGGTCGATCCGCCGACCCGTGCCGCCTCGTCGTCTGCCAAACCCATGATTGCGCATGATCTTTTCGAACCAGGGCGCCCGCGCCGTTGCGTCAGCGGGTCCGGCGTCACGGCAACGTTAGCAGAATCACAATGCCGCCCCACTTCCGCCCACCGCCCGCCGTCCTAAATGGAGATAAGAGGATACTGCGTTGGCCCGGTCCTTTCGGTTCCGGATTCCTCAGCCCCCAGCCCCCCGGGATTGTTGGGATCGGGCCTGACGCAGCAAATACGGGGACCAACGAAAGTTGGTCCTTTTTGTTTTTGAGACCGCTCGACGGGCCCGGGCATTTCCCCGGATCGAACCCGGAAGCTGGAGATCGCGGGCTTAAGAGTCCCGGTCTGCGCTTTGACAAGCGCTTCCCCGGAATGACGGGACTCATTCCTCAGGCGGTCAGTGCAGCGAACTGTAGATGGGATCAAGCGAGGTGTAAGCCGCGCCCAGCATCGGGCCGGGCCGGTCGCTTCGGCCATCCTGCACGTAGGCCACCGCGCCGTCGACGCCCTCGCGCGCGACGTTTTCCACCGGAACGGTCCAGCTCGCCGGACCGCCATTCCAGTCACCCACTTTCAACAGGTTGCGCACGACGTTGTGATAGGTGATTTCGCGACCCCGGTTTTCACCGCGACCAATTGCAATCGGCACAGCCTTGGAGATCGAGCAGATCCAGACCTCGCCATGCGTGACGGAGGGAACCTTGCTTGGCGCGACCGAAACATTGATCTGCTTGCCGGACAGACTCAGCGTGACCGGTACCGACATCACGCCATTCTTGTCGGTCGCATTGATCGCGCTCTCGATGCCGGCACGGTCGCTACCGATGACCTGCGCCGATCCGTTGACGATCGCCTGCGGGGTATAGACGTTGCGATCGCCGCGCGCCCTGGAATAGGCACGCTGCCGCGCCGAGAAACGGGAATCGGCCAACGTATCCTTCCAGCCGAGATAATCCCAATAGTCGATCGGCATGCTCATCGCGATGACGTCCGGATCCTTGGCGAGTTCGCCAAGGAGCTTGTCGGCGGGCGGACAAGACGAGCAGCCTTGCGATGTGAAAAGCTCAACCACCGCGCGCGGGTCAGCATGGGCGGGTCTTATAACGGCGATGATCGCAAACAGGCCGAGCGCACCTGACCAGCGCGAAAAAGAACTATGGGCCATCATCGCTGTCATAGCTAACCACGCACCCGCATCACCACACTACCGTTTCTCGGCGCGACCACACGCCGGGTTCGTCTCATCGTCTTGAGCTTGATCGCCTCATGCCGCGCATTTGCCCGTTGGGCAAAACCGGTGCTCACGTCGGAGCAGCGATGCTCGGGGTCCCGATCACGCTCGAATGCCAAGAAGGCGGCCCTTCTCTTAGGCCGCCTCCGGGTAGCTCGCCACTCACTTCGCAGTGAGCCACTGATGATGGTCTCAGGCTGCGAGCTTGCGCAGCACGTAGTGCAGAATGCCGCCGTTTCGATAATAATCGAGCTCATCCAGCGTATCGATCCGGCACAACAGCGGCACGCGCTGCAGCGCGCCATCGCTGCCGACGATCTCCGCCGTCAGCTTCTGCCGCGGCTTCAGGTCGCCCTGCAGACCGCGAATCGTGACCTTCTCATCGCCCTTCAGCCCGAGCGACTGCCACGACGTTCCTTCCTCGAAGGTTAACGGCAGCACGCCCATGCCGACCAGGTTGGAGCGGTGGATGCGCTCGAAGCTCTGGCAGATCACCGCACGCACACCGAGCAGGCGGGTACCTTTCGCGGCCCAGTCGCGCGAGGAGCCGTTGCCGTACTCGGCGCCCGCAAACACCACGAGCGGCACGCCCTCGGCCTGATACTTCATGGCGGCGTCGTAGATCGACATCTGCTCGCCATCCGGCCAGTGCTTGGTGTTGCCGCCCTCGGGGATGTTGCCGTCCGCGCCCTTGAGCATGAAGTTCTTGATGCGGATCTTGGCGAACGTGCCGCGCATCATCACCTCGTGGTTGCCGCGCCGCGTGCCGTACTGATTGAAATCGGCCGGCCGCACCTGGTGCTCGCTCAAGAACTTTCCGGCCGGAGAGGTCAGCTTGATCGAGCCTGCCGGCGAGATGTGGTCGGTCGTGATCTTGTCGCCGAACATCGCGAGAACCCGCGCATCGACGATGTCGGTGGTCGGCTCCGGCTCCTTCTTCATGCCCTCGAAATATGGCGGGTTCTGCACATAGGTCGAGCTCATGTTCCAGCGATAGGTCTCGCTGTCGACGGTCTTGATCTTGCGCCAGTTGGTGTCGCCCTTGAACACGTCGGCATATTTCTTCTTGAAGATCGACGCGGTCACGTACTTCTTCATGAAGGCGTTGATCTCCTTCACGGTCGGCCAGACGTCCTTCAGATAGACCGGCTTGCCGTCCTTGCCCTCGCCGAGCGGATCGACCGCGAGGTTCTTGGTCACGCTGCCCGCGAGCGCGTAGGCCACCACCAGCGGCGGCGAGGCGAGATAGTTCGCCTGCACGTCGGGGCTGACGCGGCCTTCGAAGTTGCGGTTGCCCGAGAGCACCGCGGCGGCCACGATGCCGTTGTCGTTGATCGTCTTGGAAATCTCTTCCGGCAGCGGACCCGAATTGCCGATGCAGGTGGTGCAGCCGAAGCCGACCAGGTTGAAGCCGACCTTGTCGAGATCGGCCTGCAGCCCGGAGTTGGCGAGATATTCCGCGACCACCTGGCTTCCCGGCGCCAGCGACGTCTTCACCCACGGCTTCGGCTTCAGGCCCTTGGCGACGGCGTTGCGCGCGAGCAGCCCCGCGCCGATCAGCACGCTCGGATTTGAGGTGTTGGTGCAGGAGGTGATTGCCGCGATCACAACGTCGCCGTGGCCGACATCGAAATTGCGCCCCTCGACCGGGTAGCGCTTACCGGCATCGTCGCTCTTCTTGTATTCATTGGCGAGCGCGCTCGCAAAACCTTCACCGACCGAAGGCAGCGCAATGCGCCCTTCAGGCCGCTTTGGACCGGCCATCGAGGGTACGACGTCGCCGAGGTCGAGCGTGATCTTCTCGGTGAAGACCGGATCCGGCGTCTTGGCGGTGCGGAACAGGCCCTGTGCCTTGGTATAGGCGGTAACCAGCGCCACGCGCGCGGGCGCGCGGCCCGAGGTTTTCAAATAGTCCAGCGTCGCGGCATCGGCCGGGAAGAAGCCGCAAGTCGCGCCATATTCCGGCGCCATGTTGCCGATGGTCGCCTTGTCGGCGACCGACAGATGGTCGAGACCGGGGCCGAAGAACTCGACGAACTTGCCGACCACGCCCTGCTTGCGCAGCATCTGGGTCACCGTCAGGACCAGGTCGGTCGCGGTGACGCCTTCCTTGAGCTGCCCCTTGAGCTTGAAGCCGACCACTTCGGGCAACAGCATCGAGAGCGGCTGGCCGAGCATGCAGGCTTCCGCCTCGATGCCGCCGACACCCCAGCCGAGCACGGCGAGACCGTTGACCATGGTCGTGTGCGAATCGGTACCGACAAGCGAATCCGGATAGGCGACCTCGAAGCTGGCAGTCTTCCTGCCGACCGTCATCTTCTGCTTCTTGGTCCAGACCGTCTGCGCGAGATATTCCAGGTTGACCTGGTGGCAGATGCCGGTGCCGGGCGGCACCACCGAGAAGTTGGAGAACGCCTTCTGGCCCCATTTCAGGAACTCGTAGCGTTCCTGATTCTGCTTGTATTCCTCGGTCACGTTCTTGGCGAAAGCCTTGTTGTCGCCGAAGAAGTTCACGATGACCGAATGGTCGATGACGAGATCGACTGGCACCAGCGGATTGATCTTCTCCGCGTCGCCACCAAGCGCCTGCATCGCGTTACGCATGGCTGCGAGATCGACCACCGCCGGCACGCCGGTGAAGTCCTGCATCAGGACGCGGGCAGGACGAAACGCCACTTCGTGTTCGAGCCTCTTCTTCCGCAGCCACTTCGCAACCGCCTGGATATCCTCTTTCTTGACGGTGCGGCCATCTTCATTACGCAACAGGTTTTCGAGCAGCACCTTCATCGAGTAGGGCAGCTTGGAGATACCTTTCAGACCGTTTTTCTCGGCGGCGGGCAGGCTGTAATACACATAGGACTTGCCGCCGACCTTGAGGGTCTTCTGGCACTTGAAGCTGTCGAGAGAGGTCATGCGAGGAAATCCCAATTGTCAGTTATACCCGGATTAGGGTATTTTTATACCGTCAGCGAGGACCTGATGGTTGCAGCCGCGAGGGTGTGCTGCGTTAAGTTCCGGCTTATAGAAGCTTTCTATTATCATCGCCACACCGACAATCATTCCGCAGCAAGATCCCACCCCTAAATTCTGCTGCCCTACCCCCAAAGATCAGAGGGCTCGCAAAGAGGCACTATGCGGCTATTGGCAAGCAGCCTGACGTGTGTGCGCAGCGGGCGCGAGGTGTTTTCCGGTCTCAGCTTTGAGGCCGCTGCGGGTGAACTGCTCGCGGTCACCGGGCGCAACGGCTCCGGCAAGACCTCGCTGCTGCGGCTGATCGCGGGGCTGCTGCCACCGGGCGGCGGCACGCTTGCGTTCGAAGGCGGCGATGCGGAGCTGACTTTGGCCGAGCAGGCCCATTATCTCGGCCACCGCGATGCGCTGAAGCCCGCGCTGAGCGTGCTGGAAAATCTCTCGTTCTGGCGTGATTTCCTGGGCGGTGAAGCGGGCAGCGCACCGGAAAGCCTGGCCGCGGTTGGGCTCGCCCATGCCGCGCATCTGCCGGCCGGCTATCTTTCGGCCGGCCAGCGGCGGCGGCTTTCGCTCGCGCGCCTGCTGACCGTGCGGCGACCGCTGTGGCTGTTGGACGAACCCACGAATGCGCTCGACGCCGGCGGGCAGGACATGGTGGCCGGCCTCATGCGCGCGCATCTGGCGGGAGGCGGCCTGATCGTAGCCGCCACCCACGCGCCGCTCGGGCTTGCGGCGAAGGAACTGCGGATCGGGGGCATGTCATGACGGCGCTTGCCGCCCTGATTCGGCGGGACATCCGGATTGCGCTTCGCGTCGGCGGCGGCGCGCTGATCGGCGTGTTGTTCTTCCTGACCGTGGTGGTGCTGATGCCGTTCGCGGTCGGCCCGGACCTTGCGCTTCTGACGCGGCTTGGGCCGGCGATCCTCTGGCTGGGAGCGCTGCTCGCGAGCCTTTTGACGCTGGACCGCCTGTTCATGGCCGACCATGAGGACGGCTCGCTCGATCTGATCGTGATGGGCCGCGTTCCCCTGGAACTCGCCTGCGGCGCCAAGGCGCTGGCGCATTGGCTCGCGGCCGGCCTGCCGTTGGTCGTGGCGACCCCGGTGCTGGGTCTCCTGCTCAATCTCGACATGGTCGCCACGGCAGCCGTCGCGCTGACGCTGCTCGCCGGCACGCCGGCGCTGACCTTTACCGGCATGATCGGGGCTGCACTCGCGGTCACCTTGCACCGCGGCGGTCTCCTGCTGGCCGTGCTGGTGCTGCCGCTGTCGATCCCGGTGCTGATTTTCGGGGTTGCGGCCTCCGAGGCGGCGATTGCCGGGCCGATGTCTTTTGGTGCGCCGTTCTCAATTCTCTGTGCGTTGTCGCTGGTGAGTCTTGTGGTCGGGCCGTTTGCCGCGGCGGCGAGCCTGCGGCACGGGCTGGACTGACTGTGGCGGCTTGACGCCGATCAACTCTTGCCGAGCAACCATATGCTGATTGCCTGCCAAGGCCTGCGCCGCTAACAGGAAGCCATGAAGCTCACCGATCTCGCCAATCCGACCAGGTTCCTGTCGCTTACGGCGCGGCTGCTGCCGTACCTCGCCGTGGGAACTGCGGTCGTGCTGCTGATCGGCCTTTATCTGTCCGCCACGGCGCCGGACGACTATCAGCAGGGCGCGACGGTCAAGATCATGTTCATCCATGTGCCGAACGCGTGGCTCTCGATGTTCGTCTGGGGGGTGATGAGCGCGGCTGCCCTCGGCACGCTGGTGTGGCGACATCCCCTCGCCGACGTCGCCGCCAAGGCTGCGGCCCCGATCGGCGCCGGTTTCACCTTCCTTGCGCTGGTGACGGGCTCGCTGTGGGGCCGGCCGATGTGGGGCACCTATTGGGAATGGGACGCGCGGCTGACCTCGGTCTTGATCCTGTTCCTGATGTATCTTGGGCTGATGGCGCTGTGGCGGGCGGTGGAAGATCCCTCGCGTGCGGCGCGTGCCGCCGCGGTGCTCACGCTCGTCGGCGCGCTCAACCTGCCGATCATCAAATTCTCCGTCGACTGGTGGAACACGCTGCATCAGCCGGCCTCGGTGTTCCGCATGGGTGGCTCGACGCTCGATCGCGCCTTCCTGATCCCGCTGATGGTCATGGCCGTCGGCTTCACGCTGTTGTTCGTCACGCTGCACGTCGCGGCGATGCGCAACGAGATCCTGCGGCGGCGCGTGCGCGCCCTGCAGATGATGCAGGCCCGCGCTTCCGCGACCGAGCTGGGCGCGGCTTCGCCTGCTTCGCAACCGGCCTAACCAGATGTCGCTCGGCCCCTACGCGTATTTCATCGTGACCTCCTACCTCGCGGCGGCACTCGTGGTGGCGCTGCTCATTGGCTGGATCGCACTCGACTATCGCAGCCAGAAGCAGCGTTTGCGCGAGCTTGAGGAGAGCGGCGTGATGCGACGTTCCGGGCGCAGCGCAACGGACATGAAATGAGCGAGCACGTCACAACCGAAGCAGCTCCGCAGCGCCGCTCGTGGCTGATGGTGCTGCCGCTGATCTTTTTTTTCGCACTGGCCGCACTGTTTTGGTTCCGGCTGGGCGATGGCGATCCGTCGCGAATACCTTCCGCCCTGATCGGACGCCCTGCACCGCAAACACCGCTGCCGCCGCTGCAGGGCTTGGTGAACAACGGCGTTCAGGTGCCCGGACTTGATCCCGCGTCCTTCAAGGGCAAGGTCACCGTGGTCAACGTGTGGGCCTCATGGTGCGTGCCCTGTCATGACGAGGCGCCGCTTCTGACGGCGCTCGCCAAGGACACACGGTTTCAGATGATCGGCATCAACTACAAGGATGCGCCCGATAATGCCCGGCGCTTCCTCGGCCGCTATGGCAACCCCTTCGCCTCCGTCGGAGTCGACGGCAACGGCCGCGCCGCGATCGAATGGGGCGTCTATGGCGTGCCGGAGACGTTCGTCATCGGCCGCGACGGCAAGATCGCCTACAAGCTGGTCGGACCGATCACGCCCGACAATATCAATAGCGCGCTGATGGCGGAGATCGAAAAGGCGGTGAAGGCGGGGAGTTGATTGGCACCGTCATTCCGCGGCGATGCGAAGCATCGAACCCGGAATCTCGCGCCGCAATCTCTGGATTCCGGGTTCGACGCTGACGCGTCGCCCTGGAATGACGGTAAAAAGGGCTACCCCTTGCTCACGTCACCCGCTTCGGCTTCGCTCGCCTCGAGCGAGGCCGGTTCGATGTGATAACGCTTGATCAGCGGCATTTGCGTGATCGCAAACAGCATCGTCAGCGGCACCACGCCAAAGGCTTTGAACGCGACCCAGAAGTCGGTGCTCTGGGTGCGCCAGATCGCTTCGTTCAGGATAGCCATGCCCAGAAAGAACAGCGCCCAGCGTGCGGTGAGCACGCGCCAGCCCTTCGGGGTCAGGTTGAACATCTGATCGAACATGACGGCGATCAAGGAGCGGCCGAACAACAGTCCGCCGCCCAAAACGGCCGCGAACAGGCCGTAGATGATGGTCGGCTTGACCTTGATGAAGGTCTCGTCGTGCAGCACCAGTGTCAGCGTCCCGAACACCAGCACGATGATCCCGGTGACAAGGGCCATGATCGGCACGTGCCGCGTCACCACATAGGATGCAATCATCGCCACGACGATCGCGACCATGAAGGCGCCGGTCGCGACGAAGAGATGGAATTTGGCGTTAGCGACAAAGAACACCAGGAGCGGACCGAGTTCGGTCGCGAGCTTGAACAGCGGATGCGGCTGGGTCTTGTCCATAGGTGCCTTCTGTTGCTGTCAGCACCCGCTGAGCGGGTGATCCAGGTTTGCAGTGATGGTGCGTGGCGGCGGCAGCGTGGCGTTGTGGATGCCCGCAGGTGAGCGGCATGACAAGGGAAAAATCTAGCTTTCGATCCCCGCAATCGCCTTGGCGAAGTCCTTGGCGGTAAACGCCGCAAGATCCTCGACGCCTTCACCGACGCCGATGAAATGCACCGGCAGTTTGTGCTTTTCTGCCAGTGCAACCAGGATGCCGCCGCGCGCCGTGCCATCGAGCTTGGTCATGACGAGGCCGGTGACGCCCGCGGTGCGGTGAAATGCCTCGACCTGGGACAGCGCGTTTTGTCCGACGGTCGCATCCAGCACCAGCAACACCGCGTGCGGCGCCGAGGCATCGACCTTCCTGATCACGCGAACGACCTTTTCCAGCTCGTTCATCAGCTCCGCCTTGTTTTGCAGCCGACCGGCGGTGTCGATCATGAGCACATCGCGCCCCTGTTCCTTGGCGGCGGTGAGCGCGTTGAACGCGAGGCTTGCGGCATCGGAGCCCTGGGCTCCGGCGACGACCGGCGACTTGGTGCGCTCGCCCCAAACCTTCAGCTGCTCGATGGCCGCGGCACGGAAGGTGTCACCAGCGGCAAGCATCACGCTGCGGCCTTCGGCCGAAAACTTTGCGGCGAGCTTGCCGATCGTGGTGGTCTTGCCCGAGCCGTTGACCCCGACGACCAGGATCACGAACGGCTTTTTCGCCGCGTCGATCGCAAGCGCCTTCGCCACCGGCGCGAGCACTTTCTCGACCTCCTCCGCCACCACGCTCTTGACCTCGTCGGCGCTGATGGCTTTGTCATACCGTCCCGCGCCGACCGCATCCGCAATGCGCGTGGCGACTTCGGTTCCGAGATCGGCGCGCAGCAGCACGTCCTCGATATCGTCGAGCATCGCGCGGTCGAGCTTGCGCTTGGTGACAAGGTCGGCGACCGCCGATCCCAGCGAAGCGGAGGTCCGCTTCAACCCGCTGGACAGCCGGCGCCACCAGCTCAATTTTGGTGCATCTTGGGTGGTGTCGTTCATGGTGGGTGTGTTAGCCGTTCCTCGCAGCAAACAAAAGTCTTGCACTTCCGATGGACGCTCCCGAACTGACCGCCGAAGAAATCCAGGCGCGCGTCCTTCATCGCGACGGGCTGATGCTGGTGATCGACAAGCCGGCCGGCCTGCCGGTGCACCGCGGTCCCAAGGGCGGCGCGAACCTCGAAGCCTCCTTCGAAGCGCTGCGCTTTGGACTGCCGCGACCGCCGGTGCTGGCCCACCGGCTAGACAAGGACACGTCGGGCTGCCTGATCCTGGGTCGCCATCGCAAGGCAACGGCTTCGCTTGGGCTTTTGTTCAAGCACGGCAAGATCGCCAAGACTTATTGGGCCGTGGTGGAAGGCGGGCCCACCGCCGATGAGGGCGTGATCGAGTTGGCGCTCGGGCGCCAGAACATCGAACGCGGCTGGTGGCAGAAGCCGGATCCCGAGGGCCAGCCCGCCGTAACGAAATGGAAGGTGCTCGGACGCAGCGATGGTCTCGCCTGGCTCGCCATGGAACCCATCACCGGGCGCACCCATCAATTGCGGGTCCATGCGGCAGCCCAGGGCTGGCCGATCGTCGGCGACAACGTCTACGGCAACGGTCCGCGTTTCGGCGAGCCACGATTGCATCTGCACTCGCGCGAGCTCGTGATTCCGATCTCGAAAAACAAGGAGCCGGTGCGCGTGAAAGCGCCGCCGCCCGCGCACATGCACGAGCGATTGAAAGCGTGCGGCTGGAACGGGGAGTAGCGCCCCACCTGATGCTGGATCATCCGCGAAAGCGGATGATCCAGTATTCCAGAGATGCTCCTGGAGTTCCTCGATAGACCGCGGCGTACTGGGTCGCCCGGTCAAGCCGGGCGACGACAGCGGAATTATGAGACAAGCCGCAGACCATCATGAGCAGTGATCGTGAGGCGGCGCACGCTGCCCGCCACCTCATCGGAAATCGCTACCGGCAAGTAATGTTCGGTCCGCCCGAGCGTCGCGCTCTCGATCAGCACATTGCGCGTGGCTCCGACCTCGGCTTCCAACCGCTGCCGCAACGCAGCCTCACCCACCGCCCGCAAGCGCCGCGCGCGCTCCTTGATGATGTTGCTTGAAAGCTGCGGCATGCGGGCTGCCGGCGTGCCCGGCCGCGGCGAATAGGGGAAGACGTGCAGAAAGGTCAGGCCGCACTCCTCGACCAAATCGAGCGAGCGCGCAAACGCCTGCTCGCTCTCGGTCGGAAACCCGGCAATGATGTCGGCGCCCAGCGCGATGTCGGGCCGGAGCCGGCGCACCTCGGCGCAGAACGCAATCGCGTCGGAGCGCAAATGCCGCCGTTTCATCCGCTTCAGGATCAGATCATCGCCGGATTGCAGCGACAAATGCAGATGCGGCATCAGCCGTTCATCGCTGGCGATCACATCGAGCAGGTCGGCATCCGCCTCGATCGAGTCGATCGACGAAAGCCGCAATCGGCGCAAGTCAGGCACATGCTTGAGGATTTGCTTGGTCAACGCCCCGAGCTTCGGCGCGCCCGGCAGGTCGGCGCCATAGCTCGTGAGATCGACCCCGGTCAGCACGATCTCCGCATGTCCGCGCTCGACAAGCGTGCGCACCTGATCGACCACGGCACCCATCGGCACCGAGCGCGAATTGCCGCGACCGAACGGGATGATGCAGAAGGTGCAGCGGTGATCGCAGCCGTTCTGCACTTGCACGAATACCCGCGGCAGGCCGTGCTGGAAGCCGTCGACGAGATGCGGCGCCATCTCTTTTACGGCCATGATGTCGCTGACGGCGATCTTTCCGCCGGCATTGACGCCGAAGGCGGCCCGCGCCGCGCGCCAGGCCTCGCGCCGCACCTTGTCGTCGTTGCCGATGACCCGATCGACCTCGCCCATTTCGGCGAACATCGCGGCTTGCGTCTGCGCTGCGCAGCCGGTCACGACGATCCGCGCACCGGGCCGCTCGCGCTTCAGCCGCCTAATTGACTGTCGCGCCTGCGCGACGGCTTCGTTGGTTACCGCACAGCTGTTGATGACGATGGTATCGGACAGCCCCGCACCTTCGGCCTCACGCGCGATCACCTCGGATTCGAAGGCATTGAGCCGGCAACCGAAGGTGACGACCTCGACGCTCATCGCACCTCACGCGACATTGGCAAACAGCGCCGGGTCGAACCGCCCCTCGTATTCGAAGGTCGCCGTGCCCGTCATCAGCACGTGGTCGTCGCGCTCGCGCCATTCGATCGACAGCTTGCCGCCCGGCAATGTGACCTCCACGGTCCGGTTGGCGCGCTTCAGGCGCGCCGCGGCCACCGCGGTCGCGCAGGCCGCCGAGCCACAGGCCTTGGTCAGCCCAGCCCCACGCTCCCAGGTGCGGATGGTGATGTGGTCGCGATCGACAATATGGGCAAGCGTGATGTTGGCGCGCTCCGGAAAGATCGGGTGGTTTTCCAGCAGCGGGCCGAAGCGCCCGAGGTCATAGGCATCCACGTCATCGACCCAGAAGATGGCGTGCGGATTTCCCATGTTGACGGCGGACGGCGAATGCAGGATCGGCGCATCGATCGGGCCGATCTGCAATTCGATGTAGCGCGTATCGCGAAACTCCTCGGCGAGCGGAATATCCTGCCAGCCGAATTTCGGCGCGCCCATATCGACGGTGTACAGCTCGGGCGAAGCACCCTGCCAGCAGTTCAACAGCCCTGCCCTGGTCTCGAAAGTGACGGCACGCGCGCCGCTCGCCTCAAAAACGCGGCGTACCACGCAGCGCATGCCGTTGCCGCAGGCGCCGGCCTCGGAGCCGTCATTGTTGTAGATGCGGATGAAAGCCTCGGTCCCGGCAAGACGCGGCCTCTCGAGCACCATCAACTGGTCGTAAGCGACGTGTCCGGCGACCGCTCGCGCCTCCGCAGGGGTTACAGACCCCTTCGCGTCGCGCAGGTCGACGACGACGATCTCGTTGCCGATGCCGTTCATCTTGGCAAAGGCGTGGTTGGCGAGCGCGCTCATCAAAATATCCAAATTGTCTCTGCCTTATATGGCCAATGATGAGGCGCTGACCAGCCCACGCAGAACCGGGTGACCCATCTGTTGGGGGACGAAACGACAGTCATCATGTTAGACAGCGATTGCTTCACCGGCCTTGTTGCCGGTCTTGGAGAATACAGATGAATTTCCGCATGTTCCGCCTCGGTTTTGCCGCGCTGGTCCCCGCCGTCGCGCTTCTGCTCGCTGCGCAGCAGGTCCTTGCGCAGTCGCCGGCGACGCCCGCGCCTTCGGTTTCCGCCAGTCCGTCGCCGGCACCAAGCGCCAGTCCCGCCCCAGCGGCAAGCCCGGCGCCTGCGGCAAGTCCGGCGCCGGTTGCAAGTCCGGCTCCAGCCGCGAGCCCGTCGCCCACGCCTTCGGCGCCGCCGGCCGCCGCACAGGCTCCGGCGCCCACGGCACCGGTCAAGACCGCCGACCCGTTCGGTGAACCGATCAATCTCGACGCGAAAAAAGTCGTCATCTCCAAGGGCAGCGCCAATTGGGACAACGCGTTCGACACGCTCGTCGATTCGCTCAAGGCGTTGGACACGCTCCTGGAAAAGCAGGGCATCAGGCCGTCAGGCAATCCGATGATCGTCTACACTTCCACCGACGACAACGGGTTCACCTATATGGCGGAAATCCCGGTCGACCAGGAGCCCAAGAACCTGCCGAAAGGCACGAGCATGGGCCAATCGCCCGAAGGCAAGGCGCTGAAATTCGTCCATCGCGGCTCCTACGACAATATGGACAACACCTATGAGGCGATCACCAACCATCTCGACGAGAAGAAGCTCGAAGCCAAGGACATGTTCATCGAGGAATACATCACCGATCCCTTGAAGACCGCCGAGGACAAATTGGTGATCGACATTTATGTGCCGCTGAAGTGAGCCCCATCATGCACCGTTTTGCCATCATCGCCGCAATCGCGGCAGTCCCGCTGTTCAGCGCGCCGGCGCTGGCCGATACCGATATCCCTCCGGCGATCTCGGTAACCGGCGAAGCCTCGGTTTCCGCCCCGCCCGACCTCGCGCAACTTGATGCCGGGGTCGCCTCCGACGGCAAGACCGCGCGTGAGGCTTCGGAAGCCAACAACACGGCCATGTCCAAGGTACTGGCCGCGCTGAAGGGCGCCGGCATTGCCGACAAGGACGTGCAGACGTCCCGCCTGTCGCTGCAGCCGCAATACGCGCAAAACCGCTCGGGACCCTCGCCGATCGTCGGCTACCGCGCCAGCAACCGCGTGACCATCAGGCTGCACGACGTCGGCAAGGTCGCAAGCACGATCGACGCCCTTGTCGGCGCCGGCGCCAACGACGTCGGCAACGTCAACTTCACGGTTGAGCACCCGTCCAAACTGCTGGACGAGGCGCGCGAGCAGGCGATGGCTGATGCCCGCCGCAAGGCCGAGGTCTATGCCAAGGCCGCGGGTGTCACGCTGGGCGCGCCGCTGTCCATCGTCGAGGGCGGGCCCCCTGCGCCGATGTTCCGGGCCAAGATGGCCGCGGCACCGATGGCAATGGCAGCCCCGACGCCGATCGCGCAAGGCGAAGAAACGCTGTCGGTGACCGTGAGCGTGACCTGGGCGATCAAGGCAGCCGCACAATAGCAGGCCGTCGCCCGGCAAATAGCCGGGGGCGACGGAGTCAAAGCTCCCAGACCTGCCCGGGCTGCAGCGCCGCGAACCGCTCGCGCGGAATGCCCGCTTCATCGAGCGCAGCTGCCAGCGCCAGCACCGGCGCGTCGATGGCCTCATCGGTGAGCTGAAAGGTGCCGTGATGATGCGCGAGCGCCTGCTCGGCGCCGCAATCGCACAATGCCCTTACCGCGTCGGAGGGGTTCATGTGCTGGTCGCGCATGAACCAGCGCGGCTCGTAGGCCCCGATCGGCAGGATCGCGAGCCTGAGGGGGCCGTGAGCCTCCGCCACGCGGCGAAAATGCTCGCCCTCGCCGTAACCGGAGTCGCAGACGATGTAGATGTTGCCGGCCGGAGTCTCCAGCACAAAGCTCGCCCACAGCGCGCGGTTGCGATCGAACAGGCCGCGCGCCGACCAATGCCGCGTCGGCACCAGGGTCACGGCAACCTCGTCGCTCAGCACGACGCGGTCGTGCCAATCGAAGCTTTCCGCTTTGATGGTGGCGTCGGCCGCCTGCATAGCGAGATCATTGCCGAGCGGCGTGATCACGCGCGGGGAGAATTGCCTGGCGAGTCTTGAGACGGAGGCAATGTCGAGATGGTCATAATGGCCATGCGAGACCAGCACGACATCAATTTCCGGCAGCGCCTCGAATGCAATGCCGGGATCGTTGTGGCGCCGCGGCCCCGCCCAGGCGAACGGCGAGACTCGCATCGACCAGACCGGGTCGACGAGAATGTTCAGGCCCGCGGTCTGAACCAGCCAGCTCACATGGCCCACGAAGGAGAGCCGCACCTTGCCGCCGTCGACCCGCGGCGGCGGGATGTCCGAAAACGGACTGGGCGCCCAGTTCGGCCAGTGGGCGCGCCTCCGGTCGCGATCGAATTGCCAGCGCAGCAGGTCCCGCAAAGGTTTCGGCGGCGCGCCGTCGGGATCGAAGAAGCGCTCGCCGTCGAAATGGTCGGATTTGGGCCCGGAGTAGATGTTGTTGCGACGACGGATCATTTTGCTGCCGATTGAGCCAAAAAACGGCGTTGAGGCAAGGGGGCAGCCAATGGCCGAGGGGCGGCCAAACCCGAGATTTGCCCGAGTTTCCTTGACTTTTGCCCCGCGGGGGCGTTTAAGGCGGGCCGTTCATCGGAAAGTGAGACCTTTTCGAGCCACCGCCCGGCCCTGGAGGCCGGAGGTCAACGCCCGACAGCGCTATGCGCCCTCGGGCGCGATCGTGTTTGGAACGGTGTGTTTGGATCGGTGTCTTGGCGTATCGCGCCAGGATACCTAGCTCGTCATCACCCGCGGAAGCGGGTGATCCAGGCAGCTCGCGTCAGCCGCGAAGCCGCCGCGTACTGGGTGCCCGCCTTCGCGGGCACGGCGACGGTCAATTGAGTGAGATAACCCTGCGCGGGCAGGACAAAGGACAACGGCATTGTTCGACAATCTGTCGGAAAGGCTTGGCGGCATCCTCGATCGTCTGACGGGGCGCGGTGCGTTGACCGAAAAGGACGTCGACGCCGCGATGCGCGAGGTGCGCCGCGCGCTCTTGGAAGCCGACGTCGCGCTGGAAGTCGTGCGGAGCTTCACCGAGAAGGTGCGGGAGCAGGCGGTCGGCGCCACCGTGGTCAAGTCGGTCACCCCCGGCCAGATGGTGGTGAAGATCGTCCACGACGAATTGGTCGCCACGCTCGGTTCCGACGGCCAGACCATCGATCTCAATGCGGTGCCGCCGGTTCCGATCATGATGGTCGGCCTGCAAGGGTCCGGTAAGACCACCACCACAGCGAAGCTCGCGCGCCGGCTGGCCCAGCGCGACAAGCGCAAGGTGCTGATGGCCTCCCTCGACGTCTACCGACCGGCGGCCATGGAGCAGCTCGCGGTGCTGGGCCGCGATCTGGAGATCGCGACGCTGCCGATCGTGGAAGGACAGCAGCCGACGCAAATTGCAAAACGCGCGATGGAAGCGGGCAAGCTCGGCGGCTACGACGTGGTGCTGCTCGACACCGCCGGCCGCACCACGCTGGACGAAGACATGATGGCGGAAGCGGCCGCAATCAAAGCCGCAGCCAATCCACATGAGGTGCTGCTGGTCGCCGACGCGCTGACCGGGCAGGACGCGGTCAATCTCGCCCGCTCCTTCGACCAGCGCGTGGGCTTGACCGGCATCGTGCTGACCCGCGTCGATGGCGACGGCCGCGGCGGCGCCGCGCTGTCGATGCGCGCGGTGACCGGCAAGCCGATCAAGCTGCTCGGCACCGGCGAGAAGACCGATGCGCTGGAGGATTTCTACCCGAGCCGCATCGCGGGACGCATCCTCGGCATGGGCGACGTGGTGTCGCTGGTGGAGAAGGCGGCCGCCTCGATCGATGCCGAAAAGGCCGCACGCACCGCCGAGCGGATGCGCAAGGGCCAATTCGACCTCAACGACATGCGCGAGCAATTGTCGCAGATGGCGAATATGGGCGGCATCTCGGGGCTGATGGGCATGATGCCGGGCATTGCCAAGATGAAGAACCAGATCGCGGCGGCCGGCCTCGACGACAAGATATTGAAACGCCAGATCGCGATCATCGATTCCATGACGCGCGACGAGCGGCGGCATCCGGATGTCCTGAAAGCCAGCCGCAAGAAGCGCATCGCCGCGGGTTCCGGTCAGAGCGTCGAGCAGGTCAACAAGCTCTTGAAGATGCACCGGAACATGGCCGACGTGATGAAGGCGATGGGCTCGGGCAAGCGCGGCCCGCTCGCCGGCATCGCGCAGGCCATGGGCTTTGGCGGTGGCGCCATGCCCTCGCCCGAGCAGATGAAGGCGATGGCCGAGAAAATGAAGAGCGGCGGCCTGCCGGCCGACCTGCCCAATTTGCCTCAGGATCTTCCGCCCGGCTTGCGCTCAGGTCTGCCGAATCTGCCGGGGCTCACCGGCATCAGCAACAAGCCGAACCTGCCCGGGCTTCTGCCGGGATTGGGGAAGAAGAAATGAAATCTTTGCCGTCATTGCGAGGAGCCAACGGGTCGCGCGAACGCGCGCCCGATGACAGGCTCCGCGACGAAGCAATCCAGATTGTCGCTGCGCAAGCATTCTGGATTGCTTCGCTTCACTCGCAATGACGAACCGACAGCACTTGAATCCAGCAATTTAGACGTCAACAGGAGAACCAAATGTCAGTCGTCATCCGCCTCGCTCGCGCGGGCACCAAGAAGCGTCCGGTCTATCACGTCGTTGTCGCCGACTCGCGTTTTCCGCGCGATGGCCGCTTCATCGAACGCCTCGGCTATTTCAACCCGCTGCTGCCGAAGGACAATGAGGCCCGGCTGAAGCTCGACATGGACAAGGTCAAGGCCTGGCTTGCCAAGGGCGCCCAGCCGTCCGATCGCGTGATGCGCTTCCTCGACACCGCGGGCGTCGCCAAGCGCACCGCGCGCAACAACCCGGAAAAAGCCGTGCCGCGCAAGGAGCGGAAGGCCCAGGCCGAAGCCGCCGCCAAGTCGGCGTAATCGTCGCGGCCTGGAACGGTGCCCGCGCAGGTTTGCGTCGCCAGGATCGGCGCTGCGCATGGCGTGCGCGGCGCCGTCAAGCTATGGACGTTCACCGAAGAGCCATTGGCGGTCAAACGCTACGGCCCGCTTCTCACCAAGGATGGCACGCGCCAGTTCGAGGTCACGAGCGCACGCGAGGCCAAGGGCTTTCTGGTCGCGCAGTTCAAGGGCATCACCACCCGTGATGAGGCCGAGCGGCTCAACGGCCTCGAGCTGTACGTGCCGCGCGAAAAATTGCCGACAACGGACGACGGCGAATATTACCACGCGGACTTGATCGGGCTAGATGCGGTGACCACGGAGGGCGAGCCGCTGGGCCGCGTGACCGCGATCCACAATTTCGGCGCCGGCGACATTCTAGAGATCACGCCGCCGGCCGGGACGACGATGCTGCTGCCGTTCTCCAATGCCGTCGTGCCGACGGTCGATCTCGCCGGCGGTCAGGTGATTATCGCGCTGCCGCGGGAGATCGAAGGGGACGAACCGGATGCCGCTTGATTCGCCAAAGTCAGCCGCAATCGCGTAATCTCTCCACGATGTCGTCCCGGCGAACGTCGGGACCTATAACCACAGGCGGACGTCCTTGCGCACGATGTTCGCCCGACAACCGCATCCTGTGATTATGGGTCCCGGATCGCAATCGCTTTCGCTCGCTTGTCCGGGACGACCGCGAATGGGAATCAATACCAATGCCCGCGACCCACAAAGCCTGGCGCCTTCACGCCCATAACGATCTGCGCTTCGACACGGTCGAGACCCCGAACCCCGCGCCCGATGGCGTGCTGGTCCGCATCGAGGCGGGCATGGTGCTGTCCTATATGGGACGCGTGCTGTCGGGCGCAGTCCCCTACAGCCTGCCGCCGATGCCGTTCGTGCCCGGCACCAACGCCATCGGACGGGTGATCGCGGCCGGTGAGAACGTCAGCCATGTGCAAAGCGGCGATCGCGTCTTCTTGAGCCCGCATTTGCGCGCCGATGTTCCAGACCGCGAGCCTCCGCAGATTTTGATCGGCCTCACTGCCACCGTGACCACGGACGCCGCCTTGGCGCTGCAGTCGCGCTGGCACGACGGGGTCTTCGCCGAGATCGCGCATTGGCCGGCGGCTTGTGTGACGCCGCTGTCCGGCCTTGACGACAAGCCGGTAACCGAGCTCATCGGGCTCGCGAAACTGATCGTACCGTTCGGCGGGCTGCAGCGCAGCGGCTTGCGCGGTGGCCAGACCATCATCATAAACGGCGCGACCGGCTATTTCGGCTCGGGCGCGGTGATGCTGGCGGTTGCGATGGGCGCTGGCCGCGTCGTCGCCGCAGGGCGCAAGCAGGCCGCGCTCGAACAGTTGCGCGACAGCTTCGGCCCGCGCGTGATCCCGGCCGTCCTCACCGGCGATGCGGCCGCCGATCTCCCCACCCTCCGCCGCGCCGCGGGCGGCGGTGCCGACATCGCGCTCGATCTGCTGGGCAGTGCCAAGAGCACCTCCACCACGCTCTCGAGCTTGCGCACACTCAAGCGCGGCGGACGGCTGGTCCTGATGGGGAGCGCCGAGGTGCCGCTGGAATTGTCGTTCCGCGAGATGCTAGCCAATGACTGGGAGGTCGTCGGACAATTCATGTACGATCGCACAGCACCCGGCCAGCTCGCCGCGCTCGCTCGCGAAGGCCTGCTCGATCTGACGAAGATCGTGGTGACCACCTTTCCGCTCGCCGACTTCGAGCGCGCGATAGAGGCTGCCGCCTTGATGCAGGGCCTCGACCTGACGGCCGTACTCCCTTGAGCGGACAGGCAATGGCCGAGAAGCCGACGATATGGCGGACGACGGTGCTCACGCTGTTTCCGGAGATGTTTCCGGGACCGCTTGGCGTCAGCCTGGCCGGTCGAGCGCTGGCCTCCGGACTGTGGGCGCTTGAGGCACGCGACATCCGCGCTTCCGCCACCGACAGGCATCGCAGCGTCGACGACACGCCGGCCGGCGGCGGGCCGGGCATGGTGCTGCGTTCCGATGTGCTGGCCCAAGCCATTGACGCAGCCGAGGTCGGCCCGGATCGTCCGCGCCTGTTGATGAGCCCGCGTGGTCGGCCATTGACCCAGGCCCGGGTGCGGGAACTCGCCGCAGGCCCCGGTCCGCTGATCGTTTGCGGCCGCTTCGAGGGAGTCGACCAGCGGGTGATCGAGGCGCGCAGCCTCGAGGAACTATCGATCGGCGATTATGTGCTCTCGGGCGGCGAAATCGCGGCTATGGCGCTGATCGATGCCTCTGTCCGGCTGCTGCCGGGGGTGATGGGCAAGGCGGAATCGGCGGCGGAAGAGAGCTTTTCCGCCGCATTACTGGAATACCCTCAATATACCCGCCCACAGGTGTTCGAGGGCCGTCCCATCCCGGAGGTCCTCATCTCCGGCGATCACGCCAAGGTCGCGGCCTGGCGGCGGGCGGAAGCCGAGGCCCTCACCCGCATCCGGCGGCCAGATCTCTGGGCGGCACGGGGCGCGCCAGACGGGGTCAGAAAAAACACAACAGACGGGTGACAAACGGCGAGCTTTCCCGTATAGGAGCGCCCAATCCGAGAAGTCGCAGGATGAAGGACGACTGCGCAGGCCCGCGCTTTCCTAAAGCCGCCGGGCGCGCCGCCGATGGAGATTTAGCCGTGAATTTGATTCAGCAGCTCGAGAAAGAGCAATACGAGAAACTTGCCGCCAAGAAGGACATTCCGGATTTCGGGCCCGGCGACACCGTGATCGTCAGCGTCAAGGTGGTGGAAGGCGACCGCACCCGCGTGCAGGCCTACGAAGGCGTCTGCATCGGCCGTTCCGGCCAGGGCATCAATGAGAGCTTCACGGTGCGCAAGATCTCCTACGGAGAGGGGGTCGAGCGCGTGTTCCCGGTGCTGTCGCCGATGATCGATTCCATCAAGGTGGTGCGCCGCGGCAAGGTGCGCCGCGCCAAGCTCTATTACCTGCGCAGTCTGCGCGGTAAATCCGCCCGCATCGTCGAGAAGCAGGACAAGCAGGATCGCGCCGCCGCTGTCGGCGAATAAGCAGCGGAGCTCGCTGGAATTTGACGAAGAGCGCGGGGACGATCCCCGCGCTTTTGTTTTTTGACGCCTATCCATCTGCTCGATCCGACACCGCCTGCCCGTCACATCAACAGGCGATGCACTTCGGACGGTCGATGGATTGGCGGGTCCGGCCCGGCGATGACGAGGTGATGCTGCCCTGCCAATGGATTGATTGTCGCAGCTGCAGGGCCTGTGTTAGAAATTTGGGATGATCTTGGAGCACACCAGCATGGCTTGCCGGCGCGTCGTGATCGACGACCGCTCGCGCCTGCCTGGCCGCTTCTTCGGCCGGTTCGCGACATCGGCCACGTCGGAGCTTACGCGAGCATTCTGACGCTTGCGCTGTTCTTCAATTTGCCGGCGCGCTGTGGCGCCTCATCCATCACGACAAATCCCGCCCGGAGCTTACGCTCATGTCCAAACCGACGACGCTGTACGACAAAATCTGGAACGACCATCTGGTGCACGAGGCCGAAGACGGCACCTGCCTGATCTATATCGACCGTCATCTCGTGCACGAGGTGACCTCGCCGCAGGCGTTCGAAGGCCTGCGCGTCGCAGGACGCAAGGTGCATGCGCCGGAAAAGACGCTCGCGGTCGTCGACCACAACGTGCCGACCACGGATCGCAGCAAGCCCAATCCCGATCCTGAAAGCATCGAGCAGATCAAGACACTGGCGCAAAATGCCAGGGATTTCGGCATCGAGTATTACAACGAGTTCGACAGGCGCCAGGGCATCGTGCACGTGATCGGCCCCGAGCAGGGTTTCACCCTGCCCGGCACCACGATCGTCTGCGGCGACAGCCATACCTCGACCCATGGCGCATTTGGCGCGCTGGCCCACGGCATCGGCACGTCCGAGGTCGAGCACGTGCTCGCAACCCAGACGCTGATCCAGAAAAAAGCGAAGAACATGCGCGTCACCGTCGACGGCCAACTGCCTGACGGCGTGACCGCGAAGGACATCATCCTCGCCATCATCGGCGAAATCGGGACTGCCGGCGGCACCGGCTATGTGCTGGAATATGCCGGCGAGGCCATTCGCGCGCTGTCGATGGAAGGCCGCATGACCGTGTGCAACATGTCGATCGAAGGCGGCGCGCGTGCCGGCCTCGTTGCGCCCGACCAGAAGGCATTCGACTTCCTGCGCGGCCGGCCGAAGGCGCCGCAGGGCGCGGCGTGGGATGCGGCAATGCGTTACTGGGAGACACTGCGCTCCGACGATAACGCGCATTTCGACCACGAAATCAGGCTCGACGCGGCAAGGCTGCCGCCAATCGTCACTTGGGGTACCTCGCCCGAAGACGTCGTCTCCATCACCGGCGCGGTTCCGGATCCCGACAAAATCGAGGATGAGGCCATGCGGCTCTCCAAGCATCGCGCGCTGAAATATATGGGCCTGGCCGCGGGGACGAAGATCACCGACATCAAGCTCGACCGCGTCTTCATCGGCTCCTGCACCAACGGCCGCATCGAAGACCTACGCGCCGCCGCTCGGATCGCCGAAGGCAAAACCGTGAATGCCAATGTCAACGCCATGATCGTACCGGGCTCCGGCATCGTGAAGGAGCAGGCGGAAGCGGAAGGCCTGGACAAGATCTTCATCAAGGCTGGCTTCGAATGGCGCGAGCCCGGCTGTTCGATGTGCCTTGCGATGAATCCGGACAAGCTGAAGCCGGAGGAGCGCTGCGCCTCGACCTCGAACCGCAATTTCGAGGGCCGGCAGGGCTTCAAGGGCCGCACGCATCTGGTGTCGCCGACGATGGCTGCGGCCGCCGCGATCGCCGGGCATTTCGTCGATGTGAGGGATTGGCGCTAACCATCATCGCAAGCCGACGGGCTTTCGCAACGACTCCTTAAACAAGCGCCGGCAGGCTTGCGGCCTGCGGCGCAAGGAACGGTGATGGCCAACAAGCCTGAATATGTCGACCTGATCAGAGATGCGACACGGCAGAAGGGGCGCCAGATCGAGGTCCGCGCCGTCAAGCCCGTGATCGAGGAGCCCGAGGAGGAGCCGCAGCAACAGCGGCGTCTGAGCAACTGGCCGCCCGGCCGCTTTGCACAATGGCGGCTGGAAAAGCTGACACCGTGGAAGCTGAAGGTGAAAGCCTGGACGTTCAAGGATTGGGTATAGCCGTTGAAGGCGTTCGTCCCGCTCAGCAACTCGAGCGGCGGATGTTCTAACCCGGACGCCAATAGCAGTTCATGCGCGGGACGATGACCGTGCCGCTCGGCCGATATTCCTGCACATAGGTGGCGTTGCATTCGCGGACCGCATTCGGGCCGGGATAATAGCGTGGAGCGACCTCGGGCGGCGGCTGGTAGTTCGGATAAACGCGCAGCCGCGTCGAGGGCCGGCGCGCGCGATGCGGCGCCGGTCGATCCGGCGGAACCGATTGCGCGATGCGGACACCGGACGACGCGCTTTGCGCGCGAGTTTGCGCTGCGGGCACAATGAGCATGCCCGCCACAATCATCAACACTGCCGCCCCGATCGACTTCATGGCGCTCACCCAGACTTGTCCCCGCGGCGATGATTCTAGCATTGGCCGCCGATGCCAGCCAGCCCCGTCACAAAAGCGAGATGCAGAGTTGTGGAAGCCACGCTAAACAGGGGCCATGTGGACCGATCTGAAAGCGCCGTCGCTCGCCGAAATGGAAGCCATGGCGCACGAGCTTTTCGAGCGCCTGCCGAAGCGCTTTCGCGACCTCTGCGAAGGCGTGATCATCCGCGTCGATGATTTTCCGAGCGACGAAGTGCTCGACGAGATGGAGTGCGAGAGCGAGTTCGACCTGCTCGGCCTGTTCCAGGGCGTCGGCCTGCCGCACCAAAGCACCGGAGATGTCGCCCGCCTGCCCAACATGGTTTGGCTCTACCGCCGTCCCATCCTGGACTACTGGGCCGAACACGAGGAGCGGCTGGGCGACATCGTCCGCCACGTGCTGGTGCACGAAATCGGCCATCATTTCGGGCTCTCGGACGACGACATGGCCGAGGTCGAAGCCCGGGCAGATTAGCCTTTATTCTCGGCCGTATTCACGATAAATCACCAGCCTGCCCAGAACCGACGGGACGAGCACCGATGGATAAATTCACCACGCTGGAAGGGGTCGCGGCGCCGCTGAAGATCATCAATGTCGACACCGACATGATCATCCCCAAGCAATATCTGAAGACCATCAAGCGCACCGGTCTTGGCAAGGGCCTGTTCTCCGAGCAGCGCTACAAGGACGACGGCAGCGAGAACCCGGACTTCGTGCTCAACAAGCCGGCCTATCGCAACGCCAAGGTCTTGGTCGCTGGCGACAATTTCGGCTGCGGCTCGAGCCGCGAGCACGCCCCCTGGGCGCTCCTCGATTTCGGCATCCGCTGCGTGATTTCGACCTCGTTCGGCGACATCTTCTACAACAATTGCTTCAAGAACGGCATTCTGCCGATCCGCGTCAGCCAGGAAGATCTGGACAAGCTGTTCGACGATGCCGAGCGCGGCGCCAATGCCACGCTGACCATTGATCTGCCCAATCAGGAGATCCGCGGTCCCGACGGCGGCACGGTGAAGTTCGAGATCGATCCGTTCCGCAAGCACTGCCTGATCAACGGGCTGGACGATATCGGGCTCACCATGGAGAAGAAGTCCTCCATCGACAGCTATGAGGCCAAAGCCCAGCGCGAACGCGCTTGGGCGTGAGCCTTCCGTCGGCTTTCCTTGTGAGGCGTTTGCTGTTCGGGAACCAGTTTCCGTTTGGTTTTGCGACGCTTTGCCGGTCCAGGTGACGCATGCTGCCCGACATCGTCACCTTCTGGCACGGCCCGCTGGATCCGATGCGGCAGACCTGCCTGCGATCGCAGCTCGCCGCCGGCCACAAGGTCACCGTCTATAGCTTCGATACCATTCCCGGTTTGCCCGAAGGCGTCGCCAACGCCGAAGCCGAGGCGATCCTGCCGCACGCCTTTTCGGAGAAGCTGCGTCCGGCCGAGCCGGATGGAAGCTGGCGCGACTGGACCATCCTGCAATTCAGCGATTTTTTTCGCATGCGCCTGATGGCGCGGAACGCGGGGCTATGGCTCGACGCCGACGTGCTGCTGCTCAAGCCCGTCGAGGTCGATCCCACAAAGCCTTATTTCGCCTGGGAGCGCGTGCACCTGATCGGCAATTCGGTGCTGTATCTGCCACCCGAGGATCCGATCGTCGGCGCCTTCGAAAGGCTGATGGCGCAGGACGATCTCGAGCCCGACTGGCTCGCGCTGCGGCATCGTCTGACTTTTGCCCTGCATCGCCTGACGGGCCGATCCGAGCGGGTTTCCGATGTCCGTCTGGCGCTCTACGGACCGGCTGCGTTGACCGCCCTCGCCCGCCGTTACAACGAGCTGCGCTATGCGCTCCCGCGCAAATCGTTCTACGCCGTGCATGACAAGCCCAAGCGCTTTTTCGAACCGTCCGATTTTTCCGCGCTGATCAGCGCTCCCGAGGTGATCGGCTTCCACCTGTCGGCCAAAGGGCGCGCCAAACTACCGCCGGTGCCCGGCAGCCTGTACGCCTGGGCGACGGACCGATTCGGCTCCCGCGCGTGCAAGTCGGGAGCGTGACCCGAAGCCCGACGGCGGATTGAAACCGATCCATCGCGCTTTGCGGGGTTTGATCCAGCGCAACAGGCGGTGATGCCGATCGTGGTTTATCTCGGCCATGATTGGAGTCGAACCATGACCGCCCATGAGAAGCCAAATTCCAGCCTGTCCCAACTGCTCGGCACCTTCAACGAGTGGCTGAAGCAGCGCCGCGAGCTGAACGAGCTGCGTCAGCTCGACCGCAACGAATTCGACCGCATCGCCGGCGACTTGCGGATGACGTCCGACGACCTCGATGAGCTGGTTCGCCACGGACCGCATGCCGCCGATGAACTGCCGAAACTGCTCAAGGTGCTCGGCATCGACGAAAGCAGCCTTGCCAGCGCGGAGCCGGCGCTCCTGCGCGACATGGAGCGTGTCTGTGCGATGTGCCAGCACAAGCGGCAGTGCGATCACGATCTCGCCGCCGGCACGGCCGCGGAGCACTATCGCGAATATTGCTTCAACGCGCCGACGATCGACCAGTTCAGCAAGGCTACGGAGCCGGCCTGAAGCGCGATGAGATTGGGTTCCATCGCTATCGCGCTTTGGCTCCTTGATTGAGCGTGATCTCCGCGCAAACACGTTGCGTTTGCCGCGAGGGAAAGCCGCTTCACACTTGTCCTGATTATGCTCTCTAGCTCATCGCCGCGATCGCATCCGCGATCGCGATGGTGCGCTTGGCCATCTCGGCGTGCAGCCGCTCGACCATCTGCCCATCAAGGGAGATGGCGCCGCGGCCGGCATTCTCCGGCAGTTGGAACGCCGCGATGATCCGGCGCGCCTGCGCCACCTCTTCGGCCGGCGGCGTGAAGATGGCATTGCAGGCTTCGATCTGGCTCGGGTGGATCAACGTCTTGCCGTCGAAGCCGAGATCGCGCGCCTGGCGGCATTCCGCCGCAAAACCCTCGACATTGGAAAAGTCGCTATAGGGACCATCGAGCATTTCGATGCCGTGCGCGCGCGCGGCAAGAACGCAATGTGTGATCATCGGGATCATGGTTGCACGACCCGGCAACATCTTGATTCGGGTCTCCCGCGAAATGTCGTTGGGACCGAACACGAAGCCGGCGAGCCGCACTTTGGGATCGCGCGCGGTGGCCGCAAGTTCCTCCGCGTGCAGCACCGCTCGCGCCGTTTCGATCATGGCCCACACTGAAAGCGAAGCCGGCGCGCCGGTCTCCGCGAGCCGCGCGCCGACGCTGGCGAGATCCTCGACGCTTGAGATCTTGGGCACCAAGATGCCGTCGGGCGCCGAGGCCGCCGCCATGGCGATATCATCGCGCCACCAGGGCGTATCCAGCGCGTTGATGCGGACCAGCACCTCACGCTTGCCAAAGGGCCTGGTGTTCAGGGTTTGTGCGATCTGCTCGCGAGCCTTGGCCTTGGCGTCAGGCGCGACTGAATCCTCGAGGTCGAGGACGAGGCCATCGGCAGGCAGGTTCCGCGCCTTCTCCAGCGCCCTCGCGTTGGATCCCGGCATGAACAGGACGCTGCGGCGCGGACGGGTCATGGCTGGATTTCCTTCGATCTCGGTCGGGAACCGTGGCGATATCATTTCGCTTGTTCAAGCGAAAGGCTTGTTCCGGCGCGCCACCTTGGGTTATGCGAAGAAACCATGATTACGTTTCCGAAAAGGCTGCTTGAGGGCTACCGCGCCTTCCGCACCGAACGGCTGCCGATCGAGCAGTCGCGCTACAGGGAATTGTCGGTACGCGGCCAGTCACCCGAGGTGATGGTGATCGGCTGCTGCGATTCGCGTGTGTCGCCGGAGGTGATTTTCGACGTCGGCCCCGGCGAATTGTTCGTCATGCGCAACATCGCCAATCTGGTGCCGGTCTACCAGCCCGACAGCGCGGCGCATGGTGTCTCGGCCGCGCTCGAATTTGCCGTCAACGTGCTGCGCGTGAAGCACATCGTGGTGCTGGGGCATGCGCAATGCGGCGGCGTTCGTGCTCTGATCGACAAGGCCGAACCGCTGTCGCCGGGCGACTTCATCGGCAAATGGATGGCCATGTTCATCAAGCCGGGCGAGGTGGTCGAGCAACGCCCGCACGAGACGATGCAGGATTTCGTCACGCGTATCGAAAAGGCCGCAGTGTTCCGCAGCCTGGAAAACCTGGTGACCTTTCCGTTCGTGCGCACAAGAATCGAGAGCGGCCAATTGCAGTTGCACGGCGCCTATTTCGGCGTGGCGGAAGGCTCGCTGTTCGTGTTGGACAAAGAAACCAAGGAGTTCAAGAGCGCGGCGAGCAGCGCGCTCCCGTAGTCCCGCTGACGTAACGACTACTCGCCCTTCTCCGCCGACCAGCGGTCGGACAGCGCGAGCAGCAGCGCCGAAATCACGAACACGAGATGCACGCCGACCAGCCAGACCATCTTGGTGGCGTCGAAGGCGGCGTCGATGTTCATGAACGCCTTCAGCACCTGGATCGCCGAGATCGCGACGATGGAGGCGAGGAGCTTCTGCTTCAATCCGGCAAAATCGACCTTGGTCATCCATTCCGGCCAGCCCGGATGGCCGCCCGAATCGATCTTGGACACGAAATTCTCGTAGCCGGAAAACATGACGATCAGGATCAGATTGCCGACCAGCGCGACGTCGATTAGCGACAGCACGCCCAAAATGATGTCGGACTCCTTCGACCCCACGGCGTGCAGGATGAACTCCCACAGCATCATCAGGAATTTCAGGAGCAGCACGACGAGACTGACGGCCAGCCCGATATAGAACGGCGCCATCAGCCAGCGGCTGTTGAAGATCACCGATTCGAGTCCACGCTCGACCGGATTCGGACGCGGGGAAGGAGCCTGTTGATCGGTCATGACAGGCCCGCCAGCTACGACCTCATGCCGCCTTTTTCTTGGCGGTGAGCAGCTTGCGGTTGATCAGCACTTCCGCGATCTGCACCGCGTTGAGCGCCGCACCCTTGCGCAAATTGTCCGACACGCACCACAGCGACAGGCCGTTCTCCACCGTCGCATCCTCGCGGATGCGGCTGATATAGGTCGCGTCCTCGCCCGCCGCCTCGTAGGGCGTCACGTAACCGCCGGGCTCCTGCTTGTCGATGACGAGGCAGCCGGGCGCCTTGCGCAGGATGCTGCGGGCCTCGTCCGCCGTGATCGGCTTCTCGAATTCGACGTTCACGGCTTCGGAATGGCCGACGAAGACGGGCACGCGCACGCAGGTCGCGGTCAGCTTGATTTTGGGATCAAGAATCTTCTTGGTCTCCGCCATCATCTTCCATTCTTCCTTGGTGTAGCCGTCCTCCATGAACACGTCGATTTCCGGGATGACGTTGAACGCGATCCGCTTGGGGAATTTCTTGTTGATCAGCTCGTCATTGGTGTAGACGGCCTTGGTCTGCGAGAACAGTTCGTCCATCGCATCCTTGCCGGCGCCCGAAACGGACTGATAGGTCGCCACCACCACGCGCTTGATGGTCGCCGCATCATGCAGCGGCTTCAAGGCAACGACGAGCTGCGCGGTCGAGCAGTTCGGGTTGGCGATGATGTTCTTCTTGGTGAAGCCGGCTGTCGCATCGGCATTGACCTCCGGCACGATCAGCGGCACGTCCGGGTCCATGCGCCAAGCCGAGGAGTTGTCGATCACGACTGCGCCGGCTGCCGCAATCTTCGGCGACCATTCCTTCGATACCGCGCCGCCGGCCGACATCAGGCAAATGTCGACGTCGGAGAAATCGTAATGCTCGAGCGCTTTGACCTTCAGCGTCTTGTCGCCGTAGGAGACCTCGATGCCGACGCTGCGGCGCGAGGCGAGCGCAACCACCTCGTCGGCGGGGAATTTGCGCTCGTCCAGAATCGTGAGCATTTCCCGCCCGACATTGCCGGTCGCGCCGACCACTGCCACTTTGTAACCCATCGTTGACTCTCCGACGAAAAATGCCTCGCCCCAACTCGCTTAAGGACAGGAAGCGGCAGCGCTTCTATGCGAGAAACAGCCTCAACACAACGTTACCATGCAGCCCAGCGCGTTTCATGCGACCGTTTGGGGCCGATCCGGCCAGTTCCCCAGGCTCGACGAAAATCCACCCGGCGCTGACGAGCCTTGCCGACGAGGTCTGCGCGACGGTGGCGCGTGTGTTTGCCTATGTGGGGACCTTGGCGCTCATCGCCATCCTGGCGGTGCATTTTTGGCGGCAATTGCCTGAGATCGCGATGATTGGGCTCGCGCCCAGACCGGGCTGGACCGCCGCAGACCGGTCGCAGCCGGCCGTCGCCCGCGGCGCACGCGATCCGAACGAGAAATCAGGTACTTACCCCCTCCCTCGACATCCCGAGGACGGCCGCAAGCAAGCCTTCCGTGAGCTCGGCGGAAACCGGCCGCTGGCCGAACCTGCGACCGGGGATTGGATCACCGACGCAGACAAACTGCCCCTGCGCGGCGCGCTTTGATCTACTGCAACTTTCTCAAGCGAGGCCGCATTATGTTCCAGGGTGTGGCCGGATTGACCTTGTGAGGATCTTGCCGCAGCAGATAAAGTGCAAATCAATCAGAGAATTGGCTAACCGCCACGCTTGCTGTTCAAGGACGTGATGATGAGAAGGAAATTCGGAGCCGTCGGTCTCGCGCTGTTTCTCGCGGCGGGCGCCCTTGCAGCCGGCGGCATCGGCCCGGCGAACGCCGAGAAGCTGAAATATGACAAGCGCGGCCGGGTCGATTACGGCCCACGGGGCCCCAATGTGGTCGTGCAACAGGGACCGCACACCCGTCTTTATATCTCGAAGCGCTCCTGGCTCGACGCGGGCACCGAGGTGCTGCCCGGCGAACGCAAGTTCACCGATTACGCCTTCCCACCGGAGCTGGGATTCCCGTCCTTCGCGCGTCAGAACAACAACCGCCCGATCGACCGCCAGCCGCTGAATCCGCCCTCCGATATGGGTGGTTGGTACCCGACCACGTTCCCGCTGTACTGAGATCAATCGTTGTCGTCCCGGCGAAGGCCGGGACCTATAATCGCCGGCCTTTGTTGTGGCGTAGGCCGGCGTGACGTTCTTCGCGAAAACTTCGCCCTGTGGTTATGGGTCCCAGCTCTGCGCTTTCGCTTGGCCGGGACGACGGAGGGCTAAAGCATGATCGGGAAAAGTGTGAAGCGGTTTTCCCTTGCGACAAACGCAAAGCGTTTGCGCGGAGATCATGCTCAATCAAAGAGCTAAAGCGCGATAGCGATTCAACCTAACCTCATCGCGCTTTAGGCGTGAAGCTTCTCCAGCTCCCTCAGGATCGCTTCGCCCATTTGCGCCGTGCTGGCAGCCTTGGTGCCCTCCGACCTGATATCGGCTGTGCGCAGGCCGCTCGCCAGCACCGCGGCAATCGCGGCGTCCAGCTTGTCGGCGAGCGCGCCCATGTCGAAGGAATAGCGCAGCGCCATGCCGAAGGAAGCGATCATCGCGATCGGGTTCGCGAGCCCCTTTCCGGCAATGTCCGGCGCTGAGCCGTGTACCGGCTCGTACAGCGCCTTGCGCTTCTTGCTTTTCGCATCGATCTCGCCGAGCGAGGCCGACGGCAGCATGCCGAGCGAGCCGGTGAGCATCGCCGCGATGTCGGAGAGCATGTCGCCGAACAGATTGTCGGTGACGATGACGTCGAACTGTTTTGGCGACTTCACCAGATTCATGCCGCCGGAATCCGCGAGCTGATGCTCGAGCGTGACGTCCTTGTACTCGCGGTCATGAACCTGGGTCACCACCTCGTTCCAGAGCACGCCCGTCTTCATGACGTTGCGCTTCTCCATCGAGGTCACCTTGTTGCGACGTTTGCGCGCCAGATCAAAGGCGACGCGCGCGATGCGCTCGATTTCGTAGGTGTCGTAGACCTGGGTATCGACGGCGCGCTTCTGCCCGTTGCCGAGGTCGGTGATGGTCTTGGGCTCGCCGAAATAAACGCCGCCGGTGAGTTCGCGCACGATCATGATGTCGAGTCCCTCGACCACTTCGCGCTTCAGGCTGGAGGCTTCCGCCAGCGCCGGGTAGCACACGGCAGGCCTCAAATTGGCGAACAGGCCGAGATCCTTGCGCAGGCGCAGCAGTCCGGCTTCGGGCCGGACATCGTAGGCGACGCCATCCCATTTCGGGCCGCCAACCGCGCCAAAGATCACCGCGTCCGCGGCCTTCGCCTTGGCCATGTCGCCTTCCGAGATCGAAACCTTGTGCGCGTCATAGGCGGCACCGCCAACCAGGCCCTGCTCGGTCTCGAAATGCGCGATGCCCTTGGCATTGAGCCAATCGATCAGGCGCTTCACCTCCGCCATGACTTCGGGACCGATGCCATCGCCGGGCAGAAGCAGCAGTTTGTGTGCAGCCATGATTGTGTCCTCGCCTTGTCCGTCATGGCCGGCTTGTCCCGGCCATCCACGTCCTCGGATCAGAAGAGCCCGAACGGCGTGGATCTCCGGCACAAGGCCGGGCATGACGGAGAGTCTTGAAATCCGCGCGGAGTGCTAAAGCGCCATTGCGCGATTGGCAAGACACCATTGTCCCAGCCGCGGCTGGGCAAAGCGGGCCACCTCTGCGACTATGGCCCCCTTGGAGCATCCCTTGCACGCCCCTCACTCCCCTCGCAGCACCGCCCATCCCGCGCGGCTGATCCTGACCCTCTCGCTCGCCGCAACCGTCGGTCTCGGCATCGGGCGCTTCGCCTATGCGCTGGTGCTGCCTGACATGCGCGACTCCCTGCATTGGTCGTATTCGGCGGCGGGGTTCATGAACACGATCAATGCCGCAGGCTACCTTGCCGGCGCTTTGTTGGCCTCGCGCCTGATCCGTCGATTCGGCTGGTCGGCGGCGGTCCGCTGGGGCACGCTGGTCAGTCTCGCTGCACTGGCACTGTGCGCGATCACGGGCAATTTCATCGTGCTGAGCTTCGCCCGCCTTCTTGGCGGCTTCGCCGCCGCCGCCAGTTTCGTTGCAGGCGGCGCGCTCGCGGCCCAGATCGCGCAATCCTACCCCGAACGGGCGAGTTTCCTGCTGAGCCTGTTCTACGCCGGCCCCGGACTCGGCATCCTGGCCTCAGGCCTGATCGCGCCTTTTGTTCTGCAGGCCTGCGGCGCCGGCTCGTGGTGGGTCGTGTGGTGGGCCCTGACTGCGCTGTCTGTTCCCCTGACCGTTCCGTTGTTGCTGACGCGGATCGAGAGCAAGGCCGGAATGACGGACAGCGCAGCGGCGAGCTTTTCACTCTGGCCCGTGGCAATTTATCTGATCGGCTATTTCCTCTTCGGCGCGGGCTATATCGCCTACATGACTTTCATGATCGCCTATGTCCGCGATCTCGGCGGCGGCGCGCTCGCGCAAGCCGCGTTTTGGAGCCTGATCGGCCTCTCCGCCTTTGCCACGCCCTGGGTGTGGCGCGGCACGCTGGCGCTGGACCGCGGCGGCCTCGCCACCGCGATTGTCCTTGCCGTCAACGCCATCGGCGCAGCGTTGCCGATCCTTGGCCATTCGACCCCGTGGCTTGCGCTATCGGCCATCATCTTTGGCGTGGCTTTCTTTGCGGTGGCCGGCTCGACCACCGCCTTCGTGCGCCTCAACTACCCGCCATCGGCCTGGCCGGCCGCGATTGCCGCCATGACCATCGCCTTCGGTATCGGCCAGACGCTCGGACCTTTCGTGGTCGGCGCAGTCACCGATGCGCTCGGCAGCCTGACTTACGCGCTGGATATTTCGGCCATGATGCTGGTGCTGGGCGTGATTGCTGCAGCCTGCCAGAGAAAGCTGAAGCCAAGGCCCGCGTCGTAGCTGCCGTCGTCCCGACAAAAAAGCCGGGACGACGGAGGGGCTAACTCCCGCTGAACGAATTATAGCCCTGGTCTTCCCAATAGCCGCCCTTGTAATCATTGGTGACCTCCATCGAGATCACATATTTCGGGTTCTTGAAGCCGAGCTTGGTGGGCACCCTGATCTTCATCGGATAGCCATAGGCACGCGGCAGGATCTGATCGGCGAATTTGAACGTCATCTGCGTCTGCGGATGCAGCGCTGTTTCCATGTCGAGCGGCGAGTTGTAGCCGTCCTTGTCGGCGCATTGGAACCAGACATATCGGGCGCGGGTGTCGGCTCCGATCAGCTTGAGGAAATCGCGCAACGGCGTGCCGGTCCAGCTGCCGATCGCGCTCCAGCCCTCGACGCAGACATGGCGCGTGATCTGCTTGACCTCCGGCAGCTTGTAAAGCTCGTCCAGCGTCCAGGACTTCTTGTTCTCGACGAGGCCGCGCACGTCGAGCTTCCAGTCCTTGCCGTCGATCTCCGGCGCCTCGTCGAGATCGTAATAGGCGTTGAACGGAAACGGCTTCGTGATGGCGCTTTCGGGATAGGTCGGCGCCAGCGTATTCGGATTGAATATCCAGGATTGCACGGCATCATTGAATTTCGAGACCTGCGCCAGCATCTGCTCGGCGGAGTCGCTGTCGAGCACGTCGCAACCGGTCAACAGCGTCAGCGCGCCCAGGCTCGCGCCGGTCGTGATGAAGCGTCGGCGCGTCAGGTCGGGCATCGTCTTGATCGCGTCCCTGACCAGAAGCCGCGTGTCGACGCCGGGGATCAGCGGTGAGCGTTTGCGAGCCATGATGTTTCTCCCGGAACAGCTTAGCGGCCAATAATCATCGCGCGCAGGCTCTTCGGCACGAGCAGCGCCAGCGCCACGTGGACGATCAGGAACAGGCAGATCAGCGACATGCAGACGAAATGCACGTAGCGCGCCACGTCGTAGCCGCCGAACACCGCCGTTAGATATTGAAACTGTACCGGCTTCCAGATCGAAAGGCCCGACAGCACGATGACGATGCCGACCAAGATGATCCCGGCATAGAGCAGCCTTTGCACGTAGTTGTAGGTCGAGAGATCGTCATGGGCGAGTTTGAAGGTCAGCGCCGCCCTCAGATCGGCGAGCACACCCTTGGGCGAAATCGGCAGCAGCTTTTTGCGGAAGCGGCCGGTCGCAAGTCCCGTCACCAGATAGGCCAGGCCATTGATCGTCAACAGCCACATCGCCGCGAAATGCCACAGCAGCGCCCCGCCGAGCCAGCCGCCGAGCGTGATGTTACGCGAGAAGGTGAAATCGAACAGCGGTGAGGCGTTATAGATCTGCCAGCCCGACGTGACCATCAGGATGATCGCAACCGCATTGATCCAGTGCATGATCCGCACCCAGGCCGGCTGAATCACCTTTGCCGGCTCTCGCATCGCATGGTCCTCGGTGGCTGTGAGGGTCGACATGGTGGCTCCGTTTTCGATTGCCGTCAGAGCGGGGTGGCGTTCCAGGAACCGCCATCCCGCTCCACGCGGTCTCCCGAGAATGATCTCGCCCAAGCGCCTCGGCTTCGTCAGCAGGGGCACCGGGTCTGCGGATCGTGCTCAAGCGACTATACGCCTGGAACTGTCGTCCCGTTACTGAACCCACGCTGTCAAAATAATGCCTTTGGCCGATCGCCGTTCACAAAGAGGCGAGCCTCCATCCGGCTAATCCCTGTTCGCCGGCGTCTGGATAAAACCCCTGTTCCAGGTCGGGCTGATCAGGATCTCGTTCACGCAGACCCGGGGCGGCAGGCTGGCGACGAAAGCGATCGTGCGGCCGAGATCCTCGGGCTGCAGCATCCTGGCCTGCTCCTCCTCGCTCGGCACCGCCGGGCGCAATTTGAGGATCGGGGTTGCGACCTCGCCGGGCATCAGGCAGCAGGCGCGCAGGCCGTTGACGCATTCATCCATGTTGAACGAATGGGTCAGCGCCAGCACGGCATGTTTGGTCGTGGTGTAGGCCGGGCCGGGCATCTTCGAGACGTGGCGGCCGGCCCAGGACGAGACATTGATGATCAAGCCGTCCTTGCGGGCCCGCATCGCGGGCAGCACCGCGCGCATGCAATAGAGCACGCCGTTGAGGTTGATCTCGACCAGGCTTTTCCACCCCTCCAGTTCCATATCCGCCCAGCTCCGCTTCGGCACGTTGATGCCGGCACTATTGACCAGAACATCGATACGGCCGTGGCGGGCCAGGATCTGCTCGGCCACGTTTTCGACATCGGCTGCCACGCTGACGTCGAGCGGGATCGCTTCACAGGCCCCGTCGGCCTCGGTGATTTTCGCGGCCACGGCATCCAGCGCCGCCTTGCGGCGGCCCGAAACGACCACCGTCCAGCCGTCCGCGGCCAGCGCCTCAGCGCCGGCTTCCCCGATGCCGCTGCCGCCGCCCGTCACCCAGGCCACGCGTTTCCCGCCATTTGTCATGCCAACTGTCTCCGTTGCTTTTTGAAGGGCGTTCTTGCTAATGCAGCCTGGACAAAGAGGCCGTGCCCCACGGAATGTTGCATGAACCAAAGCGCCAACGCCAACCTGTTTTCCCGCCTCTTCGACGGTCTCGACGACCCCAACCGGCTCGCCATCGAAACGCATCAGGGTGAGCGCATCACCTATGGCGAGCTGATCGCGCGGGCCGGCCAATTCGCCAATATTCTGGCATCGCGCGGGGTGAAGCCGGGTGACCGGGTCGCGGCACAGGTCGAAAAATCGGTCGCGAACCTTGTGCTCTACCTTGCAACCGTGCGCGCCGGCGCCGTCTATCTGCCGCTCAACACCGCCTATACACTGAACGAACTCGACTACTTCATCACCGACGCCGAGCCGTCGCTGGTGGTGTGCGATCCCGCCAAGGCCGAAGGCATCGGGGCGATCGCCACCAAGGTAAAGGCCAAGGTCGAGACACTGGATGGCCATGGCCAGGGCTCGCTGACGCAGGCGGCCGCCCAGGCAAGCCCGGCCTTCGAGACCATCGCCCGCGGCAACGACGATCTCGCGGCGATCCTCTACACCTCGGGCACCACCGGCCGCTCCAAGGGGGCGATGCTCAGCCACGACAATCTGGCGTCGAACTCGCTGACGCTCGTGGATTACTGGCGCTTCACGGACAAGGACGTCTTGATCCACGCGCTGCCGATCTATCACACCCACGGTCTGTTCGTGGCGAGCAACGTGACGCTGTTCGCCCGCGCCTCGATGATCTTCCTGCCGAAATTCGATCCCGACGCCATTATCAAGCTGATGGCGCGCGCGACCGTGTTGATGGGTGTGCCGACCTTCTATACCCGGCTATTGCAGAATCCCGCGCTGTCGCGCGAAACGACGAAGCACATGCGGCTGTTCGTCTCCGGCTCGGCGCCGCTGCTTGCCGACACCCACCGCGAATGGTTCGCGCGCACCGGCCACGCCGTGCTCGAGCGCTACGGCATGACCGAGACCAATATGAACACCTCGAACCCCTACGACGGCGAGCGGGTGCCCGGCGCAGTCGGCCATCCACTCCCCGGCGTGTCGGCGCGCGTCACCGACCCCGAGACCGGCAAGGTGCTGCCGCCCGAGACCATCGGCATGATCGAAGTGAAGGGGCCGAACGTGTTCAAGGGCTATTGGCGGATGCCGGAAAAGACCAAATCCGAATTCCGCGATGACGGCTTCTTCATCACCGGCGATCTCGGCAAGATCGACGACAAGGGTTATGTGCACATCGTCGGGCGCGGCAAGGATCTCGTGATCTCCGGCGGCTTCAACGTCTACCCGAAGGAAATCGAGAGCGAGATCGACGCCATGCCGGGCGTGGTGGAATCCGCCGTAATCGGCGTGCCGCATGCCGATTTCGGCGAAGGCGTCACCGCCGTCGTGGTCAAGCACGCCGACGCCAAGGTGGACGAAGCGGCCGTGCTGAAGGGGCTCGAGGGCCGGCTCGCCAAGTTCAAGATGCCGAAGCGCGTGTTCGTGGTCGACGAATTGCCGCGCAACACCATGGGCAAGGTGCAGAAGAATATTTTGCGCGACATGTATAAGGATATTTATACGACGTCCTAAGGGGCTGCGACGGTGGCGAACTGAACATGTTGACCAGAGACCAGGCGCTCGCGATTCTAGAGCATTTGAGCGATGCCGACCTTGCAATGGATCGCGCAAGACGCGTGATCGCCAGTCTTCCCAAGGCGGATCGCGAGAAGTTTGACGATCTCGCCGGTGAGGTTCTTGACGTTTTGCACGGCGAGCTGCTTGCGGCCATCTTTGAGCAACGTCCCGAATTGGAGCTTCCGGAACAGGATGCGGAAATTCCGCAGATCAACAGTACGCTTCGATGGAGCGAGGTCCGATTGCCGCCGCACGTGTCCGACGTCGACATCGACGCCATCATCTTCGCGGTCATGAGGCCGCACTGGCGGAAGGTGGCCATGATCGTTGGCCAGGCGTTGGAGCAATGCAACCAGCTCGGCATTTCGATCAGCGACGAGGCGCTTGCAGCAAGGCTTCAGGCGCTCGCGGAAGCCGGACGCATCGAGGACGTGGGCGATCTTCGCAAATGGCGCTTTAGCGAGGTGCGGCTCAAGGATTGAGGTGCCGCGCCTTGCCATGCCAAATGCAGGTCTTGTGCGCGAGCCTCAATGCCCGGACCACAGGCTGATCGCGAACCGATTGCCCACAGTGAGAAGATAGCCGCCGAAGACGGCCTCCAACATCCGTTTCGAGGTGAGCTCGGACAGATCACGGCCCGCCACGATGCCTCCCGCATCGATTCGACGCCTAGCGATAAAAGGGGAGCGGAATGCAAATTCCGATAGCTGCCAAGCTCTGGATAAATAGCCTTGGTCCTTGCCTCTGCGTGTCCCATTCGCCGAGTGCGGGATGAACGCGATTCGTTCCGGCTCCGGCGCACCGTGCCGCGCGCGAGTCCGGCACCCCAGCGCTTGATTTGCTGTTCGAGTCGTTCCGGCTTGCACGGTCGAAGACCCGGATATTTGCGGATTTCCTCGCTGCGCACTGGCGCGAGTTGAAGCCTCTTCCGGCGCGCGCCGCGACGCGCCTGTGTAAGTAGTAAATGAAGATTCGACGCTTCAAGGACGCTGCCCCATCTGGTATACCAAGCCGGATTTTCCAGCTGTTTTGATGCCGCGTAACGATGAATGTAGATTCGGTTTCGAGGCATTTGGTCGTTGCACTGGCTGTGTCAACTCCGTAAATAAGGCCCGTCTCTCCCGCGATCTCGGGACGCATGTTCGCGGGCCCGCAAATGTTCAAGCCGCTCACGGCAGCCCAAAGCAGCGAGAAAATGACCGCCAGGATCGAACGACCGCTCTCGCCCCACATCCAGACATATCGATGGACGCTGACGATGATCATGTCGATCGTCCATCGCGCCACCGGGATGGCGCTCTATGCCGGCACCCTCCTCCTCGTCTGGTGGCTGGTTGCTGCAGCCTCAGGCCCGACCGCTTACGCCAATGTCCAGGCCTTCACCTCGAGCTTCATCGGCCGTGTGATCGTGTTCGGTTACACCTGGGCGCTGATGCACCACCTCCTGTCGGGTATCAGGCACTTCGTCTGGGACCTGGGCTATGGCTTCAAAGCGAATGAACGCGAGGCCTTGACCTGGGGAGCGCTGATCGGCGGCATTTCGCTGACGGTGCTGCTGTGGATCATTGCCTATGCAATGGGAGGCGGCCGATGAGCTATTCCGAATCGCCCGGCGCGGCCCGCGCCTCTACCTCCATGCGCACGCCGCTCGGCCGCGTCCGAAATCTCGGCTCCGCCCATTCCGGCACATCGGATTTCTGGCGCCAGCGCCTCACCGGCGTCGCCATGACGCTGTTGATGATTCCGGGCATCGTGGTGGTGATGATGGTGCTTGGCCGCAACCAGGCGGGTGCCGCGCAAGTGCTCGGCTCGCCCTGGGTGGCGCTGATCCTCCTGCTCTTCATCATCGCCTCGACCTGGCACATGAAGATCGGCATGCAGGTCGTGGTGGAAGACTACGTCCACGACGAGAAGCTGAAACTCGCCGCCATCATGGCCAACAACTTCTTCGCCTTTGCGGTGGCGCTGGCGTCGATCTACGCCATCTTTAGATTGTCATCGGGAGTATAAGCCATGGCCGCTGACGGCAACGGCAAGGCCGCGAACGGCGGCAGCACTCCGGCTACGAACGGAAAAACCTACCCCATCGAGGATCATACCTACGACGTCGTCGTGGTCGGCGCCGGCGGCGCGGGCCTGCGCGCCGTGGTCGGCTGCAGCGAGGCAGGTCTGCGCACCGCCTGCATCACCAAGGTGTTCCCGACCCGCTCGCATACGGTTGCCGCCCAAGGCGGCATTTCGGCATCGCTCGGCAACATGCATCCCGATGACTGGCGCTGGCACATGTACGACACCGTAAAAGGGTCGGACTGGCTAGGGGACCAGGATTCGATCGAATACATGGTGCGCCAGGCGCCAGAGGCGGTCTACGAACTCGAACATTGGGGCGTGCCGTTCTCGCGCACCGAAGACGGCAAGATCTACCAGCGGCCGTTTGGCGGCATGACGATCGACTACGGCAAGGGCCAGGCGCAGCGCACCTGCGCTGCCGCCGACCGCACCGGCCACGCCATGCTGCATACCATGTACGGCCAAGCACTGCGCCACTCCGCCGAGTTCTTCATCGAGTTCTTCGCCATCGACCTGATCATGGACGACCAGGGCACCTGCCGCGGTGTCATCGCGCTGAAGCTCGACGACGGCACGCTGCACAGGTTCCGCGCACAGACGACGATTCTTGCCACCGGCGGCTACGGGCGCATCTATCATTCCTGCACCGGCGCCCATACGCAGACCGGCGATGGCAGCGCCATGGCGCTACGCGCTGGCCTGCCTTTGCAGGACATGGAATTCGTGCAGTTCCACCCCACCGGAATCTATGGCGCCGGCTGCCTGGTCACCGAGGGCGCACGTGGCGAAGGCGGCTATCTCGTCAATTCCGAAGGCGAGCGCTTCATGGAGCGCTATGCGCCGTCGGCCAAGGACCTTGCCTCGCGCGACGTGGTGTCACGCGCCATGACCATCGAGATCCGCGAGGGCCGCGGGGTCGGCAAGCGGAAGGACCACATCTACCTGCACCTTGATCATCTCGACCCGAAGATATTGCAGGAGCGGCTGCCCGGCATTTCGGAATCAGCGCGCATTTTTGCCAACGTCGACGTGACGCGCGAGCCGATCCCGATCGTGCCAACTGCGCATTACAATATGGGCGGCATCCCCACCAACTTCCACGGCGAAGCGCTGACGAAAAAGAACGGCGACGACAATGCCGTGGTGCCGGGCCTGATGGCGGTGGGTGAAGCCGCCTGCGTCTCCGTGCACGGCGCCAACCGCCTCGGTTCCAATTCGCTGATCGACTTGGTCGTATTCGGCCGCGCTGCGGCGCTGCGCTGCGCCGAGAAGCTCACGCCGAACGGCAAGCAGCCCGATCTACCGGCAGACTCGGCCGAGATGGCGCTGAGCCGGCTCGATCGTTACCGCAACGCCGCCGGCGGTACCCCGACAGCCAAGCTGCGCGAAAGTATGCAGCACGTGATGCAGAACAATTGCGCCGTGTTCCGCACCGGAGAGGTGCTGCACGAGGGCCAGAACCTGATCCACAAGGTGCACGGCGGGATTTCCGACGTCGCGGTGTCCGACCGCTCGCTAATCTGGAATTCCGACCTGATCGAGACTCTTGAGTTCGACAATCTGATCGCGCAGGCGGTCGTAACGATGGACTCGGCGGCCAACCGCACCGAAAGCCGCGGCGCGCATGCCCGTGAGGATTTCCCCGAGCGCGACGACAAAAACTGGATGAAGCACACGCTGGCCTGGATGGATGCGAACGGCAAGACCGCGATCGACTACCGGCCGGTACACAACTACACCATGACCAACGATGTGCAGTACATCCCGCCGAAGGCGCGGGTGTACTAGGAGAGATTGTCGTGCGCGGGTTTGACCTGGCTTGCCGGGTCGAGCCCAGCAATGACGGGCGAAGGGCAGAGGCAGAGCAAATGGTTGAATTCGCGCTTCCGAAGAATTCGAAGATCACCGGCGGCAAGACCTGGCCAAAGCCGGCCGGCGCCGGCAACACGCGCGAGTTCAAGGTCTATCGCTGGAATCCGGACGACGGCAAGAATCCGCGCGTCGATACCTATTACGTCAACACCGACGATTGCGGCCCGATGGTTCTGGATGGTCTGATCTGGATCAAGAACCACATCGACCCCTCGCTGACATTCCGCCGCTCCTGCCGCGAGGGCGTCTGCGGCTCTTGTGCCATGAACATCGACGGCCAGAACACGCTGGCCTGCACCAAGTCGATGCACGACGTCAAAGAGGGCGCGGTGGCGATCAATCCGCTGCCGCATCAGCCCGTGGTCAAGGACCTCGTTCCCGACCTGACCAATTTCTATGCGCAATATGCTTCGATCGAACCATGGCTGAAGACCTACTCGCCGACGCCGCAGAAGGAATGGCGGCAGAGCCATCAGGATCGCGAAAAGCTCGACGGTCTCTATGAATGCATTCTCTGCGCCTGCTGCTCGACGTCGTGCCCGAGTTACTGGTGGAACAGCGAGCGCTACCTCGGTCCTGCCGCCCTGTTGCAGGCCTCGCGCTGGGTCAACGATTCCCGCGATGAAGGCACCGGCGAGCGCCTGGACAATCTCGAGGATCCGTTCCGGCTGTATCGCTGCCACACCATCATGAACTGCGCCAAGGCCTGCCCGAAGGGCCTCAACCCGGCGGAAGCCATCGCCGATCTCAAACTGAAGCTGGTCGAACGGCAGATCTGATCGTCTGCGCGGGCCGCATTTCCCGCTTTCGCCTTGCCGTTGCGAGGCGGGCGAATTGATTCGCGCATAAGCCAATGCGCTGCGACGACGTTGCTTTGAAGTGACCGAAGGGGCGGATTCGATCCATCATCGCAGGAGATTCCGATGCTCGACCATGTCGGTTTCCCGGTTTCCGACTATGCCCGCGCCAAGGCCTTCTACGCCGCGGCCCTGGCGCCGCTCGGCTA